>JAKATP010000040.1 GCA_021818685.1 Bacillota bacterium | reverse complement strand
CCCACGGGTGCCGTGCGATACTTTGTGCCATAAGCGAACTTCGTGGGTGGAAAGCGGAAGGCGGAGGCCGGAAGGCGGAGGCCGGAAGGCGGAGGCCGGAAGGCGGAGGCCGGAAGGAAGGAAAGGACGTGCCGGAGCTTCCCGACGTGACCGTGTATGTCGAGCGGGTGCGGGCGTTAGCAGGAGGACAGGCGCTTCGGCACTTGCGGGTGCATACACCCTTCCTGCTCCGATCCGTCGATCCGGAGCCCTCCGCGTTT
The DNA here is from genome assembly GCA_021818685.1 of Bacillota bacterium. GTDB lineage: Bacteria > Bacillota > Sulfobacillia > Sulfobacillales > JAIMBI01 > JAKATP01. The sequence goes on along the minus strand of JAKATP010000040.1, from coordinate 19,928 downwards.
GCCGGACGGCCCCTCCTCGATGCCCGTCGTCTCGGGAAACGGATTGTCCTCGCCTTTTCCGGCGAGCACTTCATGGTCCTCCACCTCATGATTGCCGGACGGCTTCACTGGCGCGCGCCTGACGCTGTGCTGGCCGGGAAGATGTCGCTGGCGGCCCTTGACTTTCCGGCCGGAAGCCTGGTCCTCACGGAGGCGGGATCCAAGCGCCGGGCCTCGCTGCATCTCGTTCGGGGGGCGGCGGGACTCGCCGCGTTCGCCCGCGAGGGGGTGGATGTCTTTTCCGCGACCCCCGGAGGGTTTGCCGCAGCACTCCGGCGTCACAACCGGACTTTGAAGCGCGCGCTCACCGATCCCGATGTTATCGACGGAGTGGGCAATGCGTACTCGGATGAGATTCTCCACCGGGCCCGGCTGTCTCCGCTCCGGCAGACCGGTGCCATGAGCGACGAGGAAGTGGAGCGGCTTTTGACAAGCGCACGGCAGGTGCTAGAGGAGTGGGTGGAGCGCCTCCGCGCACAGGCCGGAGATGGGTTTTTGGACAAGGTGACGGCGTTTCACAAGGAGATGGCCGTACACGGCAAGTTCGGGGAGCCGTGTCCCGTCTGTGGAGCCCCGGTTCAGCGGATCAAATATGCGGACAACGAGGCCAACTATTGCCCGGGGTGCCAGACCGAAGGGCGCCTGCTGGCGGACCGCGGGCTCTCCCGGCTGTTGAAGGAAGATTGGCCGCGCACGCTGTTGGAACTGGAAGAGCGACGCGGCCCCCGCTGACGAGATCGAAGGTCGATGGGCGTATAGGAGGGCGTTGACGGTCCGCCCCGGGAAAAGTCACACGGAGGAACCGAATATTCCGTGCGGGTTTGCATTCGAAGTGGCGGCCGTGCCGGCGCCGACCGAAGCGGGGTAAGGCTGGAGACCCCGGTTGCCTCCCGGAACGATGGCGAACGGCGTACTGCGTGAAGCGCGGGACGGTACAGTGGGCGCAGTCGAGACGGGTAAAAGCCGGGCGGTGAGGTGAGGGGTCCGGTCCGAACTCGGAGCGGCGTCGCCGGGGCTGGCAAGAATCCCGTGACAAGCATCTGGGCCCACGCGTAACGCATGGTGAGACGGGAGCTTGTGAATCGGGCCTGATAGCGGTTGGGTGGACTCCCCGAGGCCCGGCGGGACCGAACAGGTGGCGGCTCTTATGGACGGCTGCGTCGAGCGGCCATGCCACGGTCGGCCGCATCCGTTCCAATCCGAGGCCCGCGCGCCCGGCGAGTGGGTCCCTGACCGCCCTCTGGGGCCGGGTTGCACCGGGCTTAAATGCCGACCACGGCTCTGTCCTCGATGCCGGCGCTTAGGTTCGTGGCGAGAGCGCCCACTCCACCGCGTACAGTGTAAGGCCGAGTTTTCGCGCCACCGCCCTCGAGCTTTCATTGTCCCAACTCGTACTGTAGAGCGGGATGCGTCCGCGATGGCACACCGCTCTCGCCCAGGCTGAGACTACCCGCGGTGCGAACCCCCGCCCGCGGTAGGGCTCTGCGGTGTCGACACCCGCTTCGGCGGCGTACTCACCCGAGCGGGCTGAAAACGCGATGCTGACCGGTACTTGTCCATCGACCACGGCCAGGACCGGAGCGCGGCCGGCGTCAATCTCGCCCACTCTCCAGCCGGGAAAGTAGGTCTTAAGAAGTTGTTCGTCCGTGATGAGGTGGATGTCGTCCGTGGGTTCTGCCAGCACGGCCCGTCCGAAGTGATAGCCCGGCCCAAAATATAGAGCGGTTGAGCCGAGCAGTGCCTGGTAGCGCGGCGCGTGAACCGGCTCGGCCCGCGGGTCGCCGAGAGGGGGTTCGGTGGCGGCCAGGGCATCGAGCTCCTCCGCCACTTCGGTGGGGACGTCTGCATGCACGGCCCACGCCACTTCGCGATGTCCACGCACGATGACGAAGGCCGGCCCATGGTCTCCGTCCGGTTCGTTGGTGCACAGCACCCGACCCGACGCGTCAAAGCAACAGAGCGTGTGGAGCTGCAGGTAAGGACTCGGTTCCACGGCGTCACCCCCGCTTAGTCTACTGAAGGCGGGACGCTTGGCCCCAAGGGGAAAGGGCCACTCTCATGAAACCCCCGGGGAAGCGGTGGGGAGCCCGAACATCTCGCCGGGAGGGGAGGTCGGGATCGCCATGGGCCACGCCCATGGGTGAGCCAGGGCGTCCCGATGAGCGTATGGGACATGTCCAAACGTCCAGCAGAATACCTGTCGGGGGCGGATCCGCGTCGGACTATAGGCGTGCGCCGAGAGGCGGAGTGGATCTTTGGGATTATCGCGCTGCCCTCAAAGCGGTCCGATCACAAACGGTCTTGAGGGCCCCATCGTTAGATTCGCTGACCAGAGCGGGTTGCGCGGATGCGGATCCCCGCCCGGGACGACGGTATCGAGGGGGGCCGCTGATCCTCCTGGACACGCGGTGCCAGACACGACCGTGCCCCTCACCGGGACCCGGCCGAGGACGTCGCGGGGATGAAAACGCTCCGAGATAATGGGGCAGGAGGTGGGTTGTGGGATGCCGGACGCCATCCAATGTTGAGCCCGTTGGCCGGCCGGGCGGCCCGTTGCCACGCGCCGCCTCGGACGTACCTGCGCTACTGGCGATTGGGGGTCCGATGAAGGGGGCACCACGCGTGGAGATCCGAATAGAGACCGAGAGGCTTCAGCTGCGGCCGATGGGCTTTGACGACGCGGACCGTCTCGCGTCTATCTTTCAGGACCCGGTTGCCATGCGGCACTATCCGAGCCTGATTGACCGGCCGGGGACGATCCGCTGGATTGAGCGGACGATCACCAACTACGAGCGGTTCGGCTATGGGCTCTTGGTGGTGGAGCGGAGGGACGATGGCGAATTTTTGGGCCAGTGTGGATTCATTCCCCAGACGGTGGGAGATGAAGGAGGGCCGGAACCCGAAATCGCGTATCTCTTCGTGCGCCGGCATTGGGGTCACGGATATGCGACCGAGGCCGCCCGTGCCTGCAGAGATTGGGGCTTCCGGTTCCTGGGGGTACCCCGCCTGATCTCCATCATCAGCATCCACAACGAACCATCAATTCGGGTGGCGGAGCGAAACGGAATGGTTCCCGTCGCGGAGATCACAAAGCCGACCGGAGTTCCGCATCGGGTTTATGCCATTACTCGGGAGGTTTGGCGGGAGTTCGCGGGTCCCTGACGCCCGCGGACTCGCGCCGGGAGAGATCAAGTCGCATGACAACGCGGGCGGGGGGTCGTCGAGCCACCTCGACAAACCCGGCCTTTCTAAACGAGGATGCCACCCCGGTGAACGGGTTCGTCGTGCCGCGCGGGGCGTCCATGTCGATGGGGTAGGCTTCCAGCATCCTGATGCCGCGGCTTTGGGCGATTCGCACGGCTTCATGGATAAGGGCCAGGGCCAGGCCCTGCCTCCGATAGTTTCGATGAATGTAAAAGCAGGACAGCGACCACACAGGAGCCGCATCGATGCGGGGGGCACGGGGCCCTCGGTCCAGCCAGGGAAGGTCGGATCGGGGCGTCATCTGGCACCAGCCGACCGGCCGGCCGTCCAAAAACGCGATGAGCCCGGGGGGAGGTCCTTCTTCCACCAACGCTCGGAGGGCAGCCCGATTCTCGCCGCGGGGCCGGCGCCCGTACGCCGGACCCACCCTCCAGTACATGCACCAGCATCCGTTGGATGCGCCCTTCGGACCGAAGAGCTCCTCTAAAGACGGCCACAAGTCCGGGGTCATCGGGCGAATGATGAGCGCGCGCGGCCGGGAAGCCCCGAAATCCGTCATCGGCTTGCCCGTGCATGCAGCATCTCCGCCCTCGACGGGCGGTCGTCGGCGCCGACGATCTGCGGCACGACGTCTTCTTCAAACCCACATACCTGATACCGGAGGGCGGTTGGCGTGCGGGAACTCGCGGGCGGCCGCGCGATCACGGGACCCGGTACCACGGCCGTCGCTGATGGCAGGGTCTCCTCCACCGTGACGTGGGCCCCCGCTTCCATGCGATGCCGGTATCGGGCGATAACCTCCGAGCGACTACGACAGCAGTCGAGCGCGTCGGAAAACGGGGGATCCCCCCGAAAGCCCATCATCGGCGAGACGTTCTGCCCAGGTCTTGGGGTCGCGCGTCCGGGCGGCTTAGAGCGCTTCTGCTCGGTCTCGCTCAGCATGGTCTCCAAACCTCCTAACGTTCGACGGGCCGTGCCGATCCGACCCTGGAGGGCCCTTTTAGGCCGCCTTGGGTCCGTTTCCGATATAACACGGAGCGGCTACTCGAGGAGCATCCGACGGAAGCGCCAGACCGCGAGCGGCATGAAGACGGCAATCAGGAGGCAGGCGAAGATGAGCGTGCTCAACACGGGGTGGGCGAGCGTCCAGGTGGGGCCGCCATGCGACCCCGGCGGCAGGTTTCCAAAGAGCGTCCGCACGGCCTGAACCACGGCACTCACGGGGTTCCAGTTGGCCACTGTTCGCAGCCACACAGGCATGCCTGCCGTCGGGACAAAGGTATTGGCAATGAACGTGAGCGGGAACATAACAATGAAGCCGAAGCTCTGTGCCGCCTCCACACTCTTGACGATGAGCCCGAGGAACGTGCCCACCGACGTCATCGCGAAGGCAAACAGCATCAGGAGGCCGATGCCGCCAAGCGTTGATCCCACGCCCAGTTCCGGACGCCAGCCGATGAACAGACCGCACAAGAGCATTATGACGAGCCCCAGCATGCTCTCGATAAAGCTGGCTCCGGCGTGACCGACCAGGACGGCCGCCCGTGACATGGGAAGGGATCGGAAGCGGTCAATGACGCCTCGCTGCATATCCTGGACCAGCGCCGCCATGATGGGCATGGACGCGAACATCATGTTCTGGGCATAAATGCCAGGCATCAGAAACGACCGGTAGTTGCCTCCGGGAACCTTGATGGCGCTGCCGAAGACGTAGGCGAACAGCACCACAAACATGATGGGTTGAATCGTGACATCGAGAAGTTTGTCCGGCATGTAGCGGATATGAGTGAGATGCCGGCGCACCACGGTCCAGGAATCGCTGACCGCCCAGCCGAGACGGGTGATAAACGGGCGGCTTCTGGGCTCTGAGGCGAGGCTCGCCATCTTAGGACACCTCCTCGGTCTGGCCGGAACCAGGCCCCTCGTGGCCGGTCAGCGTCATGAACACCTCATCGAGGGTCGGCCGCCGGAGGCCGATATCCTCGACCACGATGCCGGCCTGGTCCAGTTCCCGCACGACCGCTGTCAGATCCCGGACACCCGCTTCGACCGGCACCGTGAGCCGGTTCAGTTCGAGGTCCAGGTCCGGTTCCCGGCCCACGGCCCGGGCGATGGCGGCTCGTACCACCGCCATGTCCTTCGGGTCCGGCACTGCGACGTCAATCCGCTCGCCGCCGATGCTCTTCTTTAAGGTGTCGGGAGATCCGGCGGCCACCACACGGCCGTGATCGACCACGGCAATGTGATCCGCCAGACGATCGGCTTCTTCAAGGTATTGCGTCGTGAGGAGAAGGGTCGTGCCGTCGCGTACCAGCCCCTCGATGACGGTCCACATATCCGTCCGGCTGCGAGGGTCAAGACCGGTCGTGGGTTCATCAAGCAGGAGCACAGGCGGCGCTGCGACCAGGCTCGCCGCCAAATCAAGTCGTCGGCGCATGCCGCCGGAATACGTTTTGACGAGACGGCCGGCCGCGTCTTCCAGGCCGAAGCGCGCTAGGAGTTCGTCCGCCCGCGATCGCGCCTGGCGGGAAGGGAGGTGATAGAGCCGGCCGACCATGACCAGGTTGTCACGCCCGGTGAGATATTCGTCGACCGAGGCCTGCTGGCCGGCCAGTCCGATCCGCTCGCGAACCTCCTGGGGATGACGGACGACGTCAAACCCGGCTACTTCCGCATGACCTGCATCCGGGATGAGGAGCGTGGTCAGAATCCGGACGGCCGTGGTCTTGCCGGCGCCATTGGGACCGAGAAGTCCCAGCACCGTGCCGGGATCGGCTGCCAGGCTGACGCCTGACAGGGCCGTGACCTGGCCGAAACGCTTGACCAGGCCCTCGGCATAAATCACGGGTCGCACGCCGCTTGAATGCTGGACCATACCGATACCGCTCCTCTCCACTGTGTCACGGCCTGCTGCAGACGTCCCTTGATTATCGTCAAACCGTCGGCTCTCGGCCATGGGTCTCAAGACCGATTTGTGAACCAAAAAGGCCCGCCTGGGGGTGACGCACCATGAGACTGCAGGAAAAACCCCGCGAATTGGAACCCGGCGTGCGGTGCTGCCGCCTCTATTCGGCTGAAGCCGGCTGCACTACGAGGTTCATCCATCGGATGGACCGGAAGTCTTCATCGCACTTGGAATAGCGCATGGAAAATCCGGCTTCAGACAGGGCCTGTGTCAACTCCCCAGATTCCCACAGGCAGAAGTAGCGAGGCCCACCGTCAAGGTCGCGCCACATCTGGCCGGATCCTTGCTGCACAGAGAAGGCCAAGCGTCCTTTTGGAAGTAGGGCGTCACGGACCCGGCGGAATAGAGCAAGAGCGTCCGCTTTCGGAAAGTGGAGGATGACGGCGTCGGCCAGGATAAGATGATACGGTCCGCCGAGAGGATCGGTGAGGGCGTTCAGGCGGCGGGCGAGAAACCCGCCCTGACGCAGATGTTGAACGAATGCGGCGGTGGCATCGGTCCGCAAGACGGCGTACCCTTGCTTTTCGATATACCGCGCGTCCCGACCGGTCCCGCTTCCAAGCTCGAGGATCAACGCATCACGGGAAAGATCGCGAACCGCTTCGTCGAGCCACGCGCAGACAGACGCGGGAGGGTCGGCAGACATGCGGTGAATATAGGCGTCCGCGTGCTTTTCGTAGGTGTGGAGGGTCACCTCGTTTTCGCGGTGAGACCAGCCTGGCTCCGCCATCATGCCTCCCATCGGGTCGGGGCCGTATGGCAACAGCGAGGGAACCCCGCCCGTGCCGCCCCCCAGATAACCTGAGAGCCTACCACGAACTTTCGATCGTCACGTTCCGCTGAATGTGTCGGTCGCCGCGTTGAACGAGAGTGATTGACCACTACTGGTGTTAAGTCGGAGCGTCGTGCCCGACCAGCCGACCGGAACCAGCGTGGAGGCGGACGTTGGCGCTAGGAACAACCCAACGAGCGTATCACGGAACTGGCCGTTAGCCACCCGCACAAACGTCATTACGTACACCGCTGCCTGAACCTTCGGGATCTCTTGTTCTCCCGTCCACACTTCTACCCATGTTTTGCCCTTCAACGGTACGGTCCACATGTGATTGGGGAGAAATTGCATGGCGGGAAGTGGGCTCTGTTCCGTGACGATGAGGCCCACCGTGGGGGCCGCCGGGGTCGCTGAGGCGGGTGGTTTAAAGTCGGCGGGGTTCGTCTTCGGAAACGGATGTTGCCTCGCTTTGACCAGAGCTGCGTGCTGCTTCGAGAACAGGGCCGCTTTCGCCACCGGCATTGCGTCGGCCGCGGGGGAGCTGGCCCGGACTAATTCGGAGCGCTGCGTCCCGACGAGGAGGGCCATCCCTGCGACTCCGATCAGAACCAGCCCTGGGAGAATCCACCCGGAGCGAAGTGCACCGGTCCCGCTTCGGCCGACGAGATGTTTCATGGCACCAGGTTTAGCTCGCAAGATGACCGTCCAGCGAATAAGGCATCTGCCTGTCGACTCCCACGATGACCCATGGTCCATGAGATCATGAGATTGGTCGAGACGTCCAGGGGAGTGGGTGTTGGCACTCCCGCATCGAGCGCTCGGATCGGGCCGCCGCACCGTTCCCCCGTGACTAAATCTCCGGCGCTGCCACGGCAGGGACATCACTCCCAGAAACGGCAGGCGCGGAGGATTGGTTCCAATAGGGAGCACCGATCACGCCATGGCCATCCCACGCCTATCTGGGCACCTGCGGCCGATTCGTAATTGAGGCGCGGACGCCAATCGAGACGGCTCGTTTCCCTGCGTGACATAGACGGCATACGATCGAAAGCACCCCGGTCCGGGGGAGACGTTCCTCCTGGTACAATGGGGCAAAATCAAGGCGAGGCATCTGTTACCCATGTCCATGCCAACGTCGTGGCCGTCTCCGTCATCCCTGCGCGCTGCCTTGAAAAGCCGGATCGGGACTGCACTGACGGCCCTGTTTGGTGAACCGCCAGACCCGGATGCGATCGTCGTCGAGCAGACGGCGCGCCCCGAGTTCGGGGACGTCACCACCAATGTGGCCATGCGCCTGTCACACCGGCTCAGGAGACCGCCGCGCGAGATTGCCGAGGCGCTTTCCCGGCAGCTGGCGGAAGATCCGTGGGTCCGGCGTGCGGAGGCGGCGGGGCCGGGATATGTGAACCTCGACATCGCCTGGGACGTCTGGCTTCAATCTCAGTCTGAACAGCTGGTCCCGATGTTCGCGCCCCGATCCGGGAAGGTTATCGTCGAGCATTCGTCGATAAACCCCAACAAGGCCGCGCACGTCGGGCATCTCCGAAACGCCTGCATCGGTGACAGTGTCGCGCGCCTTCTCCGGCGCACGGGCCATTTCGTAGAGGTGCACAACTACATCGACGATCTGGGCCGCCAAGTGGCCGATACGGTCACAGGGCTTCTCTACCTCGATCCAGAGGCGGTGCCAGCCGACCAGACGCGGTTTTGCGACTACTGCTGGGACGTGTACGCAGCCGTGCATCACGCCTATGAAACCGACCAACCGTTGAAAGCTCACGGCGACGAGGTCCTGCACGCGCTGGAGGCGGGCGAGAATCGCACGGCCTGGATGGCCGAGGCCTTTGTGCGGCAGATCCTTGACGACCAGCTGCGCGACATGGCCCGTTTCGGGATCCGCTATGACCTACTGGTGCATGAAAGTGACATTATGCGAGCGGGGCTCTGGGAGGAGGCGTTCCTCCGGCTACAAGCCTCGCCTCGGTTTGTCCGGGAGACGAGCGGCCCGCAGGCGGGCTGCTGGGTGCTTCGCACACGCGACGAGGAGGGAGGCGGGCGGGACGGCGCGCATATGCCCGACAAGGTGCTGGTGCGGAGTAACGGCCTTCTCACCTACACGGCCAAAGACATCGCCTATCACCTCTGGAAGTTCGGCCTCCTGCCGCTCGACTTCCGCTACCATCTCCGCGGCGAGGGCCTTTACAGCACCGGACGGGAAGTTCTGGAGCACCCGTCCCTAGGGCGGGCTGACACTGTCGTCAATGTCATCGACCGCCGCCAGAGCTACCCGCAGGAGATGGTCCGAGAAGCCCTCCAGGCCGTGGGCTTCGAAGACGCAGCAGGGCATCTTCACCATATCGGGTACGCGGTGGTGGCGCTCTCGCGCAGTACGGCCGCCCGGCTCGGCGTTCCGGTTGAAGACGGGCGCGACGTCTATCCCATGGCCGGACGCCAGGGCATCGGCATTAAGGTCGCCGATCTGCTGGCTGTGGTCTCGGACGCCGTGGAGCATGCGCGTTCCCGCCAGGAGGGGATCGCGAGCGAAGCCATTGCCGCCGGCGCCATCCGCTACTATCTCCTGCGACACAATCTCCAGACCGACATCGTGCTGGACACCACGGCGGTGGCCGACATCCGTGGCAACACCGGGCCGTACGTCATGTACACGCACGCACGGGCCGCCGGCATCCTGCGGCGCGCGGATCCGGCCGAGACGACAGCCAATCAGGTGGCAGCACCGGCGGTGTTGGAGCCCTGGGAAAGGTTGGTGGCCACGACCCTCGCCTCGTGGCCGGATGTGCTTTTCGAGGCGGCCGAGACGTACAACCCCACGATGGTGGCCACCTACGTGTATGAGCTGGCGGATCGCTTCAACCGGTTCTACGAAGAATGCCCGATCCTGCGTGCGGGCGACCAAGAGCGACGATTTCGGCTATCGTTGGTGCGTCGAGTGGCGGCGGTGATGGCAGACGCACTCGGCCTTCTCGGTGTTCCGGCTCCCGACGCCATGTAATGAGCCCAGCCCGTTTCGGTGCGGCCCAAGTTCCTGCGCGTGAGAAAAGAGGGTATGAGACGTGTGTGAGCTGCTGGCCGTCACGGTTCCCCCCGACGCGCGGCCCCTTTCGATGGATACGGTGCTGACCTGGTCGCGGTTGATGGACGAGTGGGGGCTCGCCGGTTACGGGTGGGGCATGGTCTTCGAGCAGGAGGATGGTCTCCATCGGTACCGGTCGCTCTCTGGAATCCGGAACGATGCGCTGGCCGGGCAGGTGCTCCCCCGCATCAAGACCCGGCGGCTATTCGTGCATGTGCGGCGGCCAAGCCTCATGAGCACCATGAGTCAGTTGGACGCCCAGCCTTATCTGGATGACGAGACCGGCATGGCGTTTGCCCACAACGGGTACCTGGCCGGACACCAGGACCTGCGGCCGCATTTCACGGACCGCCTCACGGGCCGCTCCGACAGCGAAGTCGGCTTCCAGCTCTGGCTTCAAGCCATGCGGGAGGGAAGTGCTGCGGAGAGCGCTCTCAAGAACGTGCACGCGCGCTTGGGGGGTCAGGCCAACTTTATGAGCATGGCCCGCAACGGTCGCATCTGGGTGTACGCCGGCAATGTCGAAAATGCCGTCTACCGGTTTCGGATCGACGGGTGGGAAATCGCGGCCACGAGTCTCCACAGCTACGACCACTTCGTGTTCGAGACCATCTTTCCCGATGCCCTCGACATCCGGGAAGTGCCGCCCGGGTCGGTGGTGGCGATGCCGTAAGGTGGCTTGAGGTGGTCTGCTGGCGGTAGGGCAGACCACCTCCCCCTGCTGTGGTCAGGTGATGTGCAGGCGAAGCGCACCGATGCGTGATGACGAGACGACGACGACGTCTCCCTTCTTCAAGAAGAGGTCCGTAGGCCGCGAGCCGTCTGGCGTTCTGGGCGTCGAATCGGCAGCCGTGCCCTTCGCGGTCCCGCCACTCAGGATGTCGCCGGGGACGAGAGTGAAGTCCCGCGAGAGATGCGCCAGCACCTCGCCCCAGTTAAAGATCATATCGCGGGTGTTGTAGTGCTGCCGGCGCTCCCCATTGACCTCGGTCGTGACGTCTACGTCTTCCGGGTCCAGTTCACCGACGGCGATGCAGGGGCCGAGAGCGGTCGAGCCGTCGAAGTTCTTCGCCAGATTGAATGAGAGACCGCGCGGGGGCCCCCCGCCGTCTCGGATACTGCCGTCATGGAGAAGGGTCACGCCGAAGACGTATGGACGATAATCCGCCGCCGCCAGGTTCTTGACCCGCCGCCCGATGACAATGGCCGCCTCGCCTTCGAAATCGAGGTAACGCGTGCGGTTGGGATAGGGGATCTCACCGTCAGGTCCCACCGCCTCGGCCGGCACTTTCCAAAATCCCCACGGGGGCGACTTTCGCTCTTGTTCCCGAACCTCCCCTTCGGTCATACGGGTGCCGTCAGCCCGCGGAGGCATCATTCCCAGCATGTGATCGGCGTAGTTGCCCCCCACACAAGCAATCCGGCGTCCGGGCCAGGGAGCGTGCAGGGTCGTTTCCTTCACGGGTACTGCGGCCGTCGGCGGCAACTCCCGGTCGCGGGCAAATTGCAGAGCCTCTCCCGCTGCCTCTACACTGTCGTCGCCCCCTTCGATGAAGTCGAGGAGGCGCGTCGGCAGCATCCGGACCCGTCGGCCTTGCGCAGCCTGGGCCATTTCGTACGTACGCGCCAAGTCAATCACCCGCTCCCCTTCGAGCGCTCCGACCCGGCGTTCGGGACCATAAACGACAATCCTCACACGCGTCTTCCTTTCATCCGATCGAATCAGGTCTAATGCGGCCTTTCGAACAAGCCCTCTCACATCCTGCTTGACCTCACTCTAAGCCAGTTCGTCCGTGCGTTTCTGCCGGAGCCGGATGCAATGGCGCGCCCTTTATCCCCCTATCACGTTACCGATTTCCGAGCGCCGTCCGCGAAGCGCAGGTGTGCGGTGTCCAAAAAGTTTCTCGGCTGGAGGGATTGTGCCAGCGTCTCGTCCCGCGGGACGACCGGAGGCATCATGCAGGCCCTGGTGCAATGTCGTACCATCGGATGCGTGAGCGGCGTGGATTTTATCGAGATGTGGGGGGAAGGCGTGGCGCCAACGACGACTTTAGAGGACTTTGCGCAAGCGTACGAAGTGCTTCGTCGCTATATCCGCCGTCATGAGCTGGAGGAGAAGAACGGAGGCATCAGCCGCGTGCAGGCCATGATCGTGCGACACCTGCACCTTCGCGGCGCCCGCACGGTGGGCCAGCTGGCCGAACATCTCGCGGTCCGGCCCAGTACCATGTCCCAGATGATTGACCGCCTGCAGCTGGCGGGAATGGTGGATCGGGTGGCTGACCCGCACGATGCCCGTGTGCGTCTCGTGGAGCTTACGGCGGCGGGCAAAGACGTGGTGCAGAGCCTGAAAAACCTTCGTCTCACCCTCCTGACGGGGCCTTGGGGCAAACTGACGGCAACCGAGCAAGAAGCGGCGGCCGCGCTCTTGACCAAACTGGCTCACGGGCTTCCCAACGCGCCTGATGAGATCTGACCGCAAACGTCCTTAAGCCGCCTCCCGGGTTCTTGATCTCCCCGCGGCCGCGTGCGGCCGCCCCGAGTCGCTCAGTACTATGGAGGCGGAGGGACGGCCGTGAAACTAAGCGCCAGAGGTGACTACGCGTGTCGGGCTATGGCTGAGATCGCGCACGGCCAGGGCCCGATGAAGGCCGAACACGTAGCCGTCGCGCAGCACATCCCGCCCAAGTTCCTCGAAAACATCCTGCTGCAGCTAAAACATGCCGGATTGCTGGAAAGCCAGCGCGGGGGCGACGGCGGGTACTGGCTCGCCCGCGATCCCGGAACGATTTCCATCGCCGACATTATCCGTGCGGTCGAGGGGCCCCTCGCGAATGTTCGGGGGCAACGGCCCGAGTCGCTCCGCTACGTCGACTCCGCGGAACCTCTGAAAGAGGTGTGGATCGCCGTGCGCGCCAACATCCGTGCGGTCCTGGAGCGCGTGACCCTGGCGCATATCCTGACCGGCGACCTTCCGGAGGCCGTCCGGCACCTCGCGCGCGATCCGGACGCGTGGATGTCTCACTAGCGAACCAACCCTGGCTGCATGCACGACGAGAACCTCGTGCGCATATCTATGGTAAACCAGTAGAGATAGAAGGAAATGATCGAACTCCCAAAGGAGGATCGTGACCGTCATGGGTCGATGGCTTTTCGTGGTCCTCGGGTTTCTGGTGGCGGTCACGGGGAGCCTTCTGGAAACCCACCATCACATAGGGCTGGGGGTGGTCGCCCTGGTCATTGGAATGGCGGCGGGTCTCGGGTCGGCCGGGGCGCGGCTGCAGGACGGAACGAGTGAGGCCAGCGGCCGACGACGCCCATGATCCTGGCTCGGGACGACTGGGCCGATTCTCTTTCATCAGTCTCCGATGAGTCTGCACCAGTCCCGGCGCATCACCCGTGCCGTCTAGATACCGCGCCCGTCCACCGCGACGCCTGCCCGCCTCCCCCAGATATTCTCGGGTCGCAAACCTTGCGCTCGGCAGAGATTCGAGATTTGATGGGGAAAGTCTCGGGGATGGATGGTGGGGATGGGCCTTTTGTTCCGCTGGGCGCGGTTTCTTGCCCGCTACCGATGGGTGGTCATCGGGGTGTGGCTTGCCATCCTGGTGGTGGCGGCGCCCCTGGCGAAGAACGTCACGCACCGTTTGAGTTCATCCGGATTCGAGAACCCGTCGAGCCAGTCTGCCTGGGTAGATACCCAGCTTTCGCACCTCCGAGGAGGGGGCGGCGGGGCGGCCACGCTTCTCATCGAACACGCCTCGCTCGGCCGGGTACGGGCATGGGCTTCGGCGAGCGGTCTTCCAAGCACTCGGGTTTATCAGCTTCAGGCTGCTGATTCGAGCGTCTTGATCCCACCGAGCGGCCGCGACGTGGTGCCGGCGAAGATTATCGGCGAGGAAACGACCTTTCGGCGTGCCGCCGATCGGGGTGGAGCCACGGTGACGGTCGTGAGCGACGCGGCGGTCGGCGAGAAGGTCACGCAGGGCGCCAAGACTACGCTGGCGCAGAGTCTCCCCCTCGCCCTTCCCGTGCTCCTGCTGCTCCTCCTGGTCGTGTTTGGGAGTGTGGCCTCGGCGGCCCTGCCGCTCCTCGTGGCGGCCGTGGGCGCCGTGCTGGCCCTAGGGGTGCTCGACCTGCTGGAGAACGTCATGACCCTGTCGAGCTATTTGACCGACATCGTAAGTTTTCTGGCGCTCGGGGTCGGGGTTGACTATGCACTCTTCATCAGCATGCGCTTTCGATCGGAGCGCGATGCCCAGGTCGATCCGGACCACGCTGTGGCAGAAACCATGCGCCACGCCGGGCGTTCCGTGCTCTATTCCGGCATTGCCGTGGCGCTGGCGCTCTCATCGCTGCTCCTCGGCGGCAACGCGTACTGGAAAGGGATTGCGGTGGGCGGGGCGGTCGCGGTGGCGTGCGTGCTGGCGGCCACCCACACGCTCCTTCCGGCCCTCATCCGTCTGTTCGGCCGTCGGCTCGACTGGGGCCGCATCCGGGTGTTGGGAACAGGACGGCTGTGGGCTGCCATCAGCACCCTGGTCGAAGGGCATCCCGTGTGGGCGATCATTCTAGGCATCGCTATCCTGGGCGTGCCGGCCTGGTTCGGACGCGACTTGATTATCCGGACCCCGGCCAATCTTGCTCTCGAGCTCCCGGTGAGCGATCCCCTGCGGCAGGCGGTGAACAAACAGCAACAAGTCCTGGGTGCGGGGTTTAACGGGCCGGTGGTGTTGGCCCTCCGCCTGCCCTCCACCGTCACCAAGCCGACGTATTGGGACGAGGTGGCGCGGGTGACCAACAAGGCGATGGCGCTGCCGGATGTGAGGGGAGTGGCGTCGCCCGTAACCCTGGGCGTACCGACTACAGCTTTGGCCGCGCTGGCGGCGCACCCGGACCGCATGCCTCCCGCCCTCCGCACCGGCCTCCAGTCGTTTATCAATCCCGCCTACAGCCCCCATATGGTCGTGCTCTACGTTACCCCGAAAAGCGGACCGGACTCGCCCCGCACGACGGCACTCGTAAAGCGCCTGCAGCAGGATCTGCCGCACTGGGTTCCGCCCGGCAGTCGAACCGGAGTCGGCGGGGTCACGGCGCTTTTGAATGGCTTCAATCATCTCACGGGGAGGCGTCTGCCCCTCATGATGGCGGCGGTCGCGTTCGTCGCCTTCGCGATCCTGTTCATGGCCACCGGATCCTTGTGGCAGCCTCTGCTCGGGGTGGCGTTTGACGGGCTGGTGGCGCTTGCGACGGCCGGCCTGCTGGTGCTGACGGTGCAGCGGGGCGGCTTTGGGCTCTACCCGCTCCCGCCCGACAGCGCCATCACTCCGCTTATTTTCGTGCTCCTATTCGGTCTGTCCATGGACTACGAGGTGATCTTGCTGCACCGGGTCCAGGAGCATGTGGACCGGGCGGGAGCCCGGGAGGCGGCCGCGCGCGGACTCAAGTCCACGGGCGCCATGATCACGGGCGCCGGCATGATCATGGTTGTCGTGTTCTTAGCCCTCATCAAGAGCCCGCTTGAGATCATGCAGACCCTGGCCATCGGCATGACCGGTGCTATTCTGCTCGACACCTGGGTGGTGCGAAGTCTTCTGGTGCCTGGCAGCATCGCCCTTCTCGACCGCTTCGCATTTTGGCCCTGGGGAACCCACCGCGGTGAAGCCGCGGCCGAGATCGACTGACAGGGCCTCCCGCGTCAGACCAGGGTGGCCGCATGATAGCGCCCGGGTTCAAAGGGCTATCATGAAGGCAGGCCGACCGGAAGCGGGGGAGCGTCGTGGCAGATCCACGGGTAGCAGTGATCATGGGGAGCCGGTCTGATTGGGACACC
This sequence comes from Bacillota bacterium, assembly GCA_021818685.1. Taxonomy (GTDB): domain Bacteria; phylum Bacillota; class Sulfobacillia; order Sulfobacillales; family JAIMBI01; genus JAKATP01. The sequence continues at coordinate 4,021 of JAKATP010000040.1, read as the reverse complement.
ATGCAGGCAGCGGTTGAGGTATTGAAAATGTTTTCGGTGCCGCATGAAAGCCGGGTCGTGTCGGCACACCGCACGCCGGATCTCATGTTCGAGTTTGCGGAACAAGCCCGTGGCCGCGGCATCAAGGTTATCATCGCCGGTGCCGGTGGGGCGGCGCATCTGCCGGGAATGGTGGCGGCGAAGACCACCCTGCCGGTCATTGGGGTACCCGTGCAGAGCCGGGCACTTTCGGGTCTTGACTCACTCCTCTCTATTGTGCAGATGCCTCGCGGTGTTCCGGTGGCCACGGTGGCCATCGGCCAGGCGGGCGCGGTGAACGCGGCGCTTTTGGCCATCGAGATCCTCTCGCTTTACGACGAGACGCTGCAAGAGCGGCTTTTGCAGTACCGGGACGAGCAGGCACGATCGGCCACGGAGGGATTCTGACTGTGAGCCATGTGCTTCCCGTCGGCAGCACCATCGGGATTCTAGGAGGCGGACAGCTCGGCCGGATGACGGCCATGGCCGCTCGCCGCCTCGGCTACCGGACCGTGGTCCTGGACCCCGACCCCGCAGGCCCCGGAGCACAGGTGGCCGATCGGCACATTGCAGGACGTCTGGACGACGCGGGGGCGATGCGGGCGCTCGCAGATATCGCGGATGTGGTTACTTACGAATTTGAAAACGTGGACGCGGACGCCGTCGCGGCACTGGAATCCCTCGTCCCGGTACATCCCTCAAGTGCCGTCCTGCGGGTGTCCCAGCACCGCATCCGGGAGAAGACCACCGTCGTGGGACTTGGCGCCCCGGTACCGCCCTTCCGGGCGGCTTCGTCCACGGACGAACTGGAGGATGCGCTGTCCGCCCTGCCGTTCCCCCTGGTGATGAAGACCGCCACCGGTGGCTATGACGGCAAGGGCCAGGCCGTCGTGCGTGACCGCGAGGGTGCCTTTTCGGCCTTTCATCGACTGAAAGCGGGCACCGACACCCTCATCGTGGAGCGACAGGTCGATCTCGCTATGGAAATCTCCGTCATTTGCGCCCGGGACGTCAACGGCAACGTGGCCCTCTACCCGCCGGCCGAGAATCGCCACCGACGCGGGATTCTGGACGTCAGCACGGCGCCCGCGCCTGTCTGTGCACGGGTGGCTGGGCGAGCGGCAGCGATTGCCGAGACGCTCGCGCAGGGACTTCAGCTGGTGGGCGTGCTGGCTGTAGAGATGTTCGTGGACCGGGATGGGGAGGTGCTGGTAAATGAGCTGGCCCCCCGTCCGCATAACTCTGGTCACCACACCATCGAGGCCGCGGCCGTCTCCCAGTTCGAGCAGCTGGTGCGCATCTTGGCCGGCCTGCCGCTGGGCGACACTCGTATCGCCCGGCCGGCGGCGATGGCCAATCTTCTGGGCGACCTGTGGGGTCCGGAGGGCGCCCCGCCCGACTTCGCGCGTATGCTGGCCGTGCCGGGGGTGCGCCTTCACCTCTACGGCAAGGAGCAGCCGCGTCCCGGCCGCAAGATGGGCCATCTCACGGTGGTAGCGGATACGGTTGACGAAGCCATCGCCCGAGTCCTGCGTGCGCGGGGAGACAGGGAGGATGGGGGGCCTCATGAAATCTCTTTACATTGACGGGCAGTGGGAGGATCGCGACGACACCATCGCGGTCCAGGACCCGGCTACGGGCGAGGTGGTGGAAAACGTCGCGCGGGGGCGGGCCGGCGACGCCGTTCGGGCCGTGGAGGCCGCCGCACGCGAATGGGAGAGGTGGCGGCAGGTTCCCGCCGATACGCGGGCCGTCCGGCTGCGACGGGTGGCGGCCCTCATCCTCGAGCACCAAGAGGAGCTCGCACGTCTATTGACCCGCGAGCAGGGTAAACCGCTTTCCGACGCACGGGGCGAGGTGCAGTCCGCCTCGGAGCAGTTCTTGTGGTACGCGGAGGAGGGCCGCCGGGTGCACGGCGACGTGCTGCCCGCCCCGGCGCCGGATCGGCGGTTTTGGGTGTGGCGCGAGCCGGTGGGCGTTTCAGCCGTCATCACGCCCTGGAACTACCCGATACAGACGGTGGCACGCAAGACAGCGGCGGCGCTGGCGGCCGGCTGTACCGTGGTGGTCAAGCCGTCGAGCCTCACGCCCTTGTCGGCCGTAGAGCTGGTGCGGCTCATCGAGCAGGCGGACATCCCGCCCGGGGTGGTTAACCTGGTCACCGGGCCGGCCGAAGAGATTGGCGGTGTGCTCACGACCCACCCCGCCGTGAGGAAAATTACCTTCACCGGCTCGACGGAAGTCGGCAAGCGGCTCATGGCCGAGGCGTCGTCGACCGTCAAGTCACTGTCACTGGAGCTCGGCGGGCATGCACCCCTCCTGGTATTTGCGGACGCGGACCTTGACAAAGCCGTGCGCGGCGCGGTCACCGCCCGGTTTCGATCGATGGGGCAGATCTGCCACTCGGCCAACCGCATCCTGGTGCACCAGGACATCCTGCCGGCGTTCCGGGCGGCCTTTACGGCGGCGGTCGCCGCTCTCAAGGTGGCACCGGGATTCGAAGCGGGAAGCCAGATCGGTCCACTCATCAACGAGGCGGCCGTCTTGCGGGCCGAACGGCACGTGCAGGATGCGGTCGACCAGGGGGCCACCCTTCTCACCGGGGGGACGCGCGGACGCGATCCTGGCCTCCTGCAGGGGACGTTTTTCTTGCCGGCGGTCCTCGATAACTGCACGCCGGCTATGCTGGTGGCGCGGGAGGAGACGTTTGGTCCGGTCGCGCCTCTCATCCCGTTCCGACATGAAGAGGAGGCGGTCGCCGAGGCGAACCGCACGCCATACGGGTTGGCCGCGTATCTCTTCACTCGCGACCTGGCACGGGCGCTCCGGGTGGCCGAGCACCTGGAAGCCGGCGTCATCGGTCTCAACGAAGCGCGTGCGTCCGGGATTTCCACCCCCTTCGGGGGGGTGAAAGAGAGTGGATTCGGCCGCGAGGGGGGCCATTATGGCATCGAGGAGTTTCTGGTGACCAAGTCCATCGCGGTTTCGCTGGAATAGGAGGCACCGTGCGCATCACCAGGATCGACACCTATGTGGTGGGGAACCCGTGGAAGAACTGGGTGTTTGCCGTCGTCCATACCGATGAAGGAGTCACCGGACTCGGGGAAGGGACGTTGAACGGCTTTGCCCGGACGGTGGAGGCCGCTATTCACGAGCTTGAACCGCTCATTGTCGGACGAAGCCCGTTTGACATTGCCGACATCGCCATGCACCTGTGGCGCGATGTCTATTCCGACGGCGGCCAGATTCACGGCTCGGCCCTGGCCGCCATCGAGCTTGGCCTGTGGGACATTCTTGGCAAGGTGACCAACAAGCCGCTCTACGAAATCTGGGGCGGGCGCACGCATGATGCTCTGCGAGCCTACGCCAACGGGTGGTATCGCGGCGGCCGCACGCCCGAAGCCATCGCCGAAGACGCCCGGGCCGTGGTGAGCCGCGGGTACACCGCGCTGAAGTTCGATCCCTTCGGGGCCTCCTGGAGGGTGGTGGACCGGAAGGAGATGGCGCTCTCGCTCGCTCTCATCGAAGCGGTGCGGGACGCGGTGGGACCCCAGGTGGACATCCTCGTCGAGGGCCACAATCGGTTCACGGTGGCGACCGCACTCCAATTCGCGGACAAGATGGCCCGGTTCTCCCCGACCTGGTTCGAGGCGCCCGTCCCGCCCCAGCGCATCGCGGCCACCGTCGAGGTGGCGCGCCGCTCTCCTGTTCCCATCGCCGTCGGCGAGGACTACTACTGCCGCGAGCAATTTGCGGAACTTCTGCAGTACGATGCGGTTCACATCGTGCAGTTGGAGCCCCAGTTCCTGGGCATGACGGCCGCGCGTGATGTGAGTGGGATGGTGGCGGCGCACAACGGGGTCATCGCCCCTCACAGCGCGCAGGGTCCGGTGTGTTCGCTGGCGTGCGCCCACCTGAACCTGGCCACACCTCATTTCTTCCTGCACGAGGTATTCGACGAGTTTAACGAACCCTGGGAGCAGCGCCTGCTCACCCACCCCCT
>JAKATP010000039.1 GCA_021818685.1 Bacillota bacterium | reverse complement strand
TCTCCGTTGACTTGAACAACCAGAATCTCTCGGTGGTTTCTTGGTCTGATGCGTCCGTTACGGTGGATCTTCCGGCCAACGCGGAGCCGGGCCCGCTCGAAGTCAACAGCGGTGGGGCGGTGAGCAGCGCTTTTCCGTTCCGCGGCTGGAACAACGGCTCCTACACGGTCTCCTCTACGGGCCAGGTCACGACCCATGGCCACGCCCAGTTCTATGGAGACCTGCAGACGGCCGGCATCTCGGCCGCATCCCCCATCATTCAGATCGTCGTGACGCCGGACGGCAAGGGCTATTGGCTCCTGGCCCAGTCCGGGCAGATCTACGCGTTCGGGGATGCGTCCTTCTCCGCCGGTCCTCTCGCGGGCGGGGCCACCGCCAAGCAGTTGGTAGTATTACCATCCGGTTCCGGGGGCTACCTTCTTACCTCCACCAATCAGGTTGTGGCCGTGGGGAGCGGCGCCCCCGTGTACGGGCAGGCCCCTTCCGGCTCCACCGTCGTCAGCATGGCCGTCACGCCAGCCGGTACCGGGTACTGGCTGCTTGAAAGCTCAGGTCAGGTGCTGAGCTTCGGATCGGCGCCGCCCTGGACGTCTCAGAGTCCGCCGGGCTCCTACACCGTTAATCCGCCAACTGTCGCGAACGGCTCGTTCGTGCGGGTCAATAACACGGCTCCCGTTTACTGGTACAACAACGGGGTGCTGTACCATGTGCCGGACGCGCAGGTGTTCTTCGCTCTTGGTGGCCAGTGGAGCGACGTGCAAAGCTTGTGGGAGCTTCCGGCCGGCACGCTCGGAGCCCCGATGGTCGTTCCGTATCCCGACGGCAGCGTGATTCGTCCGGGTGGAGGCTCGGCCGTCTACTTTGTCGCCAACGGCGTCGTGCGCCACATCGCAAGCTCCCAAGTGTTCTTTGCTATGGGGCTCTCCTGGAACGAGGTCCAGGTCACTCCCAACATCCAGCCGAATTGGCCCGTGGGTCCAGCGATTGACAGCATCGGGCAGGTGAATTGGCCAAACGGCATGCTGGTTCGCCTTACCGGCACGAATCCGGTCTATCTAATTGAAAACGGAACGCTGCGGTGGATTACGTCATCCTCCGTATTCCTGGGCATGGGGTTTCAGTGGAGCCAGGTGTTGAATCTCTCGCATTTGCCCAGTCTTCCTCAAGGCACGGCCGTTACAAGCCCCGCAGGAAACCTGTACGCGACGGGAACGCTTCTCCGGCAGAGCAACACGAATCCGGTCTACGTGATGCAAGCGGGCGTCCGCAGCTGGATCCCCACGGAGAGCCTCTTTAACTCCTTGGGCTTCAGCTTCTCGAGGGTTCTGTCGGTGTCGTCGCTGTCGGACATCCCCCAGGGACCCAACATCAATGAGGTGGTAGGCGGGCAGAATCCCGGAACCGCCCAGAGCATTACCCCATCACCCATCGCCATCGTGCCGAATGAGAGCGGCACCGGGGGCTGGGTCGTGTGGAACAGCGGGGTGATTCAGGCCGATAACGGTGCACCGGGTCTCCCGCAAGCAAACCTCGATAACACGCTTGCCACAAGCGTGGCGGCCACCCCCAACGACCGGGGATTGGTGGTGGAGTCCCAAAGCGGCGCGCTCGTTCCGGTGGGGACCGTACAGACGTGGGGGACGCCGTCAGGACTCCCGCTCGCCTTCGCGCCGGAGGCGGCTCCCGACGAGGTGTCGGCCGGCTTTGGCTATTTCTACACGGGCGCACCGAGCAGCGCCTCGTCGTACCAAGATATGTTGAACTACGGAAGCCAGATGTCCCTCATCCAGCCGGCATGGTTCAACCTCGCCCAGAACTCCGACTACACCTGGCGCGTCACGGAATGGCCAAGCGCCAGCAACATCTCCACCGTCGTTAACGCGGCCCACAACCAGCACATTTTGGTGCTGCCCTCGATTGGTCAGTACTACGTGCCGTCGAGCTCGCTCTCTTCCAGCAACACCGACCCGATGGCAGGTTCGGCCGCGCAGGTCTCAAGCTTCATCAGCCAGATTGTGGGCCTCACGAAGACCTACAATCTTGACGGCATCACCATTGACTTTGAGAACAACGGTACGGGTTCGCTCGGCCAGAGTGCCGCGTCGAGTCAGTACACGAACTTCATCCAGCAACTGGGACAGGCGCTCCATGCGGCCGGCAAGCGGCTCGTGATCTCGGTCTATGCGGCGCCTTATCAGGACGGCACCATCTATAACACGGCCACGCTGCAGAACTATGTCGACTGGCTCGATGTGATGACGTACGAAGAGCACAACAGCAGCACCCCTCCGGGCCCGACGACGGGTATCGGCTGGCAGGAATACTGGATTGGCCAGCAGACCTCGAGCGGAGTCGCACCCGGTAAGATCCTGATGGGGCTCGCCCCTTACGGATACTCGTGGTTGATGTCCCCGACCTCCGGGGTCACGGGAGTGCCTGGCACCAACCCCAACACCAATTACTCGACGGATCGGTCCATCGAGCAGATGGTGGCGCAGGACAACATCAAGACCTACTGGGACCCGAACCAGGCGGAGATGTTCTTCACGACCGGCACGAAGGCCGCGGCCCCGACGGGCACTACCTATACGACCAACAATGTATCCCAGTACATTCCGGCCGTACAGGATCTCCAGAGCCTCGTCAACATTGTGAACGACATCCACGCCATCGACACCAACATGCCGCTTGGCAGCTGGCCCATCTACTTGTGGGCCGATGGCCACTACGGGTCCTACACTCAGCAGGCCGTGGAAGACTTTCAGACCTGGGCCGTCCCCTCGCAGGTGGGGACGGCGGGATACGGCACGTACAACGCCGCCACCGCCACGGCGCTTCAGAACTACATCAACCAGTACAATGTCGGGAACAAAATCTGGTGGGACGACACGCCCCAATCTATCCAAGCCCGACTCAATTTCGTCATCGCCGGTCACCTGGGTGGCATCGATACGTGGCGCTATCCATTTGAAAGCACGCCGTACTTCAACGTACTCTCCAACACGAGCGCGGTGAATAAGTACTGACATCGGGATCGTGGGACACGCCGGCCGAGTCTTCGCCAATTGACGGGCGAGCATTCGGTCGGCGTGACTCACCCTGGTTTAATGTCCACGACAAGCCAGCAAAATTGGGACGGCAACATCAGAAGAGTGAAGCGCGTCACGGATCGTATGGTTGACGACGGTTCTCACGTCACTCTCCCCGCCCTTGTTGGGCTTGGGTCCAACGGCATCGCCTCCAACGTAATGTCCAAGCCACTCACCGCCGCCGCGTAGAGCCTTTAGCCGCGCGTTTTCATCGCCAAGTAATTCAGGTCAACCGGTTGCCTATCGTCACTACAATCCGCCATGATTTGATAGAGGGGTACTCTTATCATGACAAAGTCATTGGCTTATATCGGAATGATTCTGGGAATTGGCTTGCTCACGGCCAGCACTGCCACAGCTTCTGGCGTAAACGCCGGGAACCCAACGACCATCCCGGCCGCAGCGGCCCCTGGGCTCAAGCGACTGGGTCAGATTTCGGGTACGACCCACATGGCCCTGCAAATCGTAGTCAAGCCTCGTAACCTTACGGCGCTTAGACGCTTCGACCGCGCTGTCTCAAACCCCCGAAGCCCGATGTTTCGTAAGTTTCTCACGCCCGAAGAGCTTCGAGCGCGGTATCTGCCGGATGCGGCCGAGTTGCGGGCGGTTCGAGGATACTTGGCGTCGCAAGGTTTCCGTGTTACCCACCAGGCGTCCGATGGGCTCTTGATTGATTTCACGGGTTCGGCGTCGACGGTGGAGAGGGTATTCGACACGACGATCGACCGGGTCATGAACCCACATACTGGCCAGCACTTCCTGACCAATGTGACTCGGGCCGTCATTCCCTCGGCCATTTCACCGTACCTGTCAGGGCTCAACGGCCTTGACACCATGCCCGTCTCGCCGGGCACGTCAACGCCCTCGAATAAGGTTATGCAACCTGTGGGCGCACTGCCTCAAAGCGGGTCCACGTCAACGCTCGCGGCATCACCCCTGGCGACATCCGTGCCCGCTGGTCAGAAACTCGTGATCAATGTAACTGCCTACTCGGCTACGGACAGCCCCTTAGCCGGCGTGACGGTCGACAGTGGTGGGTACACCAGTGAGCCTTCAGGTGGTGGCATTTACGCACCGGAGCCCACTGGACCAGATATCTTGGGGGGAACGGGCCTTGACTGGGTCACGAATTCCAACGGTCAAGCGCAAGTTTACGTCCGCTTCATGGCGCCGGGCGCGTATTCGTTTGTTCTAGTTGGGAGCAACGGTGCCTACTCCAATACCCTCAATATTTCCGTCACGGGCAGCCAGGCCCTCGCGGCCGATGCGGGCGGGTACACACCGGGTCAGGTCAATCAGGCGTATAACGCGACCGGGCCGATAACACAGTCGTCTGGCGGGACCGGCATGACCGTATGCGTAATTGTGGCCGAGGCGGACGTATCCGGAACCTGGTCTTCCGACTTGGCCACGTACTTTTCTGGTGTCGGATTAAGTCCTCCGGCTCCGCAAGTCTCCTTAGTAAACGATGGCTCAACGTGGCAGTACAGCAGCGGCTGGTTGAGCGAGGCAGAATCGGACGTCGAGCGGGTAAACAGCGCGGCTCCAAACGCTCAGGTACTGGTCTACGACGCCCCTACGAACTCGATGAGTGACCTCAGTGCGGCTGTTAACGACGCGATCAGCAACGACCAGTGTCAGATCGCGACCATGAGCTGGTCGGGTGTAAGTCCCCCTCAAGGACTCTTTGCCACGGGAGTCGCTGAGGGAATAACCTTTTTCGCAGCTTCCGGCGACACGGGGGCGTACACAGACGGATCGGTGATCAGCGGCTACCCGGCAAACAGCGCCAACGTCACTGGCGTTGGAGGCACGGGACTGGCGATTGGGACGGATGGTCAGAGGAGCTCGGAATGGGCGTGGTCTCCTGCAGGAAACTGGGACGGGACCGGATACCCCGCGACAAGCGGAGGGGGCTACACCTCAGCCGTCTCTGAGCCTGCGTATCAGAGTGGTGTGCAGTCTACGGGATACCGTGGCACGCCAGATGTATCTTTGATGGCAGGATACGGATGGTACGAAAGCTTTATTCAGGGAACGTGGCAAGACTTTGGCGGAACGTCCGAGGCCAGTCCAACATGGGCGGGCTACCTCGCCGATATCGAGTCAGCGGACAGCCTCTTCAATTGGGGCAACATCAATCCGGAGTTGTACGCCTTGGCTACTTCTTCGTCCTCGCCATTTCATGCTATCCAAAACGGGTCCTCTCAATGGGTGACCCCATGGCAGTCGGATGTTGGATATAGCGCGGGTGGTGTTTGGAGTCCAGTCACCGGACTCGGAACTCCCAACATCGAACAACTAGCAATAGACATGGGAGAGCTTTACCCGAGCCTGACCAGCACCTCTCCCACAAGCGCGACCCCCGGGGAGAAGGTCACGATCACTGGGGATAACTTTGGGCCAATCCAAGGGTCGGGTTATGTCCAATTCACCGACGGAGGGATCAGCTGGGGAGCGCCGGGGAACGGCGCGACGTTCCAGATCGACAGCTGGTCGAACACGCAGATCGTATTCACGGTGCCGACGCCGAGCGGACCGTACGATGAGTGGGCGGTGGTGCCGGGGACCACGGCGACGGTCCGCGTGGTCACGACGGAAGGCGGGACGACGAGCACCGGGTCGGTGGGAATCCTCGGCCCCGAGATCAGTGGGCTGAGCCCGAGTCCGGCGTATGCGGGCGAACAGGTGACGGTTACGGGGACCAACTTTGGGGCCGGAGGGACGGGGAGCTACGTCCAGTTCCAAGATGGAGGGGTTAGTTGGGGAGCGCCGGGGAACGGTGCGACGTTCCAGATTGACAGCTGGTCGAACACGCAGATCGTATTCACGGTGCCGACCCCGAGTGGCACCAATGGCGAATGGGCGGTGACCCCGGGGACGACGGCCAGCGTGACGGTCGTGACCGGACAGACGAACCGGTCCCAGGCTGCGTCGCTCGCCATTGAGGCGCCCCAGCCGACGGTCACCAGTGTCGGGCCGTCGCCGGCGGAGGCGGGGCAGCAGGTGACGGTTACGGGCACCAATTTCGGCACGACGCAGGGACAGGGGTATGTCCACTTCCAAGATGGAGGAGTCAGTTGGGGAGCGCCGGGGAACGGTGCGACGTTCCAGGTCGACCGCTGGTCGAACACGCAGATCGTATTCACGGTGCCGACCCCGAGTGGGACCAATGGCGAGTGGGCGGTGGCGCCAGGAAGCACGGCTACGGTGACGGTGGTGACGGACTTGGGGGCGAGTAGCGCGCAACAGAGCCTGGCCATTTTGGGTGAGCCGACGCTCAGCACAGTCAATCCGACCACGGCGACCCCGGGGACGCAGGTGACAGTGACGGGGACGAACTTTGGCCCTGGGGGGCCGGGGAGCTACGTCCAATTCACCGACGGAGGGATCAGCTGGGGAGCACCGGGGAACGGCGCGACGTTCCAGATCGACAGCTGGTCGAACACGCAGATCGTATTCACGGTGCCGACGCCGAGCGGACCGTACGATGAGTGGGCGGTGGTGCCGGGGACCACGGCGACGGTCCGCGTGGTCACGACGGAAGGCGGGACGACGAGCACCGGGTCGGTGGGAATCCTCGGCCCCGAGATCAGTGGGCTGAGCCCGAGTCCGGCGTATGCGGGCGAACAGGTGACGGTTACGGGGACCAACTTTGGGGCCGGAGGGACGGGGAGCTACGTCCAGTTCCAAGATGGAGGGGTTAGTTGGGGAGCGCCGGGGAACGGTGCGACGTTCCAGATTGACAGCTGGTCGAACACGCAGATCGTATTCACGGTGCCGACCCCGAGTGGCACCAATGGCGAATGGGCGGTGACCCCGGGGACGACGGCCAGCGTGACGGTCGTGACCGGACAGACGAACCGGTCCCAGGCTGCGTCGCTTCCAATTGGCTCGGCGTAGTCAAAAGGGCCTGGGGGACCCGTCCGATGTGTGTGGTGGCGAAGCGGGCATTCTATAGCGTAAAACGTAACGTCCGAATATGGTCTCGTCGGCTAAGGTGTGCTCACTCTTGCCTTGCCCTGCTCGAGGGGGGCTTCGACGCTGTGGTCTAGCTTTGCGCCGTCGATGGGCCACTTTATGTTCACATCTCCGCTACCCACGATACTGTGGGCGTCTTAAACTTTGACATTCAGGCTGTAAGACGGCGCGCGCTGCACTCGGTTCCCGGGATCCAGAGACTTACACACGAGGGGGCTTACGGCACTGGTGGGAACGCCTGGGAACCTGAAGAGAGTGGTCGTCGTCTTGGGTATGGGCCGTAGTGGAACTTCTACGATAGCGCGATCCCTCGCTGCAATTGGTGTGGATTTGGGTCAGGACCTGTTGGCGGCCAGCTTCGATAACCCGAAGGGGTTTTGGGAGGATAATCAGAGCAGGGAAATTAACGACGCACTACTGGCGGCCATGGGCCAAGCTTGGCACACCCTGTTTTTCTCGCCGGATATGGAGTTAACTCATCCATCCACGGTCGCCCTGCACCACCGGGCGGTGGACCACATTACTCAGACGTTCGGTTCGTCTCGTGTATGGGGGTTTAAAGATCCACGAACAGTGCGTGTCCTGCCGTTCTGGTTAAATGTATTCCAATCCCTGGATCTCACCCCGTCGTTTGTGATTGCGGTGAGAAACCCGCTCAGTGTGGCGGACTCACTCGCGTCCCGAGATGGATTCGCGAAGGAGAAGTCACTACTGCTGTGGCTGTGTCACACTCTTGCCGCATTGGTCGTTCCACACACTTACGATCGAGTTGTGGTGGATTACGACGGATTCCTGGAGAAGCCTTACGCAAGTTTAATGAGAGTGGCGTCCCAATTGAACCTTCCGCCGCCCGTGCCCGATGATGAGTTCTTTACGGCATTCGTGGACCAGAGGCTTCGGCATACCCGCTATCATATTGCGGACCTCCTTGGACACCCTCTTGTCATGCCACTCATACGACAAGCGTATACGTTGGCAATAGACCTAGCTTACGATCGGATGTCTGTGGAGGCTGAAGAAGTCCGACACCAAGTCGATGAGCTGTGTCGAGAGTTACTAGCCCTTAAGCCGGTACTTGATTACATCAATGAGTTGGAGACACGGTGTGACACTTTACAAGGGCGCCTCCGAGATGGCGAGCACGCATGGGCTATGTTGCGCGAGGCGTTGGCAAAGTCCGAGGCGGAAAGGGAAGTCGGAACCGAGATTAATAATCGTCTGCAGGTCGAGCTTAAGCAGCGAGAGGAAGATAACGACGCTGTGAACCATCGCCTGCGAATGGCTGAGAGTGAAGTCGAAGCGGAACGTCGCCTTGCAAGTGGGCTCCGAGACCAGATACTTGCCTATGAAAGATCTACATCCTGGCGTTTAACGGCGCCCGTAAGGAGCGTGGTAGACAAAGTCGTCAAACCGAGGCGTAAGCCGTAAGGGTTGTGAAAGTGCCCGGCATCCTTGTAAATGACGGAGTCAGTTAGCGCGTGCACTGGTTTGCGTGTCCAGTTGACTCTCCAATAGTTGTGACAAGGCCTCTTGGGCCCTTTCAGTAGAAAAGTGGCGTCGGATGTTTTCCAAGCCGCCCTTAGACAAGCGTGTCCAGAGCTCGTCATCTTGGTATACGCGGCATATTTGACGGGCAAACGACTCTGGGTCATCCGGACTGGCGATAAGCACATCCACTTCGTTTGATAAGGACATACCTTCGATCGCAATGGGCGTCGCCACTACTGGTACTCCGTAACTCATGCTGGTGTTTACCTTGCCCTTGACCCCGGCGCCAAATCGTAGGGGTGCTATGGTAAGTCGAGTGCGTGCAAGCAGCGAAGTCAAGTCCGGAACATAACCCAGTACCTCAATTCCGCCGCCATGCAGGCGCGTGATCTCAGCTGGACCATCCGCGCCTACGACATAGAAGGGTACCTCGCCTAGCTCAGCCCGCACTAAGGGATAGACAAGTTGAGAAAACCATACGACTGCGTCCACATTTGGGGGGTGTTGAAAGCTCCCTAAAAACACCATGCCTCTTCGTAATGCCGGCGATGGCGATGACACTAACACGTCATGGATATTCGATACCACATGGACGTCGAGCGCGGGATTCTCGTTCAGAAGACTGTTTCGCTCGACTGGGCTAACCACGACTACCGCATCGCAGGACCGAGCAACCGTGAGTTCCCTTATCTTAATCTCAGCGGCTTCTCGACGGCTGCGCTCGTCATCGAGGGCTGTCGCCTGCCGTTCGAGACGCAAGTAGTGGAGATCCACCGTGTCGAATAGGGTGACGGCGCGAGGGCAGGACTGTTTAACCACTGTGTGAAGAGCTTCCGCCACGCTGAGGCGTGACATCATTACCACGTCAAATTCAAGACCGCGGGTTTTCAGAAAGTCCTCGGGTCGGCTCATAAAAGGGGCATGAATGACCTCTATTCCGCGCCCCTGGAGAGATCGGGTATAAGGTTGCGTTGGGACAAGATTTTGCGGAAGAAACGTCACGTAATGGCCCATGCCCCGAAGGATCGTTAATATGCGGTCCATACGGACGGACCCCGAGTCGCGATCCGGCATAGGTACATAGTGGTCGATGACCAAGATGCGCTTCTTACCGTACTGATTACTCCGCGCTGCCTGTACCGGATCGGGCCGCCCGTGACCCTGAAGCGTATTTTTCCATCGGGTAACGAACTTGTGGCGATTCACTTCTTGGAATCTCTTGGTGCCAGAGGCGAGATCCGTGCCGGACGTGATGCCCTCACTATGGATGACGCGGCTGAACGGCTGGTACAGAACGCGGAATCCGAGTTCCCTTATTCGAAAAGCCAAGTCCGTGTCCTCGTAGTAAGCAGGAGCGTATGTTGAGTCGAATCCCTCCAGATGTCGGAAGACATCTGCTCGAACCGCAAGGGAAGCCCCCGAACAATAGTCGACCTCTCGCACATAGTTCCACTCAGGCTTGTCGGGGTCGTCTCCGCGCCCAACGTTCCAGCCGGTCCCATCCTCCCAGATTGCCCCGCCCGCTTCCTGCAAGACCCCCGACGGAAAGAGCAGTTTACTTCCCACCGCCCCCACCTTGGCGAAGGTTTGGAAGGTGCCCACTGAGCTGGAAAGCCACCCGGGCAAAACGACAGTGTCGTTGTTGAGGAAGAACAAAATTTCGCCTTTGGCAACGCGGGCGCCGTCGTTGCAGGAACTGATGAAGCCCTGGTTGGTGGAGTGCCGAACCACCCGGACCCCTTCACATACGGCAAGCATAGCGGCCGTGTCGTCAGATGAGGCATCGTCAACGACGATTACTTCAAATGGAAACGGCTCGACCACTTCGGCTATAGAACGCAGGCATGTAAAGGTGTGCAGGGAATTGTTGAACGCCGGGATTATCACCGACACTGATGGCTCATCTGATTGAGGTATGGTAAGTGGATACCAGGAGGTCGCCACTAACGGGAGACTTGAGGCAGCCTTGGCCAGCTCCAAGTATCCACGCAATTGGCCAACACCTGCGGTCATCGCGTCTAGCGAGGAAGGGAAAAGCGGACGTCCCGAAGCAATCCGTGCGGAGCTCACACACCATTGCGCCAGAGTTAAGAAGCGAGCCTGCCGGAGCACGGTCAGGTCGTGGTCTAAACCCTCGACGAGACGAGTCATATCGGGAAGTGATCGGCTACTATCGGTCGCCAAGGAGCGGACCGCGTCGCGAACTCCTTGTAGCGACAAGCCACTGCGACCACCAAGGTTGTGAAGGCGCTTCGCCAGGCGCCATGATGTGCTTCGTTCGAAGCTATCCAACTCTGACAGCAGTGAATTGGCTAGGACTCTGCTAGAGTGCCCCCAGTCTATAGACGCCAAGTGCGATGCTACAGCTTGGCGTTGTGCCGCAACGGGCGCAGATGCGACAGCGGCATGACCGTTCCCCATATGCAGCGACGCTGAGTGGAGATTACGCAACGCTTCTACGGCTTCGCGTTCGGCAGTAGCTTCACGGGCACGGGCTTCAGCGTCCTGAGTTCGGGATTCGGCTTCTCGGATTTGGGATTCGGATTCCTGGAGTTTCGACTTCAGGCTGCCGACCTCTTCTTGTAGACCATCAATCATCTCGTTTCGAAGTCGCACGAGCCTATGTGAGCCATCAATGAAGAAAGAGGTATGTGGACTTACGTCCGCGCCGTTGGAACACGCCGCTATAAAGTAATGAGCCTGGAGGGGTTCCCGGAGGGGTCGGAATCCCGTCGCTGTCAGATGAAGTTGGCCCTCCCGCAAGACTGAGGGGGTGACTTTCTTCCGTGGCCAGAGATAAGAGCCGGAGTAGATGCGCTGACCAAAAATCTCGACGCGAGCAAACGAGGCGGATAAGAGTTCCTCGAACTCGCTTAGAGGTAACTCCCGCACATGAAAGGGATTGGGCTCGTGACGATGCTCGTTATAGGCAACCGGATTTGGCGAACTGACTAAAAGGATCCCGTCGGGTCGAAGAAGGTCTCGTGCGGCGTCGACAAACCTACGCTGGACATCAGCAGGAACATGCTCCAATGCTTCGAAGCAAACAATCACATCGAAGGACTGAGAAACGAAATGTTCCCGTAGGGTTCCCATGTCGGCGTGCTTAAACTTCAGGTTGTCCCGGAGGTAGGACGACGAGTTATAGTCAATTGTGGCATGGTCCACATCAATCGCCACTACGGAAGCGGCCGTTTCAGCCAGCAAGTTGGCTCCGTAGCCCTCCCCGCAAGCCACGTCGAGAACGGTCTTCGCTTTGACGTAGTCGGAAGCGAAAGCATACCGGTGCCAGTGTTCCAAGCTGATTTCCGGGTCGGTACTGTTGGTGAGATATCGCTCCCCGGTAAATTCCATCAGCGCAACACTCCTGATTGAGTTTGGTTCGTAGCATAACTCGACTTTCCAGCCGGTAGGCAGAAGGAGTTTGCAGGCTCTCGGGACAGGTGGCGCGAGTAATATGGATCCGTGATTGGTGGATCGAACTCACGCGCAAACCGTTCTTCCTCCCATTCGCGAACGCGGCGGGCTCGCGTCGCCGATTCTAAATGGATAAGTTCTGCTTCCGGTTCATATATCACGCGGTATCCAACACGCCACACTTTTAGACAGAACGCGACATCATTGTAGCTAAAGGGCAGGCACTCGGGAAAACCGCCTACCCGCTGAAACACGTCTCTCCAGGCCATTAGGCAGGCGCCCGTCACCGCCGAAACCTCGTGCGCTAATTGTTGAAGACCGAAGTACCCAGCGCTGTCGCGAGCGTTCAACCAGAAGGCATGGCCCGCCATGCCGCCAAGCCCGAGAACGATTCCGGCATGCTGCACGGTATTATCCGGATACAGCAATTTGGCACCCACTACCCCCACCCCAGGCATGCAAGCCTGGGTTACCATGGCTTCGAGCCAGTCCGCGTTCGGCATCGTAATATCGTTGTTTAGGAATAGGAGCAACGGTTCGGTTCCCACCGAGGCCCCGTGGTTGACCAGCCGAGAGAAGTTAAACGGTTCGTCTAGCCGGATGACTTTAACATCGTGACCAATGTCAGCGAGGTATGCGAGACTATCTTCGTCCCGGCTCCCATTGTCGACGATCGTAATCGTTACAGGGCCCGAATATCGCGCGGTCTGGACGCCCGTGACGCATGCCCGCAGCAAGTCGACCGCATCCCTGGTGGGAATTACCACCTGGATGCTAGGCCAGTTCTGGATTCTAAGGCGGATTCGGTGCCGATTGGGGATCCTGGCCGAAACCACGTCCGCGGCGATTCCCAGCCGTTGGACGTGTTCCTGTAGTGCTCGGCGTGCCCGTTCCGTTGCGAGGGGTTTGGATGCCAGCGATGATGCGGTGGAGTCGGGTACAGCGCGCCAGTGGTATAGGATTTCGGAAATGTGCCGGATCCGGCTGGTGCGCTCAGAGCATCTCAAGATCAGATCATAGTCCTGCGACCCGTCGTATTCAGACCGCCACCCGCCGACACTTCTAAGAAGTGTGGCCCGATAGACTCCGAGGTGGCTGACATAGTTCATGGCCTGGAGCAACGTGGGACTCCAGTCCGGTTTGAAAAACGGAGCGAATCGATGGCCCTCAACAGAGATTTTATCCTCATCCGTATAGAAAACGTCGGTGGTAGGATCCTCATTCACACCTACAACGACACGTTGCAAGGCTTCCGTGTGCAACTCATCGTCGTGGTCCAGAAGGGCAATGTAGTCACCGCTGGCGTGTGCCAGTGCATCGTTGGTGGCCACACTGATTCCGCCGCGATTGGACCGATGAAAGACCGATACCCGGGAATCTCCTGCGAGTTCGAGATTATGCAGTACCTGAAGAGTATCTGTCCGGGTTGATGCATCGTTTACGATCACCAGTTCCCACTTGGTATACTGCTGGAGCAATACCGACTCTGCGGCGGCGGTGAGCCATCGTGGATCGGTGTTGAAGACGGGCATCAGCACCGAAATCAGGGGTTCTAGGGACAGCCCGTCTGACGATGAACTCGCGGTTTCATCACAACGCGCAAGCCACGCGCTGTAGCCCTCGACATCTTCCTCGGCGTTCGGACGCCGTTCGCCTTCATCAAACCGTAAGTACGGATATTGCAGTTTTCTTTTTGCGTAAAACAGGACCATTGCGGGCCCCTGCGCCACTAAAGCCCCCAACAGCTTTCTTCCCATCTGACCGAGTTGCTTCGGTGAACCCCATAGATGCAGAGCGGTTTGCAAATAATGTGTCCAAACGGTCACGAGGCTTCGTGTCTGTTCACTCTTGGGCATCGGGGAGCCTCAAGCCTTTTTCTGCGGTTGGAATTCCGCGAGCGGGCTACCTGTCGATCCGAATTCGTGGACGCGATACGCGGAGATAACCTCGGACGGCTTTCCTTGGGCGCGAGGGATGCCACGATCGAGCCACAGGACTCGATCCATAAGGGTTTCCATGAACTGAAGACTATGAGTGACCAAGAGGATGGTGACGCCGGTACGCTTCATAGACATGATTCGTTCCATACACTTTTTCTGAAACCCTTCGTCACCGACAGCCAGAATTTCGTCAACAATCAGGATTTCGGGGTCAACCGCCGTGGCAACTGAGAATCCGAGTCGGGCATTCATGCCGGTGGAATAGTACTTCACCGGTGTGTCAATGAATGCTTCGAGCTCCGCAAAGTCGATGATCTCATCGAGCCGTCCCGCAATCTCGCGGCGAGTGAACCCGAGAATGGACGCATTTAGAAAAATGTTCTCCCGACCGGTAAAGTCGGGGTGAAAGCCAGCTCCGAGTTCGATTAAAGCCGAGATGCGGCCCGATGTGCGAATCGTCCCCTTGGTCGGAAGCATGGTACGGGTCAGGAGCTTCAGCAAGGTGCTTTTGCCTGAACCGTTGTTCCCGATGATGCCCAGACTCTGGCCGTGCTCTACTGCCACACTGACATCTTGGAGCGCCCAGAATGTCTCCGGACTAGACCGCTGGGCTCGCGAAACGGGAAGCATCCGAAATAGCAGCTGGCCCACGCTGTCTGCGCGATCTTTTCGTAACACAAACCGCTTCCAGACGTGTTCAATGTCAATGATGTTGTTGGACATTACATAACCTCAGCGAACAACGGTTCGACGCGCTTGAAGACGTTCAAACCGACGAGATATGACACGACCGTCCAACCGATCGCGATGGCGATGAGCATCGGATCTGAGATTTTGCCCGAAAACATCAAGTCCCGTTCCAACTGCAGGAAGCTGCTCATGGGGTTGAGGAAAAACAACGTCCTTAAGGTTACGGGTATCTTGCTGGCGCGGTACATGACCGGCGTCAGGTACATCCACATCAGGAGAACCAAACCGATAAGCTGGCTGATATCTCGCAGCAGGACGTTTAGGGCCGCTAGTAAAAATCCCAGACCCAGCACAAACACCAGCTGCACCAATAGGACGATCGGAAGGAACACTACCGTCCATCTTATTGATACCCCGTAAATGAGACAGAAGATGAGCAGAATCACGAAGGAAAATGCGAAGTCGATCAACCGGGCCAGAACGGCCGCCGCAGGTAGCACGACGCGGGGAAAGTAGAGCTTGGCCAGCAGCTGTGCATTGCCGGTGACGCTGGCAGTCGCCGACATCAACCCGTTATTCAGGAAGTTCCAGAAAGTGAAGCCAGTGAGCAGGAAGACGACGTATGGCAAGGGACCCGAAGTCACGTGAAAAATGGTACCGAAGACAAACGAATATATCGCAGCCATTACGAGCGGGTTGATGAGAGCCCAATACAGTCCGAGAAGGGAATGTTTATACCGGATCTCCACATCCCTGACAGCGAGATTCCTTATGAGCTCGTACCAGCGCCGCGAGCTTGGCGGCACCATTTTCTTGCGCAGCTGATTAATGACGTTCGGTCGGTTCAGCGACTGCAAAATGACCGGGTCACTCCATTTCTTGCTCTCTGCCTGTTCAAATGTTACTGAGATAGGATGGGGGCGCAACCTAGTCACCGTTTGGATTCTAGCATCGATGGGCTGTTCGCGTGGGTGAAAGAGCTTCGGCTTACGACGGAGTTCCGCCGCTACTGCAGGGTTCGATAAAGGTCTAGAAGACGTGTGGCCGTATTGGCCCAAGTGTACTGTTTGGCCACTGCCCTACCCCTGTTCACTAGTGTCGCTCGCAGTAAGGCATCCCGAGCGACGTGCTCAACGGCTGCTCTCCACGCTTGAAGGTCTTCCACCGTGACCACGAGCGCTGCGCCCTGAGCAATCTCCTCGGCAGACGTGCCTTGGCCCAGAATGACAGGGACTCCGAGCGACAGAGCCTCCAAAACGGGCAGCCCAAACCCTTCATAGAATGAAGGGTAAACAAAGACTAAGGCGTGTTGCATCAGCGCCTTCACGCGCGCATCATCCTCGAATCCGAGAAGATGCACTCGAGCCTTGGAAGCTGTGCGGGCACGCCAATACGCAAGGGCTCTCGGTTCCAGACCCACCACGACGAGTTCAATAGGCATGGTTCGCGTGCTCCACAAGTTAATCAGAAGCTGTGTGTTCTTGCGGGGGTCGAGCGCGCCGAATGCCATCGCATAGCCGCCCGGAGCGAGTCCTAATTCGTGGA
This sequence comes from Bacillota bacterium, assembly GCA_021818685.1. Classification (GTDB taxonomy): domain Bacteria; phylum Bacillota; class Sulfobacillia; order Sulfobacillales; family JAIMBI01; genus JAKATP01. Next base: position 4,108 of record JAKATP010000039.1, on the reverse strand, counting down.
GCAGAGAGGGGTCTTCAGGGCCTTCACGGAGTGCATAGCCCAGGGGTGCAACCCAGATTCTGTCCATGGGCACGCTCAGAGTTCGGTGAATGTCCTCTGCAGCGTGATTTGACACCGTATGTATAGCCCGGGCGACCACTGCGTGCCGCGCCATAGCCTTCATCCGATATGCTCGACTAAGGCGGTGGCGTAACGACAGGTGAGAGGGAAAGTCACGCCCCCTGTGCCACTCAATCACATCGTGCATGCTCACGACGAGGGGTAGGGATGTGGTGAGGGGACCGACATTGGCCAACGCATGGATGAGATCGACGCGATAACTCCGGGCGGCACGGGGAAGAGAAAGCTGTTCCCAAACGGCGAACGGCCGCCCGGGTAGAACCATTACCTTGACCACGGAATTAGCGAACTCCTGCACTACAGTTGCATCTGCTCGGTTATCTGCAAACGCCAGGAACTCGACGCCGGTCATAGCCATGTCCCGCCACGTACGGAGAAGATGGTATGTGGCGACACCGATTCCTCGCCGGTTAGCCATCAGACCGTACCGGGCATCGAGGGCAACGCGCATGGCTCGGTCCCTTCTTAGCTAAAATGCACGCGTAAACGGTCGGCACCCATCGGTATGTGCGCGTCCGATGGGTTCAGGCTCCAGGATGCCCCTTGTCCTGGTCTTTCCGCTCCGACCGCAACGCCGTGGTGGCGATAAGCCAGAAGTCACGGATGAAACTGTGGGTTTTGGTGTAGTGCACATCGAAGGCGGCCTTGTCCTCCGGGGACGCCCAGTACCCACCTTCCAGTTGGGCGAGGCCCGTCAGTCCCGGAGGGGCGTTGTGTCGGAGATCATAGTGGGGGATGGCGGTCCGGAAGCCGTCCACAAACACGGGTCGTTCCGGGCGAGGACCGACGATCGACATTTCCCCGCGCAGGATGTTCCAGAGCTGCGGGAGTTCATCGAGGTGGGCGGATCGGAGGACCCGACCCACGCGCGTGACGCGTCCGTCTCTCTCTGCTGCGAGGATCGGCCCCGTCTCCGCCTCAGCATCCACGGCCATCGTACGAAATTTTACCAGCGAAAAAATGCGGCCACCGACCGTAATCCGTTCTTGCCAGTAGAGGGCCGGGCCCGGGGACTCCCGCTTGATGAGAATGGCGATGACGGCCATCACCGGGGAGAGGACCAAAAGCCCCACGGCCGCCAGCACGATGTCCGCCACGCGCTTCACCGCCATCGAGCCCCGGCGGATGCGCACCGGCTGCAACTCCATGAACGGTGTGCCCCCAAGGGCTGTGAGGTCAGCCCCCGCCACCAAAAGATCATAGGCATCCGGCATCCAAAAGCAGGGAATATCAAGGCGCAGGCACTCGATAAAGTAGCGGCGCCGCACGATAGGGTCCGTGTCGCGGCTCACCAGCACGGCACCGAAAGCGGCAACGTCCGGCAGGGGAGCATCGGGCGCGACTTGCCGGACGTCGATGCGCGGCAGGTACTGGCCGGCGTACCGGACCATGGCGTCCGTCTCTCCCGGTGGGCAGACGGCCAGAACGTTGGTCGGCGGAGCATCTTTTAGGCTAAGGGAACGATAAAGGCGATGCCACAAGGCAAATACGGGCACCTGCAGGAAGGCGGAAATCAAAAAGACGCTCCGCGGAAACCCGATCGTGGTGGCGAGAAATGTGATGGCCAGCGTAGCGAAACCGTTGACAATGACGGCCGTGACCACGCGCTGGTTTAAGTCAGAGGACGTATGCTTGCGCGAACCGTACAGACCGTAGACGTAGAAAATGACGACCAGCGCGGCCGCGTCCCATGGAAAGAGCCGCATATAGGCCGCCCAGTTGTACGATGAAGGCAGTCCCCAGAATCGGAGCAGGAAGGCCAAGGTGGTGACGGCATTTAGCAGGATCACGTCGACAACGGCGAGCATCCAACGGTTGCGCGGGCTGAAGAGACCGCCTGGGTGTCTGTGGCCCAATCGCCTCACTCCCCCGACGCCCTCTGAGCGTCCTTTGTGGCCCGACGTCCTAACTTCTCGGGAAGTCGAGACGCTTATGGGTTAGCATGGTGGCGCAAATATTTCTATATCCGTTATAACCGGTCGCGAAGGAGAATGCTACGTTGCGCGTCCTGGAGGTGATTACCGGAGGAGAGGCCGGGGGTGCCCAACGCCATCTGGCCGATCTGGTGCGGGGTCTGGCCGCCATGGGCGACCATATTCTCATCGCCCACGGCGGGGGAACGTGGCTCGATGGGGTCGTGCCTGTTCCCACGGCCTATCTTCGGGAAATCCGCCGGCGTCCGGATCCCCTCCAGGACACCCGGGCCGTGGCGCGACTCTGTGGACTTGTCGACGCGTTTCAGCCGGATGTCATCCATGGCCACAGTTCGAAGGGTGGTTTCCTGGCCCGTCTGGTGGGCCGGCTGCGCGGGCGTCCGGTCGTATTCACGGCCCACGGATTTGTGCTGCTGGACCCCACGCGGTCGGCCTCCAGCCGCATGGTCTTCCGGTGGCTTGAAGCCTGGGCGGCCCGGCAGAGTGCGGCCGTCATTGCGGTAAGCGCCCGGGATCGGGATCTGGCGGCGGCGATGGGGGCGCGGCGGAGCGTTTTGATTGAAAATGCGGTCGAGGTGCCGGAGAGGCCGTGGGAGAGGCCCGGCGGCGATCCGCCCCGCGTCGGGTTTCTGGGGCGCTTTTCCCGCGAGAAGGGGTTTGAAGTGCTGGTGTCGGCCCTGTCACGTCCGGGCGAGCCGTTGGAGCTTCGCGTGGCGGGGGACGGTCCCCTCGCGGAGCGATACCGGGATCAGGTTCGCGCAGCGCAGATTGCCCACGCCTTTGTCGGGTGGCAGGACTCCCCGGAAGATTTTCTGCGGGCCGTGGATGTGCTTGTCATTCCTTCCTGGAAAGAAGGGCTCCCGTACACGCTTCTTGACGCGCTTGCCCTCGGAGTTCCGACGTTGGTGACCGATGTGGGAGGCATGGGAGATGTGGTCCGTGAGCTCGACCCGGACCTGGTCGTGCCGCCGGGGCGGCCCGCCGAGCTTCGGGCCGGTATCGCCCACGCCCTCGGCCTGTCAAGCGACTTCACGAACCGGGCCCGCGCCCTCGTCGGGACCCGGTTTAGTATGGATGCCATGGTGGAACGCACGCGTGAGGTATTAAGAGTAGCGGCCCGTGCGTAGCGCGCTTGTTACGACGGTCAATCCCGTGGACCCCAAACAGGGGGATGAATGGCGTGCCTACGGGCTTCTAAAGGGGCTCGAATCCCTCGGGGAGGTGGACCTCGTCCAGTGGGGCGGGCGTCTTGGGGGCTCTCACCGCATCATTCCGGACACGGGCCTAAAGCGGGCGCTCCGTGCCGTGCCGGGCCTGGTGGTCGGACCGCCGTTTGGGTCGCTGCCCTATCGGGTCGCACTGCCGCACGAGCCGCACGAAGCCTACGATATTGTCGCCGCGTACCCTCTGAAAGCGGCCCGCTGGGCGCTTCGGGTCCCTGGACGTCTCCACCTTCTCGATCTGACCGACAGCCTCGGCATGCTGCGAGGGAGCCTGCCGGCCCTATATCGAGGTCAGCGGTTTCGGCTGTTTGGGGCGGGACGCGAAGAGCTCGCGCTCGGGCGCCGGTTTTCGGAGTGCTGGGTGGCGTCGTCCACCGACGCCGACTATCTGCGTGCGCGCGGCCTCGATACCGTGGTGGTGCCCAATGGCGCCAAAGTCCGCAGGCCACTCCCATGGGCCGACCCGCGTCGACTCCTGTTTGTCGGAAACCTCGCCTATCCGCCCAACCGGCGCGGTCTCCTCAGCTTTCTGCGGGAGGTCTGGCCGTCTATCGGATCGCGTGGCTATCATCTCGACCTGGTGGGGCGCGGGACCGAAGAGTGGGCGCAGGGCAGCACGCCCCACGTCGCCGGCCATGGCCGGGTCGAGGACCTGGAGCCCTGGTACCGCTCTCACGGCATCGTCATCTGTCCGGTCGAGGTGAGCGCCGGGACTCCGAGCAAAGTGCTGGAGGCGCTCGGATTCGGACGTCCGGTGGTGGCCTGGGCGTCGGGCATCAGGGGCTTGTCCGAGGAAGAAGCCGCCGCCGTTTTACCGGTGCGGCAGGACGA
>JAKATP010000201.1 GCA_021818685.1 Bacillota bacterium | reverse complement strand
AGGAGAACGTTCCCGACGGCAGAAGGAAGAACGACGCCCGACGCATACCGTCACCAGGTTCGCTTTGGTCGAAGACGGAGGCCGACGGTTACGGTACCGAAATGGGCCGGACGCTGACCGAACGTCATGACGACCGGGGGCTCTGATCTCGTCCAGCGCCGTCCGCGCGAACGTTTCGGACGACGGATTCCAAACGCCCCCGACTCTCCGGCGCGTTCTCCGGATGGTCGACGTCATAACGGACCGCGCCCTGAGAGCCAGATGTCCGTCCGACCTGGGTGCATCGGCGCCCGCCAGTCAAAATTCCGGGGACCCTCCCTCCTCCAGGCGACTGAGAATACGCCAGCGGGGGTCACTGGCCCCCGGCACGTCGCCGTCATCCTCCCACGACCAGCCGAGAGACAGGGCGGTGTGAGACCCCGCCCACCCGAGGACCCGTCCTGGCCGAAGACCCAGATCGGCCGCCAGCGCCGCGGCTTCTTGCACCATCGACGGGCCCGAGAGATCTGGGCGGTTTCGCCACCGATTCATGAGAAAACAGGCGGGTTCATAGGCCGCCTCGCCGACGACCCCCTTGGGGTCGATGGCCACGTACCCGTTGCCGTCTCGCTTGAGAAGATTCCCGTCGTGCAGATCCCCGTGCAGAAGCGCTCGCGCAGGCGCCGTGTCAAGGAGCTTCTCGGCTGTGGCGTGCCATCGTCCGATGATGGCCGCGCGCACATCGTGAGACTGGCGCAGGCGATCGTGAAATACGACGCTCGCGGCACACCACTCCGCGACACTCGGAAATCTGTCCGCGGAGGCGTGCCCTCCGAGTCGTCGCAGCGCGGCTGTGAAGCGGACGCGGGCGATGGTTTCGTCCCTCTCGGCCATAAGCGGGAGGCCAGGTCTGACGTCTTCTAAAAGGAGCGCTCCCGCCTCCACCCAGGCGTCCTCCACCCGGACCACCGCCGGGCCGCGAAGCGCCTGCAGGGCCATAAGTTCCTCCGCTATCCGCCCCGGCGATCCCAGCTTCAACACGAACCGGCGACCCCTGGCATCCACCACCCGAACGAGTGTGGCCTCGGCGCCGGAGGGAAGCCGGTCCGCCAGCATGAGTTCCGGCCGGCCCGGCCAGTCGCGTGCGGCCTCGCGGGCTCGTGCGAGCCCATCCCCATCACTCATCCGGCCGGAAACAACAGACGGTCGAGCCCACGCACGAGGCCCGTCACACCACGCACCCGCTCTACCGCCAGAAGCGTGCCCGCTACGTAGGGGGCGGCGGACGAGCCGGCCTCATGGCGTATCACCAGGCGTTCGTCAGGCTGGCCGAAGAGCACTTCGAATGCCAGTACATAGCCAGGCAGGCGCACCGCATGAACGGTCACGCCCGCGACCTCGCCGCCCCGGGTCTCCGGAACCCCGATGGACGGCATACGCGCCTCTTGCCCGATAATCGGGCCCAGCGCCTCCGCGAGTTCCATCACGGTGCCGCTCGGCGCGTCGGCCTTTCCGGCGGCAGCATAGTCCACGAGCTCCACCGCGTTCAGATAGCGTGCGGCCGTCAGTGCAAATGACTTCGCGAGGGCGGCTGTGAGTGAAAAATTCCCAGCTGCAATTACCCCCCGGCCGCTACGGCGCGCGACTTGCTCGATCTCGATGAAGTCGCGAGCGTTTAGACCCGACGTCCCCACCACCACCTGCGTGCCGGCCGCCAGAGCCTCCAGCACATGGTCTTTGACACACACCGGATGCGTGTAGTCCACCAGCACGTCAGCCGGCACCGTGAGCGCCTCGGCGAGGCTGGCTGACACCGTAAGGCCGACCGGCCCCTGTCCTAGTACCTCTCCGAGGTCCTGGCCTGCATGCCGACGACCGACCGCTCCCACCAGCGAAAACCGGTTGTCCTGAAGTACGGCGCGGGCGACCGCTCCCCCAGCCCAGCCCGTGGCGCCCGCCACGATGACACGGATACTCATATGTTCACTTCTCCTCGATCGCCTCTACGAGCGCGAGCGTCAGCAGCGTATGCATGTCGGCGGTCATCCGGTAACGATTGAGGCTAGTCCGCGTGACCCATCGATGGGCCTGGTGTTCCGGATGGACCAGCGGCGTGGTCATCGCGGCTGTCACCGCGAAATTCCACTGCCGCGTCCGCGCCCCTTCTCCGTCATACGTAAACGTGTTGAGTAGGGGACCGAGGCGCAGAAGGCGCCACCCTGTCTCTTCCCAAAGCTCACGCGCCGCTGCCTCTTCCACCGACTCACCGGGATCCACATGCCCGCCTGGCACTTCCCATAGATTGGGCAGGAAGTCGTCGGCCCGGCGCTTCAGAATGAGGATGGCCTCTCGTCGGCGGATGACAAGACCCACCGTCGCCAGCATGCCGCAACCGCGCGTCTTTCGGAGTTCTCCTTCCAGCAAATACGCCCGGGCCTCAGGGCCTTCGGCTTCCATCGGCACCTCCAAAGCTTCATCCGCCAGCTCTCGCGAATCCGTCGCCGACCACCCCTGGGAGCGCGGATGGCGCCCTTGCCCGCAGAAGTACGTAAGGTCGCCCATACACTTTAGCGACCCGGAGGAACTCGGGCAGGGCCCCTTTGACGGCTGGTCTCTCCGAAGCCGGGGCCGGCTCGATAAAAGCGTCCCGTCTCCCTGCTCGAGGTGGTCGCGCTCGTCCGGAAAGGAGTCGTGCATGGGATTGTCCACCACTCTTCGACCCGTCATCGGGGTGAGCCGCCTCCTCGGTCTCACCTTCGCGGTCATCGCGCCCTGCGCATCGGTGTTTCTGACGTACGGTGCCGCCTACCAAAGCGCTGGCACCGGCCTCGTGCTCGGTTTCATCATCGGGGCTATTTTGAACCTTGTGGTCATGTTCGGCTACGCCGAGGTAGGAAAGCTCGGTTATAACTCCCTCGCTTCCCGCGCACTGGGCCCCCGGGTTGGCAGCATCTACACGTCGCTGTTCAGCTGGAAGGGCCTCGTGATTCCCGCTACCCTGAGCATCGCCACGGCCTCGTACGTACACGCGGCGCTTCCCGCCGTCCCCATCACCATCGGGTCCGTCGTGGTGCTTTTCATGTACCTAGGCCTGTCGTTCAGCCATCTCGCCACGTCCAGTTTCGTCTCCACCGTCAGGGTGGTGGTGGAAGCCGCGGTGCTGCTGGGGTTCTTGATCCTCGCGGTCACGAGCTTCGGTAGCCTCTCTCGGTCCTCTGGCATCCGGTGATGCGGTCGGGAAGTACCCTTGTCGCATCGACGGGCACCGGCATTCTCGCCGCCACCGTCAGTTCGGTCGTCGCATACAACGGCGCCGAGGCGGCCCTCTATTACAGCGAAGAGACCCGCGCCCGGCCCGACCAGTTTGGACGCGTCATCATGACCACGGCCGCGGTCACGGTAGTGGTGGAGCTGCTGGCCATTATCCTGGCCACCCTCGCGCTTCCGTCCCTACATGTCCTATCCTCGTCGGCCATTCCGCTGGCCGCTATCATCGCGCGGAGCGCACTCGGCAAGATCGGCGGGCGCGTTCTCCTGGCTTGCGTGTCGATCGCCATGTTTGACACAGGTCTCGCGGCCACCCTCGTTACAGCCGCATCTATCATGCCATCGCTCGCGACCGACAGTGGCCGCCGGGCGGCCTCTCCCGCTTCTTCCTGACGCTCAATCGTCAGGGCGTCCGTACCGCCCCTATTTCATTCTCGGCGCGGTGAACCTCATCATCGTCGTTTTCTCGGCCCTCACTAATCTGGTCGTATTCACCGGGGCGCTGCTGCTCCTTCTCTATCTCGGCGTCATGGTAGCGGCACTTGTGGTACGGCGGCGCAAGCGTCCACCCTACCGCATGCCGGGATGGCCCGTGCTGCCGGCGTTCGCCGTCGTGGCCATCTTGTTGTTACTCACGCAGCAGAGCCTGGTCGGCATTCTGGTGACGCTCGCCATGGTGGCGGTGGGCGTCGTCTGGTCGTTTTTTCACCTGAATCCCAGCGCGGAGGCCCCGTTCTTCAGGGCGGGGAGGAAGCGCGCCGCCCAGCCGCATGGCATCATTGAACATGGTGTGCTGTACTCCTGTCATGAACCTGACCTTGCGGGTAAAACTCCAACCGAGTAGC
>JAKATP010000200.1 GCA_021818685.1 Bacillota bacterium | reverse complement strand
GTCTCTTGAAAGTCCTGGTCCCGGTGAGCGCGGGGAGTGCCTGCACGGTCGTCGCCGGGAGCGGGGGTAACGGGGGGGTCGGGGGTAACGGCGCGGACGGAGCTGGCGGTGGCTCTTCTAGTATCACATGCGGCACGCGTGCCGCGTCCGCTGCGGCGGCGGCGGTAGCTACTTCGGCCCCGGCGGCAGCGGCGGCGGTACTACCGCCAACGCCGGCCCCGTTCTGATGGCCGTGGCCGGTGGTAGCGGCGCCGGCGCCAGCGCCAGCGGTACCACCGGGGGAAACGGCGGCGGCTATTACTACGACCCGACCGGCGGGGGAGGTGGGACGGGCACTAGTGGCGGCAACGGACCTGTTGTCGGCAGTGGTGGGGGTGGAGGGGGTATCAGTCAGTTCAGTACAGCCTCCGACCAAGGCGGCAACGGCGCGAACGGCCTCGTCATTGTCATCCCCTTCTCCCCCTAACTGTGGCGGCTTGGTACGGGAGCGGAGGCTAGTCGGGAGAGCGAGCGGCTGCGTGACCGACGCGAAAGGTGGCAAGTGCGACCAGTCGGTACGCAGAAGCCGGCGGACCAGTGTCTGCCCTGGTCACACGGGACGCGGCCCGCCCGATGGGGTCCGCCTCGAGTCGCCCGCCGTCCGGTGCCCTGGGCTGGCCGTTCCCGCATGATACGGTCGTACCCCACGTCCGCTGCGAGACAGCTCCGCGGATCGCGGAAATAGCCAGGTGGTAGCACAGGCATCCCCTCCAGCAGGGGGAAACGTGCGCGGCCTCGAGTCGTAAACGGGGAACTTACGACGCCTGCTCCAGAGCCAGCTCGCGGTTCCAGGCGCGAATGCGGGCCCCGTCGTTGTGCGTCCACCAGGGGCCGAGGTTCAAGACCCCGTCAAAGGCGGCCAGGCCCACGGCCCACAGGGCCACGGTCAACGGCCACAAGCCCCCGAGGGCACCACCGGCCAGCAGGCCGGCCAGTGCCACTTCCGTCGTGATCCCGGCCCAGCCGGTCCCGATCCGCTGACGCACGTTGAGCGGGGTGACGTCGAGCTGCACGCCGACCGCGAGGCCCTTGAACACCAGGCCCTGAAAGCGGCCGCCGCACAGGACCGTGGTTACGATGTGAGCCAGCTCATGGCCCACAATCAGCACGGCCGCGACCAATAGGACGGGAATCATCGCCTCCACCTCCTTCGAATCCCGAGCCGCTGTCGGGGCCGCAGCTCTGATGCGACACCGAAAGCCCCCGACCACGCCGCGATGGAGCGGCGGGCGGGGGCATCGGCATTCAGCGCTCATGCCGCGTCGTTATCGGCGGCGACTCCGCGGGCGCCACCAACAGCCGTGCCACGGGCACGTCCACGAAGCCCGTCGGGATGCGCCGGCCGGTGGGCGTCACGACCCCCATCAGGACCAGAAGGTCCAAGACCCCGGCGTTCTCTGCGTAGTCTTTGATGCACACCTCATCCGGCCCGAGGTCCGCCTCCGGCACATTCACCGTGGCGACCGCCACCGGGCCGTCCTCGTCCACCAGCTGCAGGGCCACCGGGCCGTTGGGATAACGCCCCCACTGCACGTGCATCGTGTGCACACCCCCTTCAGGCTTCCCGGGCGCGGATCGCCGCATCCTCACGGGCCCGAGGCATCCCGCGCATACGCCAATACAGACGACTGGGGCCGCGGTCGGACACCCGGGCGCGCGGCAGCCGGGAGGCGCGGATCCTCAACGTCCCATCCCACGACAACGCCCCCGCCTCCCCTGCGAAGCGGCGGGCGGGGGCACGTATTGCGGGTCCAAGGGCCGGATCGAGTCGGCTAGCTCGGGTCCGGAGATAGATACAGGGTCTCATAGGCTCGGATCTGTAGACGGCCCTCCACAGCCACGAGGCGCCCCTTCCACCTCCTATCGAGATGGACCGCACCGAGACGGCCTCCGCCCGGGGGCGTCAGAGGGAAGCGAAGCGACCCTTGACGACCCCCAGGGGGCCGGCACGCCGCACCGCCAAACGAAATGGATGACACCGAGACGCCGGCTTTCACCTGGCTGGCGCCAGCGCTCCGCTATACATGTGTTCCCCATGCGGACAAGCATTGGCTTGCATTAGCACAACCTTTGCAGACGGCCATTCCGCATGGAGAGACCCTTCGGTCGCCACCTTTCGTCCAGGATGGCGGATCCGGTCGTGCGCCCCCAGTGTGTCCCGGCCAACCGACAAGACCGTCGGCTCGGTCGACTTTGGGAGCGCAAACGAGTGCCTTGTCCTGCCCTTGGAGGTCAGGACTGAACTTTGGGAAGAGCGCATGGGAACTCCACGTTCCTCGAGTCAGCGCATCCCTGAGGCATATGAGATGCTGTGGATATGCCCACCCTCAACTTGTTCCTAAACATCCTTAACGTCAAATACCCGGTGGTAGAGAGCTACTATGGCGATGCCAAGGACCTGACCAGCGATGAACGAGATAATCGCTTGACCTAGTATCCACCTTCCATGAAGGGGCATAAGGGCGTTCCAAGGGAAGAACACCAACGCACCTAGGAAGATTCCCATACCAGCTCCGCCCGATAAGGACCCCCAGCCAATTCCAAACATGTGCGCTCAACCTCCTCCCCCGTAGCAAGGCGGCACGTCCTACATGGTTGGCAACCCCACAAAGGTGCCGCCCGTTAGGCCATTGCCGGTCCCAAACGTCAACGCGAGCGAACACATTGCGCAAGAGCATGCCAGTCTTGTCTATAGACCGGCCCGCAGCTACTTCCGCAAGTACGGCATGGACAGTGCCACGCGCTCGACGATGCCTAGATTCATGTGATAGCCGTAGATTTGGAAGGTGTAGCGTCCCGACGTTGCTGGTATCACCGTGCTCACTTGCACGCCATGCTTAACGCCCGGTTGCCAGGGCATAACCTGCAGGAGCACACCGTTCATCTTGATGGTGTGGACCCCAGGGCCAGCCAAAGTCAGCGAATAATGCCGTGGTTTGTAGAACTCGGTAACCACAATCGCGGGTTTGTTGACGCCGCCGAAGATCAAGGTAGCGGTCAAAGGATATTTCGGCGGCGGCGGGGCACCAGGGGGCTGGGGAGCAGCGGCTACGCGCGACGCACCCACCAGTTTCCAACCCTTGGGTAACCATCTGGGAACGACTAACCGGAAGCCCGCTTTGGCGCTCGCTTTCAACAACTGGGTTTCATGAACTGGATGATGGACCTCGGGCGTTGCCGCCCGAAGTCCACATCCGGTGACCACAAGAGCCACCACTAGCCCCGCAAATCCCACTCTACCGCGCGCTGCGAGCCATTTACTTCGGGAACACATAGTAGTAGTTGTTCTGCACATCAGCGTCCCCCAGGTTGTTTGTTGAACAGTAGCTTTGGGTGCCGTAGATGGTCTGAACAGCCAACGCGGCGAAGGACGACGACAGCCCGTTGTAAGTGTGACCACTCGGGAAGCCGGAAAACGTCTCATCGAGAGGATTGCACACGTAGGCAGTATAACTTATGGCTCCACCGCCGTTTTCATTCTCCAGGTACAACGGCCCATAGGAGGCGACTGTGCTACCGGTCGATGATCCGTTTCCCACCTTCTCGCTGTTGAAGGTGACAGAACTACTACTGTTGACGTTGATGTTGATGGTGAAGTCAAATTGGTACTGGTCCGTGGCCTGAGGATTATCATAGCCCCCAAACGGCTCGTCAAACGACCACGGTCCCGTTCCCAGAGTGAGTTCGTAGACTTGTGACCCTCCTCCACCCCCTTTGATGATTAGGGGGTTTATGGTGCCACTACTACCATTCGCATTCTGGACCGTTTGTACACCATGCGCAAAACTTACAGGGCCTATGACGGCCATGAGAGCTGTCCCGACCACCATAGCGATTCCCGTACTTAGTACTCGAGTACCAAGACGCATTGATGTTGAGGCTCACGTTAAATGTCGGCACCGGTGCTCACCGGCGTGCTCACTGAGCGATGTGGATCGGCCCACGGAAATGGCGGCACCCCGGACCACAGAGGGCCAGGGGTGTCCGCACGGGTTGGGTCACGGTTCGCGCCACTCCGCCACCGCGTGCTCGACATGGTCCGCGTCGACAATCTCCGCCGACTGGCCCGCCGCAGCC
>JAKATP010000038.1 GCA_021818685.1 Bacillota bacterium | reverse complement strand
AGGATTTCCGGGCCGCCCTTACGGGTGGGTGACGGCCTCGGCCTGGACAAAGTAAGCCAGGGCCTGCAGTTCGAGCGAGAGATCGATGTTGCGAACGTACACCGAATCGGGCACGGCGAGCGCAGTCGGTGCAAAGTTGAGGATGCCCCGGATGCCGGCCTCCAGGAGGCGGGCGGCCACCGCCGCGGCGGCATCGCTCGGCACGGTGATAATGCCAAGCGACGCCGCCTCCGCCGCCGTCACCGGGCCGAGGCTGTCAAGGGCCAGGATCGGCATGCCCGCCACTTCACACCCCACTTTCAGAGGGTCCGTGTCAAAGAGGCCCACGATGCGCACATCCTGATGGGTGCGGGCTACGAAATTGGCAAGCGCGGTTCCGAGGTGGCCCACCCCGACCAGCACCGCACGGAGTCCGGCATCCAGCCCCAGAATGCGGCGGATTTGCGCCGCCAGCACCCGACCGTCGTAACCCACCCCGCGAGTTCCGAAGGCGCCAAAGTAAGCGAGGTCCTTCCGCACCTGCTCCGAGGAAAAGCCGGTTCGCCGTCCGAGTTCCGAAGACGTCCACCGCGCATCTGCCGTCTCTTCGAGCGTACGCAGATAGGCCGGCAGCCGACGCACTGTGGCGTCAGGAATCCGGCGTCCAGGAAGGTGCGTGGCATCGTCGCGGCGGTCCATGCGTCCTCCTCGCGGGCGTTTAGTAATGCCGGGCCACCACGAAGCCCGCCAGTTGTTCCAGCGCGTCGCGAGCCCCGCTCTTCGGGAGGATGAGCAGGGCCTGCACGGCCGCGGCTACATGTGCTTCCGCCATTCGCTCCGTATCGCGGATGGCGCCTGTCTCCTCCAAGATCGCCAGCGCCGCCTGACGTCCCGCCTCGTCTTGGCTCGACAGCGCGTCCACCAGTTCGCTGGCTCGGCTTGAGCGATCGAGCGCGTAGATGACGGGCAGCGTCATGACCCCCTGGCTGAAGTCGGAGGCGACCGCCTTACCGAGCTTGACGGGGTCGGCCACGAGATCCAGCAGGTCGTCATAAATTTGAAAGGCCATTCCGACGTGCCGCCCATAGTCCGTGAGCGCCTCCCGAATGGAGGGCGCCGCCCGCACAGACAGGGCGCCAAGTCGGCAACTCGCCGCCAGAAAGTGGGCGGTCTTGCCCTCGATGCGGCGGAGATACTCCTCCTCGCTCGGAACCTTCCCCACCTCGAGCGTTTCCTGAATCTCCCCCGCACACATCACGTGCACCACCCGGGCCGCCAAATCCACCACTTTCGGCTGACCGGTGCCGGCCAAAATCTCAAACGCCCTCGCAAATAGAAAGTCACCGGCCAGCACCGCCACCTGATCATTGAACGCCGCCCGCAGAGACGGCATCCCGCGGCGCATCTCTCCCCGGTCCACGATATCGTCATGCACCAGGGTAGCCATATGAATCAGTTCCACGGCCACCGCCACCGGAATCGGCGGCGGCACCTCCCCGGCCGCCGCCCTCGCCGTCAGGATCACGAGCGACGGGCGCACCCGCTTGCCGGAGGCAGCCAAAAGATAATCGGCCACCCGCTGCACCAGAGGGTTCTCTTGCCGCAGCACGTCGTGGAGACGGGCGTCGACGATCGCCAAGTCGTCGGCGACCGATTGAAACGGATCGCCCAGCGCGCCGGGAGCCATCTTGGGTTCACTCATATCCGAGACCCCCTCCCCGAACAGCCGGGCTTCTCTCCCAAATTCTCATCCTATCGGATCTCCGGACCAGCCACCCTAGCGCAGCCAGGTAAATGTCGCCGCATGCGCCACAAAATGCAAGAGCGGTTGTGGATACACGCCGATAAAGAGCGTCACGAATGCCGCCCCCGCCACTACCACCGCCGCACCCACGGACCATTGCGCCGGACGGCCCTCTCCCTCCCGGAACATGTATTGGATAGGACGGAAGTAGACTCCGAGGCTTACGATGGTGGCCACCACCAGGCCGATTGCCATGCCCCACTGATCACCCTGCAGGGCCCCCTTAATCAGGTAGAACTTCCCGAAGAATCCCGCGGTGAGAGGGATGCCCGCCAGGGACAGGAGCGCCACGGTCAGTCCGGCCGCCAGCCACGGCTCCCGGTGCGCAAGTCCCGTCAGGTCCTCCATCTGCGCGCCTTCCTGCTGGCCCTCCAGCACACGGATGACGCCAAAAGCCAGGACGATAGCCATGCCGTACGGCAAGAGATAGAACAGCGCCGCCTGCGCACCCGACACGGTGTGAGAGGCGATGCCGACCAGCACGTAGCCCGCGTTGCCGACCCCCGACCACGCCAGAAGCCGCTTCAAATCGCGCTGCGGGAGCGCCAGGAGATTGCCCGCCAGCATGGTCAGTACGGCGAAGTAGCCGAGCGCGAGCCCCCATACCCCGGAGGTCAGGGCGAAGCCAAACGCCAGCACCCGCAACAGGGCGGCCGCCGCCGCCACCTTCGTTCCAAAGGCCATGAAGGTCGTGACCGGTGTCGGCGATCCCTCGTACACGTCGGGCACCCACATGTGAAACGGCACGATGGCGAGTTTATACCCGAGGCCCACGATGACAAGCGCCAGCCCCGCCCCCAGGAGAACCGGGATGAGGTGCAGGGTCGTATAGTTAATGAAGGTGACGGTGCCGGTCGAGCCATATAGGAGCGCCATCCCAAACAGCAGCACTCCGGATGAGAATGCGCCCGTGAGAAGGTATTTGAGACCGGCCTCCCCCGAACGCGCGTCACGCCGGCTCGCGGCCAGGATGTAGAGCGGCAGCGAGAGGAGCTCGAGCCCGAGGAACAGAAGGATGAAGTTCGCGGCGAGCCCCATAATCATGCCGCCGAGGCCTGCCAAGAGGATGAGGGCCGGAAATTCAACCGTATAGCGCCCGGAGTCGAAGGCTAAAAGGAGTCCCGCCGCTACGGCCGCCGTCACCATGATATTCACCACGAGGCCGTAGCCATCGGCCACCATCATCCCGCCCACGAGGTGGGCCGCCGGGTGCAGCGTGAAGGAGCGCACACCGGCCGCGACCGCAAACACGAGGCCGCTCCAGTAGGCCGTATTCGAACGCTCCCGCACGACCATGGCGAGGACGAGAGTCACCAGCACCCCTATCCCCATCAAGAACTCGGGTTCCAGCATCGGGATGATCATTGCGCGCTGCCTCCCTGCCGGACGAGTGCGACCACATGATAGGGAGCGGGTCGAAGCGTGCCCACATGACCGGTAATGGCGGCCGGCCACACACCCAGCATCACGACCAGCGCCGCCAGGACCCCGATGAGGCCCACCTGCCCCACGTTCAAGTCGACGGCCCTCGCATCTTCACGCGGCGTCGACTGCATGGCACCCTGGAACAGGCGGATCATGTACCAGCTGGCCACAATCAGCACCACCCCGGCCACGGCTGCGGCCGCAACATTGGCACGCACCAGGCCTTGAAAGATCATGTACTCGCCGGCAAAACCGGCCAGCCCCGGAAGGCCCAGCGTGGCCAGCGCAAACAGCTGGAACCAGGCCGACAGTCGCGGAAGCTTGCGGTTCAGTCCCGACAGCGCCGAGAGCTCCCGCGTCCCGGTCCCCCGCTCCAGCCACCCGAGGAGAAGGAAAAGGCCACCCACTATGAGACCGTGCGCCACCATGTAGAAGGTGGCACCCACGGCCCCAGCGGCCGTGAGCGTGAAGATGCCGAGCGAGATCATGCCCATGTGCGAGAGGGAAGCGTACGCGGCTGTCATTTTGACGTCGCGGCTGCGCAGGGCGATGACTGCGCCATACACCAGACCGACTAGTCCAAGTGCTATGAGCCAGGGCTCCCAGGCCCGCATCTGCGGGTAGAAAAGCGGCACCAGCACCCGCAGCATCCCGAACACCCCGAGCTTTGAGAGCACGCCCGAAATGAGGGCCGTAATAGGCGGAGGCGACTCGCCGTAGGCGGATGGCATCCAGCCGTGAAGTGGCCACAGCGGGGCCTTGATCATGAAGGCGACCAGAAAGGCGAGGAAGAGCCACAGGCCAGCTGCACCGTGAAAGCTGGTGGCGGCCAGACTCGCCAGCTGAAACGTGAGGTGCCCCGTCTCGGTTTGATGAATCATCCCCACCGCCACGACGCCGATCAGCATGAAGAATGACCCGAAGAGATTCATGATGAGCCACCGCAGCGCCGTGGCCCGTCCGTTCTCCCCCGCCCACCCCGACAGCAGGAAGAAGATCGGGATGAGGACGACTTCCCAGAACACGTAGAAGCTAACCAAGTCCTGGGCTAAAAACACACCCAGGGCCGCCGATTCACTGACCAGGATCCACCAGTAGTAGGCAGGCCGCTCCGAGCGCGGCGAGGCCAGGATGACGGCCGGCACCAACACGGTGGTGAGGCCGACCAGAAAGAGCCCCAGGCCGTCTGCCGCCAGGTGAAAGTGGATCCCGAGCTCGGGAATCCAGTTCCAGTTGACGCCCGGCCCCGCGTGGCTTAGCAGGGTCACGAATAATGCCAGATCAAACAGACTCACGATGAGCGCAATGGCCTTTGCCCAGGTACGCGGGAACGCGAAGGCCAACAGGCCCACCCACGGCACCAGCACCAGCCCGAACACCTGCATCAAACGGCCTCCTCCCGGGACGATCTCCGGGCCCTCAATACCTCTACGACCTACATCCGGACCAGGAAGTACGCCAGCACCACGACCATCCCCATCATCATCGCCAGCACGTAGCGGCGAATCTGTCCGGTCTCGGTCGGACGGAGATCGTCGGAGAACGCAGCCACCTCCCCGGCCACCACATCCAGCGCGCGGACGAAGCCCACATTCGCCCGTCGCACGCTGTCGCCGATTGCTTGGAAGGGCACCACCGCGACCCACCGCCAGACGGCATCCGACCCCCAGGCCTGCAGGCCCCAAGCTCCCACGCCCCGCTCATTGCCGGCGTAAGCGCCCTGGCCCCGGCGCACGTAGAGAACGCCCGCCACCCCGATGCCGATAAGGGCGAGCAGCACCGCCACCCCCGTACCCCAGAGAGGCCCGCTCCGGATGGCGTAGGTGGCTCCGCCCAGATAGGCGTGAAACGTCGGGCCGAGCCAGCCGTTAAGCCACCCTCCCAGCACATCCCCGAAGATACAAAGCGCCCCCAGGATCACGACCGGGATCGTCATGACCAGCGGCGCCTCGTGCGCATGCTGGTGGAGCTTTGCGTCCCGGGGTTGGCCGAGAAAGGTCAGGAAGAACACCCGGAACATGTAGAACGCGGTCAGGCCGGCCGTGAAGGCGCCGACCGCCCATAAGAGGACGTGACCGCTTTGAAGAGCCTGCCCCAGAATGGCCTCCTTCGAAAAGTAGCCGGCAAACCCCGGGATGCCGGAGATGGCCAGCGTCGCCACCAGAAAGGAGACGGCCGTCACCGGCATTTTCCGGAACAGCCCCCCCATCTTCTGCATGTCCTGCTCCCCCGCCAACGCATGAATGACGCTGCCCGCGGCCAGGAACAAGAGCGCCTTGAAGAACGCATGGGTCACGAAGTGAAACACACCCGCCGCGTAGGCGCCAATCCCGACGGCTAAAAACATGTATCCCAGCTGACTCACCGTCGAGTAAGCCAGCGCGCGTTTGATGTCACGCTGGAACACGGCCGCCGTGGCGGCAAACAGGGCCGTAAACGCCCCAATGGCGGCGATGGCGGCCGCCACCCCCGGCGCGAGATGCAAGAGCGGGTACAGGCGCGCCATGAAGTAGACTCCGGCCGTAACCATGGTCGCGGCGTGAATCAGGGCCGAAACCGGGGTTGGGCCCTCCATGGCGTCAGCGAGCCAGATGTGTAGCGGGAACTGAGCCGACTTCGCCATCGCACCGATGTAGAGCAGGATGGCGACCCAGGTGAAGAACGCCGAGTCCGGCGCCGCGTGTTGCAGGGCACCGAACAAACCTGGGTACGAGAGGGTACCGAAGTGCTGGTAGAGCAGCACGATGCCGATGAGGATGCCCACATCGCCCACCGTATTGACGACGAAGGCTTTCTTGGCCGCCCGCACGGCGCTCGCCCGCTCATACCAGAAGCCAATCAGCAGGTAGGAGGACAGGCCCACGAGCGCCCAGCCGATGAGGAGGATGAGCAGGTTTCCGGCCAGCACCAAAAGCAGCATCGAGAAGATGAAGAGATTCAGTTCAGCAAAGTAACGGCCGACGTCCGGATCGTCCGCCATGTAGCCGTTCGAGTACACGTGAATCAAGAAGCCGACGCCCGTGATGATCAAGATCCAGACGGCCGAAAGCGGGTCGAGGTAGAAGCGCCAGGCGATGGACGGCCCGAAACCGGTGGTCCACGTGAAGAGGGTGCCCGTCACGAGGCGGTGGCCGGCCGGCAGCGTCGCGAGGTGCACGACCGCCGCCACCGAGAGCGCGAAGGCCACCCCCACGAGGAGGGTCCCCCAAATGCCCGCCGTCCGGCGGGGCAAGAGGGTCTTGAAGACCATCAAACTGGCGGCCCCTAAAAGCGGCAGGCCGATGATTTCCGTCAACGTGGTCATGATTTTCCTCCCATCGCCTACCCCTTCATCTCTGATATCTCATCGACATCGAGACGCGGACGGCGGTGGTAGATCCAGACAATAAGGGCAAGGCCGATTCCCACCTCGGCGGCCGCGGTGGCCACGATGACAAACGCCATCACCTGTCCCGTCATCTGGTGAAATTGATGTGCGTAGGCAACGAAAGCGAGTGCCGCCGCGTTCCACATCATCTCGGCGGACATGAACATGATGAGTGGATTGCGACGCACCATCACGCCGGCGGCGCCGACGGCAAACACGGCACCCGCGAGTCCCACGATCCAGGGCGTCGGCATCAGCGGCCCTCCTTCACAGGGGCGCCTGCCGGTTCGGGACGATTCAGTACGATGACTCCGAGCGCCGCCGTCAGGAGCATGAGCGCCACGAGGGCCAGATACGGAAAGTCGGGACCCCATAGAAGCCGTCCCATGTCCAACAGTCCTCCGTAGCCCGTGGGGGCCCGTCCCGCGGCCGGCGTGCCCGCCACCCGCACCGCGGTCCCGGCCAGGAGTGCCCCGCCTAGAATGGCCAGGAAAGCGGCAATCCCTCGCTGTGCCGGCAGGGACTCGCGTGCATCCTGGTCCTCTTTGCCCGCCGTGAGGAGGGTGACCACGAATAAGAACAGGATCATGATGGCGCCCGCGTACACGATCACCTGCGCGGCGGCCAGAAACTCGGCCTTCAGCAGCAGATAAAAGACGGCCAGGACCACGACGTGCCCGACTAGGGCCAGCGCACTGTGCACGGGATGCTTCGCCACCACGACGGCCAGCGCAAAGCCCAGCGCCAGGACCGCCAGGATGATGAATCCGATCACCAACGCTGTCCCTCCCTTCGCCATTCGTTCTTCATCGCGCTCTAGCGACGGACCGGCGGCGCCATGAGCTCTTCCTTCTTCGCAATCATGTCCTTCCGGTCGTAGGCGGCCAGTTCGTTGAAGGGCGTCAGCCGCACCGCGTTGGTGGGGCAGGCTTCCTCGCACATTCCGCAGAAGATGCAGCGAATCAGGTCCACCTCGTAATCCACCGCGTAACGTTCTGTCCACGACACGGTCCGGTCGCCTTCGGCCCCCGCCGCCACTACCCGGATGGCGTGGGCTGGGCAGACCGCCTCGCACAGCCCGCAGCCGACGCACAGCTCGTGGCCGTCCTCGTCCACCGCCAGCATGTGCTTGCCGCGGTACCGCGGCGCCAGCTCGCGCCGCTTTTCGGGATATGGATAGGTGTCGCGCGGTTCCTTCAGCATGGACAGCGTCGTCTTCATTCCCGACGCGATGCCCTTTAACGCTTCCAACATGGGGACGCCTCCTTTCAGCCATTCAGCGCTTCAGCTATCCCGCGGTTCACCTGCGACCCTTAGAGAACCCCGGTCGCGAACGCGGCCGTGCCGAGAAAGTACACGAACGCAATCGGAAGGAGCACCTTCCATCCAAAGTTCATCAGGTGATCGTACCGGAATCGGGGCAGTGTCGCCCGCACCCAGATGAACACCATCAAGAACGCCCCCACTTTGAGCAGGAACCAGATGATGGGCGGCAGGAACGGGAACCCGAGCCACCCGCCAAAGAACAGGGTGACCGCGAGGCCTGAGGCCGTAATCATGTTGACATACTCGGCAATGTAGTACATGGCGAAACGAATGCCCGAATACTCGGTGTGATAACCGGCCACCAGCTCCGACTCGGCCTCCGGCAGGTCAAAGGGCGTCCGGTTCGTCTCGGCCATCGCCGTGATAAAGAAGATCAGAAACGGCACGATCTGCGGGATAAAGAGCCACAGGTGATGAGTGCCCTGCCACTGCACAATCTTTTCCAGATTGGCGGTGCCGGCCATCACCAGCACACCCATCACGGAGAGACCCATGGCAAGCTCATAGGAGATGAGCTGCGCCGATGAGCGGACGGCGCCCAACAGCGAATATTTGTTCTGCGAGGCCCATCCGCCCAGCACGATGCCATAGACGCCGAGGGAGCTGAAGGCGAAAGCGTAGAGCAATCCCACCGACGGATTCGCAATATCGAGACTGATCGTGAGGCCGAGCAGGTGAATGGGTGCGCCAAACGGGATCACGGCGTCGACCGACAGCGCCGCCGTCAAGGCCACGACCGGCGCTAGCCGGAACACCCAGGGATCGGCCGCAGCCGGCATCAGGTCTTCCTTGTACATCATCTTGATGCCGTCCGCCATCGGCTGCAGGAGCCCCGCCGGCCCGACCCGGTTCGGACCCAGGCGGAGCTGGAAGAACCCCAGCATGCGGCGTTCGAGCAGCATCGTGTACGCGAATCCGCCCATGAGAATGCCGATCAGGAGCACGATCTTGACGATCAGGATGACGATCGACAATATCACCGGCTGGCCACCTCTTCTGCCACCCGGACGGCCACGTCGGTCGTGGTCAACCGGTTAATGGGAACACCTGTGACTCCCCGGGGCACAAACACGCGCCCGCGAGGGATCCGCGGGTCGGACCGTACCCCCACCCGAAAGCTCCGGTCTCCCGATAATATCTGCACCAGACCGGACCCGTCCTGAAGCCCCAGGTCCTCAAGATCCTGCGGATGCATCCGGGCCGGGCGCTCCTCCTTGGTGCGGGCGGCCACCTCACTCGGATCGTGCGTGACGGCAACGTCAAAGCCGCTAATGAGGCGGAAGCCGGAGTCCTTCCCCGTCTGGGCCGCCTCGGACCGGGAGACGGAGGTCACCGTCTCCTCCAGGGGGGGCAGCACCACCCGGTCCTCGACCGTGCCCTCGTACGGATCCCATTCGTCAAGTCTCCGTAGAGGGCTCCCAAACGCTCGGGCGACCGTTTGCAGGATGCTGCGTGTCGGACGCGCCTGCCCGGGCGCACTGGCGGCGCCATGGGCCGTTTGCAGGCGGCCCTCCATGTTGACATACGTGCCCGTCTCCTCGGCCCAGGCCGCCGTCGGCAGCATTCCGGCCAGGAGCTTTGCACCTTCAGGTGGAAACACGCCCCCGAAGTATACCTCCGGACAGCGTTCCAGCGCGCGGGCCGCCAGATCGCCGTCGGGAAAGTCGCGAATCGGGTCGGCGCCCCACAACAGCAACACCTGGATGCGGCCGTCGGCCGCGTCCATCAGAATTCGCCGGGTTGTTTCGTAATCGGTCGGGATGCCGGCTCGCACGGCTGCCAGCCAGTTGCGGGGGCCAAAGGTAGGCAGCACCCGGGTCGCGCGATCGCCCCGCGCCCGCGCGAGCGCCACCAGAGCGCGAACCAGATCCGGTTCCCGCCCATCCCACAGGATCGTCAGGGCGTCGGCCTCCACGAGCGCCTGACCGAGCCCAGTCAGCGACTCGTCGGCCGGATCGAGCCCCTCCGCCGCGCGCCGGGCGTCCGGATGGCTGCTCGCCGCCGCCGTCGCGGCCGCCAGCGCCGCCGCCATGCCCCCCGGTTCCACGACCCACTCCTCGCCCGCCAGGGTCTCGCGCAGGAGGTGTCGGTCGCCGAGCGCCTTTACCCGCAGACCACGCTTCCGCACTTGCTCGCGCAGGCCGAGGTGCACCACCGGCACCGACTCGTAAGGATCGGTGCCGAGGAGCAGCACGGTATCGGACTGCTCCAACTCGGCAAAGGTGCCGAGGAGCGCCAGCGGCAGGTCTGACTCGACCGGCTTTACGAGACCGATGCGGGATGTCCCCACCACCTCGTCCGCAAACCGGCGGAGCGCGTGGTGGTCTTCCAGGATGTGCGATCCGCCCGTGAGGATGGCGACGGCGTCGGCCCCGTGCTCGCGCACGACCGCGGCCAGCCGTTCTCCCAGCACCTGGGCCGCGCGCCCGACCGTGACCGGGTTGGCGTCCAAGAGCGCTTCTGTCAACCGTGTTGGATGCGTGCCGAAATCATAGGTAAAGCGTCCGTGATCACAAAGCCAGCCCCACTGGCCGGGCGTCGGCCGTCCCTCAAGTCGCACCACCTGGCCATCGCGTCCCGTTACCGACGACGGACAGCCCACCGGGCACTGGCTGCAGTAAGTTTCCTCGCGTTCGATGTTCCAGGGCCGCGCCCGGTAGTGATAGGGCTCCGACAGGAGGGCCCCGACGGGACACAGGTCAATCACGTTGCCGGAAAAGGGCGACGTCACGGGAATCCCGGGAACGTTCGTAATGACGGTGTGGACGCCACGGCCATCCATCAGCAGCTGTTCCTCACCGACATACTCGCCCAGGAACCGCACACAGCGTTGACATAGGACACAGCGTTCCTGGTCCACGAGGATGTACGGGCTCACGGGATATTCTTTGTGGCGCTGGATCTTGGCTTCTTCGAAGCGCGCCTGGCCGGCTCCGTACTGGAATACGTAGTCTTGCAAGAAGCACTCCCCGCCCTTGTCACAGATGGGACAGTCGAGCGGATGATTGATGAGCAGGAACTCCAAGATGCCCCGGCGGCCCTTCTCGGCCGCCTTGGATTGGGTGTGGACCACCATGCCGTCGGTGGCAGCGGTGGTGCAGGCCGTCATCAACTTCGGCATCTTCTCGATCTCGACGAGACAAATGCGGCAGGCCCCCAAGGGCCCGAGCGCCTGGTGGTAGCAGTAGATGGGAATGTCGATGCCCACCGTGGCGGCGGCATCCACCACCATGGTGCCTTCCGGTACTGTGGCTTCCCGACCGTCAATAGTTAACCGTATCATAAAGCCTCGCTCCCAAGGGACACGTCCGCCCCGTGATGTGCTCCACGAACTCGTCCCGGAAATGCCGAATGGCCGACACCATGAAGCCGACCGACGCATCACCGAGCGGGCAGAAGGCCTTGCCGTTGATGTTGTCGGCCACATCTAAGAGCGTGTCAAGGTCGTCAAGTTCCCCCAGCCCGCCCTCGAGCCGGTCCAAGACATCGGTCATCCAGTAAGTGCCCTCCCGGCAGGGCGTGCACTTCCCGCAGGATTCGTCACGGTAAAAGCGCACCACGCGCGCCACGGCCGCCACGATGCAGGTGGTGTCGTCCATCACGATGCAGCCACCCGAACCCAGCATCGACCCTGCCTGCACCAGCGACTCGTAGTCGATAGAGGTGTCAAGCTTGGAGGCAGGCAGGAGCGGCATCGAGGACCCGCCGGGAATCACAGCCTTCACCTGGTGACCCGGTGTCACCCCGCCCGCCATCTCGATAAGCTCACGCAGGGTGGTGTCGAGCGGCACTTCGTAGTTGCCGGGCCGGGCCACGTGGCCGGAGACCGACATCACCTTAAGCCCCGGGCTCTTCTCCGTTCCCCACTGCCGATGCCACTCGGCCCCGTTCAGGATGAGCGGGGGCAGGTTCGCGATGGTCTCGACGTTGTTGACGACCGTGGGGAGCCCGTAAACGCCGGCTACCGCCGGAAAAGGAGGCTTCAGGCGCGGATTGCCCCGCCGTCCTTCCAGCGACTCCAACAGGGCGCTCTCCTCCCCGCAGATGTAGGCACCAGCGCCCCGATAAAGATACATGCGATGGGAGAAGTCAGTGCCCAGCACCTTGTCGCCGATGTATCCACCCTCCATGGCCTCCGCGATGGCTTGCTGCAGCACCTCGTAACCCCGCAGAAATTCGCCGCGGATATAGATAAACGACTCCGGTGCGCGGGTAGCGTAGCTCGCAATCAGCATGCCCTCAATCAGCTGATGCGGATTGTGCTCGATGATCTCTCGGTCCTTGAATGTTCCCGGCTCCCCCTCGTCGGCGTTGACCACGAGCGCCCGCGGCCGCCCGTCCTTGGCTAAAAAGCTCCACTTGAGCCCGGTGGGAAACCCGGCGCCGCCGCGCCCGCGCAGGCCCGATGCCTTCACCAGGTCGACGAGGGCGTCCGGCTCGAACTCGGACAAGGCCTTTTTCAGTCCCGAATAGCCGCCGTCCGCCTCATACCCCTTCAGCGTGCCGATACCCGCCACATCGCGATGGCGCAGGAGATAATGGCGATCAAGCTTCTTCACGCGTCGGCACCTCCTCCTCCAGCAAGGTCTGGAATCGCTCTGGAGGCACCGGGCCCACATACCTGAGGTTCACCTGACAGGCGGGTGCGAGATCGCATGCGGCCAGGCACTCCGCCTCCAAGAGCGTGTACGATCCGTCCGGGGTGGTCTGCCCGACGCGGATCCCGAGGGTCTCCTCAAGGTTGTGGAGCAGGGCATCGGACCCCGCCAGCGCACACGACAGGCTCACGCAGACATGAATAGTGCGATGGCCGGTGGGCTCGGTGCGAAACAGGGAGTAAAACGACACGACCGACTCCACGTACTGACGAGGCAGTTCCAGGTAGCGGGCGGCCGCGTCGAGCGCCTCCGGCCGGAGCCAGCCGTCGCGGGCCTGGACCCGGTGCAAAAATGGCATCAGGGCCGACTGCGCGCGCGGATACTCTGCCTTCGCCGCGGCTGCCCACGCTGCCCAGTCCGAATCCCAGTCCGGTGGCGTCCCCGGCGCTTTCTCTTCGGGTGTCACTTGTCCACATCCCCCAGCACGATGTCGACCGTGCCAATGTTGACAATCACGTCGGCGACGAGCTCGCCACGGCACAACTCCGGCAGCGACTGCAGATTATAGAACGACGGTGTCCGCGCCCGCCATCGATACGGGCGCGGCCCGCCGTCGGACACGAGGTAGAACCCCATCTCTCCCCGCGGCCCCTCAACCGCCTGGTACACCTCGCCCTTCGGCACCGGAAAACCCTGACTCACCAGCTTGAACTGGTGGATAAGGGCCTCCATATTGCCGTAGATCTCCTCGCGCGGAGGGAGCGCCACCTTGCGGTCTGCCGTCATGAAGGGCCCTCGGGGGGTGATCTTCGGCAGCACCTGGCGCACAATCGCCAGCGACTCGTACATCTCCTCGATCCGGACCCACATGCGGGCGTACGAATCGCCCTCTGTGCGCGTCGGGATCTGGAAGTCGAATTCATCGTAGAAGCAGTAGGGTTCCGCTCGCCGCAGATCATGCGCCAGACCCGTCGCCCGCAGCATGGGTCCCGTCACCGAAAGGGCTAGCGCCTGCTCCCGGTTCAGCATCCCCACTCCGCGCAGGCGGTCCTCCACCAACGTGTTCTCGATAAGGCCGCGAAAAGACGTCATCCAGCGTGGAAAGTCGTCAATAAACGCCTGACAGCGCGAGTGGAAACCGTCGGGCAGGTCGTAGGCGAGGCCGCCGACACGAAAATAGCTCGGGTTCATGCGGACCCCGGTGGTGGCTTCCACCAAGTCCAGGATGATCTCCCGCTCGCGGAAACAATAGAAGAAGAGACTCATCGCACCGAGATCCATCACAGCCGTCCCGAGCCACACCAAGTGGCTCGCCAGCCGCGTGAGCTCTGCAAACAGCACCCGGATATACTGGGCGCGCTTGGGCACCTCAAGCCCCATCAGCTTCTCCACCGCCAGCACGTAGGCGAGGTTATTGCTCATGGGCGCCAGGTAGTCCATACGGTCGGTCAGGGTGGTGGCTTGCTGATAGGTATGCGTCTCGGCCGTCTTCTCAAACCCCGTGTGCAGATACCCAATCACGGGCTCCGCCCGCAGGACCTTCTCGCCGTCAAGCTCAAGCCGCACCCGGAGCACCCCGTGGGTAGCCGGATGTTGCGGCCCCAGGTTGATGACCATCGTGTCCCGCGACAGCGCCGAGCGCAGCTCGGCCGGTGTCTCGGTTGCCATAGTGTCACCTCCCGCCCTATTTCCCGGCCCTAGTCGACGCGAGGGCCGGCCACCGGGTAATCCTTGCGAAGCGGATGCCCTTCCCAGTCCTCCGGCATATAAATCCGGGTCAGGTCCGGGTGGTTTCGAAAGGTGATGCCCATCAAGTCAAACGCCTCCCGCTCCGGCCAGTTGGCACCCGGCCATACGGCGGTCATGCTTTCAACTTCCTCGTTCTGACCCACCAAAACTTTGACCCGCAGGCGTTCCGGGCGGGTCGGGTTGTACACGTGATACACCACCTCGAACCGGGGCCGGGCGGGAAACCAGTCGACGCCGCACACGTCGAGCAGGAGCTCGTAGCCCTGCTCGAGCCGGAGCCACTCCATGACGGCCCGCAGGATGTCTTTGTCGACCCTAACCGAAGCCTGGTCGACGGCGGGTACCACCTCGATGCTGCCAGGAAACCGCGCATTCAGTGCGTCTAAGATACCGCCCTCGGTTATCACGCCGAACGCCCCCCGCCCGGCTCGAGCTCCTGGTACTTGGGTGGGATGCCCTGGGCAATCTTCTCCTGAATCCGCAAGATGCCGAAGATCAGGCCCTCGGGTGTCGGCGGGCACCCCGGCACGTAGACGTCCACCGGCACCACGTGGTCGACCCCCTGGACGATGGCGTAGTTGTCAAACACGCCCCCGGAGGACGCACAGGCGCCCATCGAGATCACCCATTTGGGTTCGGGCATCTGCTCCCAGATCGTGCGCAACACAGGCGCCATCTTCTGGCTCACCCGCCCCGCCACGATCATCAGGTCCGCCTGGCGGGGCGAGGCCCGGAACACCTCTGAGCCGAATCGCGCCAAGTCGTAGCGCGAGTCGGTGGTACTCATCATTTCAATGGCGCAGCAGGCCAGCCCGAACGTGGCCGGCCACACCGACGACTTCCGCGCCCACCGCACCATCTTGTCGACGCTCGTGAGGAGAATACCCTTCTCCGCTTCACGGCGAAGCGCCAGATCCTGTACCTCCTGCGCCTGGGTCAGTCCCACTTGAATCCCCCCCGTCGCCACACGTACGCAAACCCGACCGCCAGCACGACCATAAAGAAGAGTGCCTTCACAAATCCTGCCGCATGAAAAGCCCGCATGCTGGTAGCCCAGGGATAGATGGCCATCACGCTGACGTCAAAAATCAAAAACAGCATCGCGACCCGATAGAATCGGACCGAGAAGTGAGAGACGGGGCGGTCGACCAGAATCCCTGACTCGTAGGATTCCCGCTTGACACCGCCCGGTGCGTGGGGACCCATGATTTCGGAGGTCATGGAGATCGCGGCCGCCATGACGGCCGACACCAGCACGTAGATGAGGATCGCTCCGTATCCGTTCATGTGATTCCCCCACCTCGGACGTTCCCTGGCACCCACACCAAGGCATCGGATGACGGGCACCTGCCGCCATCCTTGTTCC
This sequence comes from Bacillota bacterium, assembly GCA_021818685.1. GTDB lineage: Bacteria > Bacillota > Sulfobacillia > Sulfobacillales > JAIMBI01 > JAKATP01. The sequence continues at coordinate 5,470 of JAKATP010000038.1, read as the reverse complement.
CCGTTTCACATAGGCATTATACTCTTCGACGCCCGCCGCTGTCCGACGAATCCTCGCCCCATTTGACAAGCTTGCGCAGGCGGTGCGCAACACCGGACTTCCCGAGCGGCGGGTGAAGGGCAGCGCCGAGCTCCGACAGCGTCCAGTCCGGATGACGAAGTCGCAGACGTGCCAGTTCGAGGAATGGCGCGGACAGGGCCGCCGCGCCCCGAACGGCCAAGAGACGCCGGATGGCCGCCTGCTGGCGCACGCCGCTTTCCGCCGCCCGCCGGAGATTCGCCGACTCCCCGTTCACGAGCCGGTTCACCCGATTCTTGACCTCCCGCACCACGAGGAGGCTTTCGAGACTGAGTCGCGCGTTGTAGGCGCCGACCGAGGCCAGAAACCGGCCGAGTCCTTCCTGACCGTTCAGATACACGAGCGCTTGACCCCGCCGGCAGATGAGGTGCGCTTCCACGCCCTCGGTTTCCAGCACCTCCAGAACGCGGCGGGAGGCCGCCGTGGGCAGGCCGGCTACCTCCATTTTGTAGGCCCGCTCAGGCTCCGCGATGTATCCACGGGCCAGAAAGGCGCCGCGCAGATACGCGCGCCCCGTGCGCCGGGAGGACGTATCGCGGAGACTCCCCCAGCGCTCCAGGGTCAGTGCGACCTGAAGCCGCCCCTTCTCCCGCGTCAGATGGAGGACGGGGCTTAGATCTATAGCCCGCGCGAGACGGTAGGCCCTCCGGAGCACCAGGGCAGAGCCCACGCCCAGGCGATCGCCGTGCCCGGCCACGTCCCACATCCCGAAGAGCTCCGCCGCCGCCTGGTCGCGTCCACCCACGTCCAGCCGGCACAATTCCTCTTTCACCTCCCGCGTATAGGACCACATCTCAGCGCATTCCCCCCTGCAGGCGGATACGCTCATGCAGGGCCCAACTGTCGAAGGGGTGACGCTTGACCCATTCCGATTCTCCGCTGAACAACACGGAGAGCACAGCATGGGCAAGCTTTTGGGGATCGTGCCGCACGACCGTGTCGGGCATCAAGAGACGCTCTTCCATGACCCGCACCCGGACTCGCCCCGGGTGATCTTCGGCTTGCCCCACCCGCACAACTTCCGCACCGTCAGCGCGGTACCGGTCCAGAACCGCGGCCGGCACCCGCTCGGTATTCACCACCATGACGTCGACGAGGCCGGCACGACTGTGCCGTTCGAGTGCCGCCAGGTGGTCGAAGGCCGTGTAGGACGTGGTCTCGCCCGGCTGGGTCATGACATTGGCTACATAGACCACGGGCGCCACGCTGTTGAAAATCGCGTCGGTCACCTCCCGCACTAGGAGGTTCGGGATCACAGAGGTATAGAGACTGCCCGGGCCGATGACGATGAGATCGGCATCCTCGATCGCACGGAGCGCCTCGACGAGCGGTGTCGCCATCGGCGGTTCCAGCCATACGCGCCGAATAGGCGCCTGGCTCCGCCCGATCTGGCTTTCACCCTCCACCCGGGTGCCGTCTTCCAGTTCCGCGACCAGTGCGACAGAGTCGAGCGTCACGGGAAACACGGCCCCCCGTACGGCAAGAACCCGCGACAGCGCCCCCAGCGCGGAAACGAAGTCCCCGGCGGTCCGCTCCATGGCCGCGATGAAGAGATTACCGAAACTGTGACCCGACAGTTCGCCCTCCTCAAACCGGTACTGGAAGAGATCCCGCATCTGCGGCTCCGCGTCAGCGAGGGCCACGAGACAGTTTCGCACGTCGCCGGGCGGCAGCACTCCGAGACTCCCCCGAAGCCGCCCCGAACTTCCGCCGTCATCGGCTACCGTGACAATGGCCGTGATATTGCTGGTGTAGGTCTTGAGCCCCCGCAGGAGGGTAGGAAGGCCGGTGCCGCCGCCGAGCGCCACCACCTTTGGACCCCGCGCCGCCCGCTGGCGGGTCATGAGCCACTCTGCCATCGAGCTCTGGGGCACATTGAGCGCCCGGGAAAGCGACCGCAGGGTACCGCCGGCGCCGACCGCGATCGCCGCCAGTCCCACGACGCCGGTGAGGCCTCCCTCCCGCCACCAGCCGACCCGGTGCGGCAAGAATGCCACCAGAGCCAGACCAAAGCCCAGGATGATGAATCCGAGGCCTAGAAGAACGAGCCACCGCTTCACATGCAGTCCGGGTAGGAGCCAGCCGCCCACTAGTCGCTCTCACCGTCGCTGCCGAGCTCGATGTCGCGGTGCTCCACTTCGGAGCTGAAGCCCCATTCGCGGATCCGCTCGCCGAGCCCATCCACAAACACCACCGACCGATGCTGGCCCCCCGTGCAGCCCACCGCGACCGACACCGTCGCCTTGCCCTCGCGCCGATATAGCGGCAGCAGAAAGTGAAGCAGATCCGACAGCCGCGTCATCGTCTCGCGGCTCTGCGGCCACTTCAGCACCCACTCCCGAACGGCCGCGTCCGTGCCGTTGAGCGATTTCAACTCCTGAACATAGTGGGGATTCGGGAGGTAACGAACGTCCAGCACCAGGTCCGCATCGGTAGGGATGCCATGCTTGAACCCGAACGAAATGAGACGGACCTGGAAGGGAAGGCCATCGGAGTTGAGAGCAAACAGCGATCCAATGCGCTCACGCAACTGGGCCGGAGCGAGGTGCGACGTGTCAAGCACCACGGCCGCGCGCGATCGGAGTTCGAGAAGCTCCGCCCTTTCGGTCCGGATGGCGTTTAAGAGGGATCGATCAGGACCGAGCGGGTGGCCGCGGCGAGAGAGCTTGTAGCGGTGCACGAGGACGTCTTCGTCCGCCTCCAGGAAGACCACGCTCACATCGACGCCGGATGCCTGGAGCTCCAGCATGGCGGCATCCAGATCGCGGAAGAAGGCGCCGCCCCGCACGTCGATGGCGATGGCGGCCCCCTTCACACGGGCCCTTTGCACGAGGTCCGAAAACGGGCCCAGGAGTGCCGGGGGCAGATTATCCACGCAGTAGTATCCCAAATCCTCGAACGCCCGCAGCGCAAGCGTCCGGCCGGCGCCGGATTGGCCGGTGACAATCACGAGGCGCGGCGTATGTGCTCCCCCCCTCCACCTTAGCAGAAAGGCGTGCTCCCATGCCCGGAGCCTGGTGCGACGCGTCCGACAGCCGGCCGTGTCTCGCGGGCTTGTAGACCGCGCTCACGCACCGCCTCCGGCTTTCGCTGAAGCCGCGTCGAGCGCCCTCCGCTCGGCCAACGCACCACAAAGCCACCGTGTCATATTGTGCCGTGTCGCGGCCGATCTGGCACGCCCGCCAGTCCCACCGGGCCGTCGCTTCATTGCTCGCCTATCGGTCCTGTCGTGGCCGCATTCCCAGGGCGACCGCTTGGTCGCGTGAGTTTCTTCCAAACGAAACCCAAAGATCCTTCCCGGGTATCAGGACCGGCTCTCGTCCACCTGCGGGGCATCCCGGCGCTCTACGAGCCGCAAGAGGTCCACGACCTGGCGACGCCCGTTCTCTCATCCCCGCCCGGTCTTGTCATCACCGGCAGGGGCACGGACAGGGTTTCCCCGTCGGCGCTGCGCCGCGCTGAAGCCGGTCACTCCCCAAGCCGCGGCAGCGTTTGCTAGTATGAAACGGATGTCAAATCGGAGGAAATCGCGTGCAGAACCCGGGGCCGGTTGAAGAAATCCCCCCTCCCTCTCGCAGCGGACGCCGCCGGGAGCGTCAGCGACGCCGGGTTGAGCGGATGTACGGCAGTCTCTTCGTCCTCACGGCCCTCGTGGTCATGGGCGATCTCCTGGCAGGGGGGCCCCTCTGGCAGGCCGCTTTAAAGTTTTTTCACCGCATGCCGTGAGCCGGCGCGGATGCATTGCCATCCCGTCCGCGCATGTGGTCCTCACGGTGGCGAGAGCATTCCGTGCAAGCCGGAGGTCTTCCGGTGGTGCCTGAAAACGGCTCGAAGAGAAGACAACAGGGCGGCTGTTTCATATAGTCTATGGCAGGATTCGATGGTGGGGTCCGTCGGGAGGGACGCCCGATGTTGGGAACGTTCTCGCTGAGAGGCGGCTTCGGTGGAGGCCTTATCCTGGGGGCGCTCATCTTCTTTCCCTGGAATGCGATCGAGCCCATCCACGGCCGCCTGATCGTCTTGCAGATATTCGTATCCCTGCTCGCGGGTCAGGTCTTGGGGGTTGGCCTCGCCTGGCTCTACCACCGCCTATTTGATGTACCGGACACCTAATCGTCACGGGAGGAAGGCCGCTTCGACGAGCCACCGATCCGGCTTGTGCGCTTTGCGTCCCCGGGTTTCGGATCAAGACCAAAAGCCGACCCCTCCCGTGCTTTCTATCCGAGCGGTCCCCGCCCATCCTATCCACCGGAGGTCCTCGTGGGCATCTTCAAACCGCACAAGCAGGCGCCGACCCCTCCCAAATCCTCGCACCGGGAAGCCCCGATGCCTGGAGACGGCCGTATCGAATCCGCCATCGAACGGGCCATGCGCGAAGGCGCGTTCGACGACTTACCCGGCAAGGGAAGACCCCTGGATGCGGACTACCTGAAGAGCGGGCCCGATTTTCTCATCCAGAAAATCTTGAAAGAGCAAGGTTTTGTGCCGGATTGGGCGTGGCTGCTCCAGGCCGTCGACCGTCTCGACGAGGCGGCGGACGCGCTCCGGGCCGCGGGTACTGATGCCCAGACAACGTCGCTCGTGACGAAGGTTGTAAGCCTCCGCAACGACCTGGTGCGGACGCTCAACCGACGGGTCCCGAGCGCCGCCCTGCAGCGGGGACTGCGCGACCCGGGGCGGGCTCCCTAATGTGCAGCCGCACCACGCCTCCGTTCCGACACCGGGCGGGGCTTACTTCTGGACCTGAAACGCCAGGTTGACATCCGATCGCAGTCCGCTGGGCGCCAAAAACGTGTCCCGGCCGGCCACACCCGGCGTAACCGCCGGGGACTTGGGCCCGCTTGCCGCCGTTAACCACGAACAGCCCGCCTGGAGCCAGTTTACGGTCACCAGCTGGCCCGACGGATAGACGAAGCGAAAGGTATCGTCGGTCTCGGGCAGCGTGGCCGCCGGGCAGTGGTAGACCCCCGGCCCGAGCGCGGCCGCCCGGCCGAGCTCGGCTGTTAGCACGGCGATGTCGTGGGCGCCCGTGATGACGACGCTGCGGTGAGCGGTCCCGGCGCGTTCCGTCAGCTCAATCCGGCTGGCGCCCGCCGGGAGAAGGCCCGCCAGAGACGACGGATTCCGGGCATTTATATGAAGCGGAGGTTTTCCCGGCGCCGAGCCTGCCACCGTCGACGAGGCGAAGCCCCCGTGCTGCAGGAGGCCCGCCGCCAGAAATCCGCCTCCGACCAGCAAGACGGCCGTAACTGCCGCGGCTGCTACCGCGCGGAGGCCAAAGGGGTGTGCGCGGCGGCGATCCGGGAGATCCGGAATCGTTCGCGACCAGAACCGCTCGCGGTCAAAGGGACGCGAGCGCCCCGTCAGCGGGTCGAACCGCCGGCGAAACCAG
>JAKATP010000037.1 GCA_021818685.1 Bacillota bacterium | reverse complement strand
TTCCGATTTCCTCTGATCGCGGCTATCCCGGCTGGAGAAATGCCCACGCCTATGCCACACTGCTTTCAACGGCTGCCTCCGGAAACCCCTTTTCACCAAGCAGACGAACTGCACCGGGTCATACCAACGTGGAGCCTTAGTTCGCAAGCAGGGGGTCATGACTATGTTCCAGGGCATTTACGTCGCTATTACCACACCCTTTACTAAGGATCTCGCGGTTGACGAGTCCCGCCTCCGCGAGCACGCCGATTGGCTTATCCGCCAGGGCGTCCATGGCCTCGTACCGACGGGAACCTGCGGCGAGTATCAGAGCTTGTCTGTGGATGAGCGGGAACGGGTGATCCGCGTCATCGCGGAGGTGGCCCGCGGCCGGGTCCCGATTCTGGTAGGGGTGGCGGCGCCTACCACCGAGCTGGCGGTCGGCTGGGCGCGGCTGGCGCGAGAACTGGACGCGGAAGGCATCATGGCGCTGCCGCCCATTGGCTATCGGGCCACATGGCACGAGACGATCGCCTATTACCGGGAACTGGCGCGGCCGGGCCTGCCAATCGTCATCTACAACAATCCGTTTGACACCGCCGTGGATCTCACCCCCGACCGGCTTCGGGTCCTCTCAGAGATACCCGAAGTCATGGCCGTGAAGGAGTTCAGCGGTGATGTGCGGCGGATTCCCGAGATTCTTGACGAAACCCGCCTGCAGGCCATTGCGGGAGCTGACGATCTAGCATTGGAAGGACTGTCCGCCGGTGCCACCGGGTGGATCGCCGGGCTCACCAACATCGTGCCCCACCAGAGCCTGGAGCTTTATCAGCTCGCGACCACAGGGCAGGCGGACGCGGCGTGGGCCCTTTATCGACGGCTTCTGCCCCTCTTCCGCTACGACTCCACCCCTCGCCTCGTTCAGGTGATCAAGTACGGCCTGGAGAAGATCGGGCGTCCGGTCGGCCATTGTCGGCCGCCGCGGCTGCCCCTGGAGGAGGCTGAAAGAGAGGCGGTGGATCGCGCTCTCACTGGTGCCCTGGCATGAGGGTCAGGCTCACTCCGGAAGAGGATGCCATGCGGCGGGGCGAGGCCGGCCCCGCCGTGCAGTTTGCCCTCGAGGTACTGCTGCGCATGGCGGAGCTCACGGACGCCACAAGCTTCGTCCCCATTGCAAGCGCCCACGTCGATGGATGCCTCTACGAAGGCGATGCCGTCGTGGACTTCGTGGACCATCTCACGGCACTCGGGGCGAAGGTGGCCGTCCCGACCACCTTAAACGCCATCTCGGTAGAACTGTCGCAGTGGCGGGCGCAGGGTGTCCCCACACGATTTGGCGATCAGGCGGTGCGCATCGTCGACGGGTATCTCGCGATGGGCGCGCGCCCGTCCTTTTCGTGCGCGCCGTATGCCATGGGCCACACACCCGCGTTCGGACAGCACGTGGCCTGGGGAGAGTCCAACGCCATCGCGTATGCCAACTCGGTCCTGGGTGCGCGGACCGATCGCTACGGCGATTTTCTCGACATTCTGGCGGCGATCGCGGGTCGGGTGCCTTATCAGGGGCTCCACCAGACAGAAAGGCGCCGGGGGGAACTGCGGTTTGTCCTGGCGGACGATGTGGATACGTCGGACGAGGCGCTCTACCCTCTGGTCGGCTATGCGATCGGCCTCTTGTCAGGAGGCCGGATCCCGGTGGTCGAGGGGCTTCCCGCAGACGCCCGGCCCGATGACTTAAAGGCACTTTTGGCTGCGGCAGCGTCGTCGGGCGCGGTCGCGCTCGCACATTTGGTGGGACTCACGCCGGAGGCGCCGGACGTGATCACGGCCTGCCAGGGTGAGCCGCCGTCGTCCGTGACCCACCTGTCGGCCGCCCGCCTGGCCGAGGTACGCCAGGCCCTCTCCACCAAGACCGACGGACAGGTGGATGCGGTCGCGCTGGGCAGTCCCCACTTTTCGGTGGGGGAATTCCGGGAACTGGCACACTTGGTGCGCGGTCGCCGGATGGCGTCGCAGGTGCGTCTTTTGATCACGACCAGCCAGTTCATGCGGGATCGGGCACAAGAAGAGGGCCTCTTGGACCCGATCCGGGCTTTCGGCGGAGAGATTATCGCCGATACCTGCGTGCTGCTTTCGCCCCTCCTGCCCCAGCATGTCCGCACGGTGATGACCAACTCCGGCAAGTACGCGCACTACATCCCGTCGCTCCTTCAGAAGGATGTGGTCTTCGGGTCGCTCGCCGAGTGCGTGGCGGCCGCCGAGTCCGGCCACGTCCGCGGGGGATTCTTATGAGAGGGCGGGTGGCGGTCGGTGGCGCGGCCGGGCCGGCCCCCGTGATCTTCACGACCGATCCCCTCTCGCTGTGGGGGGGATTTGATCCCCACAGCGGCCTCGTGATTGACGCCCACCACCCTCTGTTGGGCGTTTCGCTCTCCGGGCGGATCGTGGTCATGCCGGCCGGGCGAGGATCCAGTACGTCGTCCGCCATTCTCCTTGAGTCTGTCCGTGCGCGCACGGCGCCGGCCGCGTTTGTGTTTCAGCGGATCGACCCCGTGTTCGCCATCGGAGCCCTGGTGGCCGAAAAGCTGTACGGGCGAACGGTGCCCATGGTGATTGTAGAAAACGAGCAGGATTTTTCGGCTTTCGCTGCCGCCGCGGAAGCATCGTGGGATGAGGGCGGTGACATCTCCGTCCGATAGATGTGCGGGGAGGCTCCCATGCGCTACGTGTCCGGTACCCTTATTCGCGAACATGTGACCGTCCGGGACCTGGTTCCGGTGGTGGAGGCTGGTCTCGGCGCCGTGGCCGCAGCCGACTCCGAGCATCCGCAGCGCCTGACCTTTCCCGTCGGTGATCGGGGAACCGTCCTTTTGATGCCGGCCTATCTGGCCCCGTTGCCCGCGCTCGCGGCCAAGTATGTGGCCGTGTTTCCGGACAACGCGGCGGCCGGCCTTCCCACTACGCCGGGCGTCTTGGTATATGCCGACGCCCACACCGGTGAGCCCCTGGCTGTCATGGACGGCGGCGTCGTCACCCAGCTCCGGACCGGCGCCGTCGCGACCCTCGCCACCGACCGGCTGGCCGAGCCCGATGCGAGCGGGCTTGGCCTCATCGGAGCCGGAGTCCAGGCCCTCGGCATCGCCGAAGGTATTCTTGCCATGCGGCCCATTCGCCGGCTTCGCGTGTTCGCCCGCCATGCCCGTCACCGCCAAGCATTTCTCGAAGCCCTCTCGACCCGGCTTGTGCAGGTAGGCCTCAGTCGGCCGGTTTTCATGGAGGAGGCCTCGTCGGCCGAGGAGGCGGTGCGGAGCATGGACATCGTCGTACTGGCGACGACGTCATCCTCGCCGGTCGTGAACCCCGACGCGATTGCGGACAACGCCCATGTAAACGGCGTGGGGGCGTTCCGACCCGACATGCAGGAGATTCCCCCGAAGCTCTTCGCGCGCGCGGCGCGGGTGGCGGTGGAAGCCCCCGAGGCGGCCCTGCAGGAGGCGGGCGACCTTATGGCCGCGGTCGCGGCCGGCTATGTCCGTGTGGATGCGCTGGAGGTGCTGGCACGAGCACCGTCTCGCGGCTCCGCCGCAGGCCTCAGTATTTTCAAATCAGTCGGCGTGGCCGCCCTCGATGCGGCCGTGGCGCGCTATCTCTATGAGCGATTGGCCGGAGCGGGTCTGGAGCTCCCGGAATGAGCGCGTCCGTACGGGTGATCGTGGTGGGCGCTGGAGTGATCGGCGCGGCCACCGCCTATTACCTGCAGACCGCAGGCGCCGAGGTGACCCTGTTTGACCGCGCAGACGTCGGTGGCGGCACGTCCTCGCGATCGGATGGCAATGTGCTGGCGATAGACAAAGAGCCGGGATACGATGGCGTCCTCGCGCTTAGGAGCCAGGAGCTGTTGGCCCAGCTGGCCGACGATCTGGGCCCTTTTGAGTACCGGGCCCCCGGAAGCTATCTCGTGCTCGACAGCGAAGACGAACTGGACCCAGCCAGGAGCTGGGTGGAGCAGGAACGGGCGTTCGGTCTGCCCATTCGATTTTTGGACCGACGGGCGATTCATGCGGAACTCCCGGACCTGGCCGACGACGTGCCGGGAGGTCTTTATTGTGCGTCCGATGCCACCTTGAACCCTCTTCTTTACACCCGCCGCCTCATCGGGGCTGCCCGCGAGCGGGGCGCCCGCGTCCGCCCGCACACACCTGTCACCCTCAAACTGGAGGATGGCCGGGTGTCTGGCGTTGACACGTTGTCGGGGGAGCGGTGCGAAGCGGACGTCACCGTCGTGGCAGCGGGGGTGTGGACGCCTGTCCTCACCCATCCCCTGTCCCTGCTCGTGCCCATCCGCCCTCGCAAGGGGACGCTGCTGGTCGGGGCGCGGGGCCCCCTCCATGGAACGGCCAAGGTGATGGAATTCGGATACTTGATGGCCAAGTTTGGGCGCACGAGGAGCGTGCCGGAGGAATTTGAGCGGTATGGGGTCGCCCTGGTCTACGAGCCGACAGCGTCCCAGAATTTTCTTCTCGGGAGCTCGCGGGAGTTTGTGGGTGAAGATGTCACACCGAAGGAGCCGGTCATGTCCCTCATCGCCCGGCGTGCGTTACGCTTTTATCCGGGGATGGCACACAGCTTGTTTATCCGTGCGTACGCGGGCCTTCGCCCCTGGACTCCGGATCATTTTCCGCTCGTGGGGCCGGTCAAAGGGGTGCCCGGCCTCATGCTGGCCGCCGGGCACGAAGGAGACGGGATCGGGCTTGCCGCCGTGACCGGGCGCCTCGTGGCAGACCTGGTGCTTCACCGGGCGCCCGTTGTGGATCCGGGGCCGCTCGATCCCGGACGCTTCACAAGCGCGTAGGGGACGTGGGGCGCGCGCCTCGGGGAAGGGAGCTCGATGGGTGACGACCAAGTCTCCGGACCAAGATCTCATTATCTGCCGTTGTGAGCGCGTAACCCTCGGAGCGCTGGTGGAGGCCCGCCGTGCCTTCGACGTCTCCTCAGGTCGGGAACTCAAACTTGTGACCCGCGCGTCCATGGGGATTTGCCAGGGCCGTGTCTGCCACGCCGCGCTCGAGGCGCTCTACGCCCGCTGGTTCCCGCCGGGACGGGACGTCGCGCGACCACGTCCGCCGGCGCGACCGGTTCCGTTCGGCGTCCTGCCGTCTCTTAAAGGGGATGACGCGGATGGATGAAGAATCACCGGTCGTCATGGTGTCGTTCACGTTTGACGGGGTCACCTACCGGGGGAGGGCGGGAATCCCGGCCGGCATCGCGCTTTACGCCCTCGGGGTAAAGCGCCTGGGCGAAAGTGAGGTGGACGGATCTCCCCGGGGCCTGTACTGTCTCATCGGTCAGTGCTTTGAGTGCCGCGTGCTGGCCGACGGAGAAGTGCGGCGAGCCTGCCTCCTCCCGATATCCGAGGGGCTCACCCTCGCATCGCTAAAGGTCGACCCGCCCCTTCCGACTAATCCGGGGCGGTCCGCGTATGACTGAGCGCGTCGACGTCGCCATCGTGGGTGCCGGCGCCGCGGGCCTTGCGGCGGCGGGTGCGTTGGCGGAACGGGATCTGGTGGTCCGCATCTTTGACGAATATCCCGAGGCCGGAGGAAGACTGCTCGGGCAGCGCTATCGGCTCGGACGGCGCCGATGGGACGGACGCGAGGTGGCTTCGGAACTCCTGCGAAGCCTGCACGGCCGCCCCCACGTCTTTGTCGCTACGGGCGTCACCGTGTATGAGGTGGCCGGCGACGCCACGGGCGGGTTTCTCGTCCGCACGCACCCGGATCACGACGTGACGGCCCGGCGGGTGCTGGTGGCCACGGGTGCCGGAGAGAATCCGGTTCCGCTTCCGGGCTGGACCCTGCCGGGCGTCATGACGGTGGGCGGCGCCCAGGTGATGGCCGTCGTGCATCGGGTGCTGCCGGGCCGCCGCGGCCTGATCATCGGCACCGGCGTCCTGTCCTTCGCCATAGCCGCTGAACTCCACGAAGCGGGGGTGGAATGGCTCGGGCTCGTCATGGCGCCCGAGTCTGATGCGACCGCCCACCTCGGGAGCGTGACCGAGCGCTGGGACGCCCTGTCGCATCTGGGTTCGGTGGCGCCGCCCCTCTTGCGGCCGCTCGTGAGGCTGCTCCGGCGTCCTGCCTTCCGCCCCCTTCTCATCAATCATTATCCGCGAGCAGGGGTGGCGCTCGCGGGCACGCATGTGCATCTGCATCAGGTTGCAACCCGCGTGGTGGGCGACCAGGAAGTCGCGGCCGTTGAGCTCCGCCATCTCGACGGCCGCGGGCAGCCCATAGGCCCCGCTCGGCTCGTCCCCGTCGACTTCGTCCTGTTGTCAGGCGGGCTCTCCCCCGTCACCGAACTGCTCGACCCGCTCGGAGTGCGCATGACGGAGTCGCCGGCGCTCGGAGGACGCGTCCCGGTTCTTTCCAGCACCGGAGAAACCTCGCATCGGGGCCTCTATGTAGCCGGCAACGCCGGCGGGATCGAAAGCGGGGCCGTGGCCGTGGCCCAGGGGCGGCTCGTGGGTCTGCATATCGCGCATTCCCTCGGCGGCTCGCGTCCGGAGCTGGCGTCCGCCCTTGCCGCCGCGCAGCGGAGCCTCTCCGAGGTCCGGCGGGAAGCGCCCTTCGAATTCAATCCGGGCGCGCGTAAAGAAGTCGTAAGAGTGTCCCAGGATTCGCGGGCCTAGCGTCGAAGGCTCGCTCGCAGGGAGGGCACCCGTGAAGTTTCGCCATGTCATCCGGACCATCGAGACCCACACCGGCGGCAATCCGACGCGGACCGTGATTGCCGGTGCCCCGAGACTCCGCGGCGCCACGATGATGGAAAAGATGGAAGCCATGCGCCAGCACGCCGATTGGATCCGGACCGTCCTCACGTACGAACCGCGGGGAATGAGCGTCATGTCGGGCGCCGTTTTGACGGATCCCGTCCATCCGGAGGCCGACTTCGGGGTGGTGTATTTCGAGGTGGGCGGCTATCTCCCCATGTGCGGACATGACACCATCGGCCTCGTCACGGCGCTGGTCGAGACCGGGCAGGTGCCCATCGTGGAACCGGAGACCGTCATCGTGCTCGATACCCCGGCAGGGCTCGTGCGTACCGTGTCGCGGGTCGAAGGGGGCCGGGTGCGGGAGGTTGCCTTCGACAATGTGCCCGCATTCGTGCTGGCCCAAGACCTCGTGGTGCCGGTGGAAGGGGGGGAAGTCGGGTCGGTTCGCCTCGACATCGCCTGGGGCGGAAACTTCTACGGGATTGTGGAGGCGTCATCGGTAGGCGTGCATCTCGACCGTGACCACGCCGCCCACGCCATCGAGGTGGCCCGCCGCATCCGCACCGCGGTTGACGCCCGGGTGGACGTGGTGCATCCGGAGTTTGACAATGTGCGCGGGCTGACCCATATCGAATTCTTCGGCCCGGCGGATGATGACAGGGCCGACGTGAAAAACCTGGTGATCGTCCCCCCGGGAGGTGTCGACCGGTCGCCCTGCGGCACGGGCACGGCGGCCAAAACGGCCGTCCGGGTGGCGCGGGCGGAGATGGCCATCGGCGAGAGCTTCCGCCACGCCAGCGTGACCGGGGCCGTCTTCACCGCGACCGCCCTGGAAGAGGTGCGAGTCGGCCCCTATAAAGGGGTTCGGGCCCGCATCGCGGGCAGCGCGCATCTGCACGGGGACTCCACCTTTGTGGTCGAACCCGACGATCCCCTCTGGCAGGGATTTCTCCTCGGCTGATGGCGTCTGGGCGTGGATTGACGCCCTCTAGCGATGGCTTTAGTGTCAGGCTATGGACAACAACACCCCTCGTATTACCGAGAACCACAAAGAAGCGGCCGCCCGCATCCTGGAGAGTGCGCTCGGGAGCCATGCCGCCTGGGAACGCACGGCCCTGTGGACCGATACGTTCGGCCCCCGCCTGTCAGGTTCGGACGCACTGGAGCACGCTATCGACTGGGCGCTTACGGCCCTCAAGGAAGACGGATTCCAAAACGTGCACGGAGAGATGGTCATGGTCCCGCACTGGGTGCGGGGAAAAGAGTCTGCCACCCTTTTGCAGCCGCGGGAGACCGGGCTTGTCATGTTGGGCCTCGGCGGCAGCGTCGGAACACCCCCCGGCGGGATCACGGCCTCGGTTCTGGTGGTGACCTCGTTTGACGAGCTGGAGCGCCGGGCCACGGAGGCCCGCGGCAAGATTGTGCTCTTCGATGTGCCCTTCGAGACTTACGGCAAGACAGTCCGCTACCGCGCCCAGGGCCCGGTGGCCGCCGCCCGCGCCGGGGCGGTCGCCTGTCTTATCCGTACCGTCGGTTCCGGATCCATCCGCAGCCCCCATACGGGGGGACTTCGCTACGACGAGTCGGTGACCAAGATTCCTGCTGCCGCCCTGTCGATCGAGGACGCCATGCTGCTGCACCGCTTCTCCGATCGGGGCGCGGACGTGGTGGTGCGCCTGCAGATGGAGGCCACGATGCTGCCGGATGCGCCTTCGCGCAACATCGTGGCGGATCTGCCCGGCTCCGAACGTCCCGAGGAGGTGGTGGTCCTCGGGGGCCACATTGACTCCTGGGATGTGGGTCAGGGCGCCATGGACGACGCGGGCGGGTTTATGGCCGCGTGGGAGGCCGTAAATGTCATCCGTCGTCTCGGCCTGAAGCCGCGGCGCACGCTTCGGGTGGTGGGTTGGACCAATGAGGAGAACGGTCTTCGCGGGGGAATCGGGTACCGCGACGCCCACGCGGGCGAACTCGACCGGCATGTGATGGCCATGGAATCTGACGCCGGCTTCTTCCGGCCGACCGAGTTGTCGTTCAGCGGACAAGCGGAGTCATTTCCCGTGATCGAGCAAATTGCCGACCTCCTGCGTCCGGCGGGCCCCTTCTCGGTGGCGCCGGGCGGCCCCGGCGCCGACATCGGTCCGCTCATGCGGCGCGGGGTGCCGACTCTGTCGCTCCACTCCGACTCGGCGCGCTACATGCTCTACCATCATTCCCATGGCGACACGCCCGACAAACTCGACCCGGACGACGTCGCCCACGGGGTGGCCGTCCTCGCCATCTATGCCTACCTTTTGGGTGACATGGAGGGCCGCCTGGAGGGCAATCCCCCTCAGGACGCCTGAGCATCCACCGGGGCCCGTCGCGAAGAGCGCCCGGGCCCTTTTTGGAATCGAGGACACCGATGGACGTCCGGGAAGTGTTTCACGTGGTGGATTGGCACGCCGGCGGCGAACCCTTGCGTGTGATCGTGGACGGGTATCCACCCATTCCCGGCCGCACGATGATGGAGCGCCGGGCCTATCTACAGGACCACCTCGACCATTACCGCCGGCGGCTGATGTGGGAGCCCTGGGGTCATGAGGACATGTACGGATGCCTCATCCTGCCGCCGGAACGAGCGACCAGTGACTTCGGCCTCATCTTCATGCACAACGCGGGGTATAGCACCATGTGCGGCCACGCCACCATTGCCGTCACGCGCTTTTTGGTCGAGACCGGTCGCGTCCGTCCCGACGCCCGGGAATCCCCGGAGGTCACGGTCCGCTATGACGTACCGAGCGGCGTGGTGACGGCTCACGCCGTGATGCAGGGCGGACAGGTCGCCTCAGTGTGGTTCGAAAATGTTCCCGCCTGGGCGGAGGCGCTTGACGAGACCATCCGGCTCGACGGTCGCACGCTCCACGTGGACATCGGGTACGGCGGCGCCTATTACGCCCTGGTCGATGTAGCGCCCCTGGGCCTTGCCGTCGAACCGGCGGCGGTTCCGGCCTTAAAGCAGGCGGCGCGTCGCATTCGCAGGGCGGTCGAGGCGCAGCGCGTCCTCCGTCACCCTGTCGAGCCAGCCATTGAAGGACTCTATGGCGTAATATTTAGGGCCCCTCCGCGCGACCCGCGCCACCAAGCGCGTCACGTCACCGTGTTTGCGGACCGGGAAGTGGACCGCTCTCCCTGTGGAAGCTGCGTGTCCGCGCGCATGGCCGTCGAGTACGCGCATGGCCGCCTGCACCCGCACGAGCCCTACGCTGTAGAAAGCGTGCTCGACACCGTCTTTGAGGGTCAGGTTGTGGGGGCGGGACCTATCGTGGGTCCGCACCGAACGGTGCGGACCACCGTGGCCGGTACGGCGTACCTCGTGGCCTTCCGACGGTTCTACCATGATCCCACCGACCCCCTGCCCCCGTTTTTGATTCGCTGACAGCGGGAATCGGACGGCGGCCCGATCCCGATCTCCTCGCCCACCGATCCCGCCCATCCGCGGGTTTGCCGCACAAGGCTACTGCGGGGGAGGTCATGAGAAGTCTCACAGGATAAGGGCACGGCCTGCGCGTTATCCTGGAAGCGCGGTTTTCACCGGGTGGGCGCACAGGGCGGAGGTGACGGATGCCGGGCATGTCTACGGGAACCCAGTCTTCCGGGTTCGTCGTAACGCTTTTTTACATCGCGCTCATTACCGCTTTAGTGGTGTTTGCCAACCTTCTTCTGGTCGCCCGGCCGTGGGTGCGCCGCAACCTGACCGGAACAAGCCCCCAAAACGACAACGTCTCACGACTTCGAAACACTCTCGCGTATTGGCTTGGCGCCCTGTGGCTCTTCGACGGCCTCTTACAGATGCAGCCGCAGATGGTGACACGGTTTATCGGCGGCGTGCTCGCTCCGCTCCTCACCGGCCAGCCGACGGCCGTGCGCATGGTGATCGAAACGGGGATCCGGCTTTGGAGTCTTAGCCCCCTGTGGTTTAACGTCGCGGCGGTCCTGGTTCAGATTGCCATCGGCGTCTCCCTCCTGTTCAGCCAGGATGGATCCCCCATCAGGCGTTACGCCCTGTGGGTCTCTATCGGATGGGGTCTCGTGGTGTGGACGGGGGGAGAAGCCTTCGGGAGCCTATTCGCAGGCGGCGGCCCCTTGGTGGGGAGCCCGGGATCAGCCATCCTCTATGTGGTGGCGGCCGTCCTGCTCCTGTTGCCCCCATCCCGATGGATCCGCCCATCATTCTGGCGCTACATCGCCGACGGCACCGCCGGTTTCTTCATGCTGATGGCATTTTTAGCGGCCTGGCCGCCCAACGGATGGTGGACGCGGAGTGGAGCCTCGTGGATGGCGACGATGGCCTCGATGCCGCAGCCCGGCGTGCTGGCCCGCCCCCTCCTCCTCGCGGCCCACAGTTACGGCGCGCACCCCGTGGCCTGGAACGGAGCTATCACAGCCACCACGCTCTTATTGGCGTGCGGATGGTTTTTCCGGCCGGGCCGCCTGGTCCTCTGGGTCAGCGTCATCTGGGCCCTCTTCATGTGGTATGTGGGCCAGGACTTCGGGGTGCTGGGCGGCATGGGCACTGACCCCAATACCGGCGGCATCCTCCTGGTTTATCTTTTAATCTGGCGACGGCATCTCCGAAGCGGCAGGCCCGACGCTGTTGCCGCCGATGCGCCCCCAGAACCTCTTCGGCATCTCCCCTGATGAGAGGGCCCGTGGGCGGGCTTGAGGCTCCGCTATCAGTAGGTCTGCCAGCGCTTCGGGAAGCCCGTAAGCCGCTCGGAGCCCGTTTCGGTCACCACCAGGGTGTCCTCGAGCCGCACCCCGCCAATCCCCGGAATATAAATGCCAGGCTCTACCGTGATGGTCATACCGGGGGCGAGAATCCACTCACGCCCACGGGCCGACGCATAGGGAGCTTCATGCACTTCCAGCCCAACACCATGGCCGGTGCCATGCCCGAACTGTTCGCCGTACCCTGCCTTGGTGATGAGATCGCGGCAGGCCTGGTCCACTTCCTGGCTTGACACGCCGGGGCGCACCTGCGCGATGCCACGCTGCTGCGCTTCGGAAACAATGTCAAACAACGAGCGCAGCTCGGCCGACGGCTGTCCGACACCGACCGTGACGGTCTCGTCCGAGTGATAGCCGTTGATGCGGGCGCCGAAGTCAATGGTCACAAGCTCACCCGCCTCGATCACCTTCGGCGAAGGCTGCCCGTGGGGAAGCGAGCCGCGGGGCCCAGACACGACGATCGTCTGAAATGCCAGGGCATCTGCTCCCTCCCGCCGCATGGCCACTTCCAGGTCCACGGCAACGTCACGCTCCCGGCGTCCTTTGAGGGTCGAAATGACAGACAGTAGGGCACGATCCGCCACCTCGGCCGCACGCCGGATAGCCTGAATCTCTGCCGCTGTTTTGACGAGTCGCATCTCCTCCACGAGCCCCCGGAGCGGCTCAAACTCGACGGAAGACAGGTGGTCCTGCCATTCCTGCAGCATGGCGACGGGCACCTTGTCGGCCTCAAAGCCGATGCGGCGGAAGCCTTGCGCTTCCTGCAGCTCACGCAGGGTCTGGACGTAAGGCGTGCCCTGACGCACGATCTCGAAGTCGGGCGCTTCTTTCTTAGCCTGCTCGGTGTACCGGAAGTCGGTCAGCAGATACGCGCTGGCGGTTCCGATCAACAGGTAGCACGAAGAACCGGAAAATCCACTCAGATACCGGCTGTTGGTGGAAGGCAGCTGCTCCGGTGCCGCGAAGAGGGCGGCATCAAGCTTCCGTTCCCGAAGTTTCGCCTGCAGTCGCGTCACAATCTCGCCCACGTTCCGCCTCCTTGAGCTTTCCTATGGTACCGTCTTCGAGGGCGAGCGCCAATGCCTTGCCGACCGCGACAGGCCCTGTACGATGCAGCTCGGATATGCGCGCCCCGGGAGGTAGGCATGAGCAACGCTGGCCTTCGCGGCCGTCTGGGCCGCCTCTCCCGCTCGGCCGACAGCCGGGCCGCGTTGGCGCTCTTGGCAGCCTCCCTCCTGAGCCGTGCGCTCGGCTACGTGCGGGAGCTCTTGATGGCGGCGTACTTTGCCACGTCAGCGGCCACCGATGCCTGGCTCATGGCCAGCATCGTGCCCAATCTCCTCATCCAGGCGCTGTCGAACGCTCTCGACAACGTCCTGATTCCGATGCTGGTCCGCATCAAAGAGGGGGAGGGAGCGCGAGCGGTCGTCCTGTTCTCGTCCGACCTGTTCGGGTGGCTCACCCTGATGGGTGCGGCGGCCAGCGCCCTGCTTGAGCTCTTGATGCCGGTCATCATCCGCCTCCTGGCGCCCGGCTTTCACGGCCATGAGTACCGCCTGTCGATCCAATTGGCCCGCATCATGGTGCCGGTGTTTCTGTTCTGGCTGTGGCGCTCGGTGGCACTCGGCATGCTGCAGGCCGCAGGCTCTTATGTCGCGACCGGGTGGACGCAGGTGGCGCAGAACGTCGGCCGCATCGCCCTCATCGTAATCCTGGCCCCCACCCTGGGCATTCGGGCAGCTGCGCTCGGATTTGCCGTCGGGACGGCCGCGCAGCTTTTCGTCATCGTGCCGGAATTAAAACGCGCAGGGCTTCTCCACCGACCCACCCTGGGACCCTTCGGGACTGCCACGGGCCGCTTCTTCCAGCGGGCCTGGAGCGCCATCGTCTCCTCCCTGGCCAACACCGGTGCCATCGTCGTCGACCGGATCCTGGCGTCCACCCTCCCGACCGGCAACATTGCCGGCCTGAACTTCGCCGTGGTGCTGGTACAGGTACCCGTCACGCTGGTTCTAACCGCGGCCGTCACCCCGCTGTTCACCCGTCTGTCGACCTATCAGGCGCGCGGCGAGTACGCCAAGTGGGCACGTCTCGTGCGTCAACTCCTCGTCAGCACGGCCGTCCTCATGGCGGCTATCGCAGCGGGTCTTTCGCTCCTGTCGCACCCGCTTATCAGCGCGGCTTACAGCCGCGGAGCCTTTGGACGGCACTCGGTGGTGATGACGGCACGCTTGGTGCCCTTCTTCGCACTCGGTCTCCCGGGGAGCGCACTCAACCTGATCGGGCGCAAGGCAGCGTATTCCTCCGGCGACGTCATCAGACCGGCACGCTGGGCCATCGTCTCGGTCGCCCTCACGATTATTGCCGACCTTCTTCTCATCGGCCCCTTGGGAGCGCGCGGCCTGGCGCTCGGCACGAGCTTCGGCGTCTCGGCCGGGGCGGCCGGCATCACCTGGCCGCTCTGGATGGGGCGGATCGCGCGTCCGCTGGTGGGCGGCGACGTGCCGGACGAACCCTTTCCCGAATGACGCACGTGTCCGGGCTCCGATGGGCCACCCGCGCACCGCGTCGGGATAATTGGGTCCACTCCGTCAAACCATGTGACTGGTAGACGGGAGGACGAGGACGGATGTGGAGCGATATGCTAACCGCCGCCTGGCGGACGGCCTTGTTATGGGGTGTGGCACTGACCGTATTCCGGCTGATGGGGAAGCGAACCCTCGGCAAGATGGGGGCCTTTGACATTGCTGTCATCATCATGCTGGGCGAGGCCACCGCCATTGGCATCGAAGACACGAAAATGCCGCTGGTCGAACCCATCGCCGTCATTCTCGTGCTGGGGCTCTTACAATGGGGGCTCACGTTCTTCAACGTGCGCATCCCCATCCTGGAGCGCCTTACTCAGGGCCGCTCTACCCTCGTCATCGACAAGGGTCAGGTCAAACAGGACGCCATGATGCGCGAACGGCTATCAAGGGCCGACCTTTTGATGGAACTCCGCCTCCAGGGCACGGGATCCCCAGCGGATGTCCAGACCGCTTACCTGGAACCGACCGGCCGCGTGAGCGTCGTCAAGGCGTCCAGCACCTCGTCCTCATCCGCTTCCGGGCCGGGGGCTTGAAGAACCAGCGCCCCCACACACCCCCTTCCTGGCCGCCACCATCCTGCCTGGTTACGCCCCGCGGTACCGGTGGTCGTAACTGACCGTCGTTCGCTTGCGAGATCCCCGGGAGACCTCGCGCCTGACTTCATCGACCACGTTCGACTAGTACCGCGCCATCGCGAAATACCCGACGACGACGTACCGGCAGACAGGGGATTGTCCTAACAACTATGTGAACAACTCCGTTACTGGCCATTCCCGAGGGGTTCCCGCTGTCCGAAGAAGAATTCGCCGCCATCCATCTGGAACCGGCGACCTTTCTTTCAGGGCGCAGGGGACTAGAGTCTCCGGCCCTAGCCTCGATGATTTTGCACCGGTTTCTTAGGGAATGAGTGCGCCGGCGTCCCGTGGCCCTACGTCGGCCTTTCAGATCACTGGTCGTGCCCGACGTAGACGTCGCTCCCGCTCTAAGCTCACCACTTTGCAAGCCAACGCGTCAGAGCGTTTCCCATCGGCCAGATCTTTGGAGGAGGCGGGAGTAGTTGCGCACACGCCTCTATCGCCTTGCTGCGTGAACGCGCTGCGCATACGGTGAACTGGTCGGGCACGTAGGCGTCAAAGTACTTCTTCTGCCACACGTATTGGATCAGCAAACCCTGGATCACGAAGCGGCCCGGCTTCATCGGTTCGACATTCACTATGACCGACGCGCGCTTCGTTCCTGCCGCGATCATGAACGGCACGGGGTCTGTAGGTAACCACGTTGCCGACGCCCCTATCACTCTGCGAGCTGGTCCTGCTTGAACGTACAGACCGGGCGGGACGTTGGTCACCGATATACGGGTAATTACGAAACGGCTACGGGTGGTGTTCTCTAAGGGCCATCCGCCAAAAGCAACCTTGTCTCCGACCACCACTCCGTACGTAGTCTGCGTGAAAGCCGTGCCTGCCCTGTTGGCCACGCCCATTATTGGCCCCGCCGGAGAGGTTGAGCGGCTGAGTCCCCACCATGCAAGAGCGGCTACCAACGCCCCGAGGACGGTTGCGACGAGCCACTTCCGGCGGACCTCCATCACACTGCTCCTTACCCATCTCAGGCGATGATCATCTTTGCGTTCAGAGGGCAGTTGTTGTTACCTCACAGCTACTGCGTGATCCCGGCAACGGCGACTGGAGACGACTTACTCTTGGCTCGATGCCACGGGCCGTGAAGGTACGAGAGCCAGACCACGTGGTAGGCCGCGGCTCCGACGCCGTCAAGGGGGCTGACGGGGAGCTCTCGGGCTACACCCGGAGGATCGGCCCCGCTGAACTGCTGACAGATAAGTGGGCGACTCCGAACAGCAAGGAGGCCAGGATCAGTAGTCTGAATGCCTGCCAATACCTGATCTCGGGCAAGTGAAACACCTCAGGGCAGGTCATATTCCACAGCCACATGAAGAGAGCGGGAACCAAGAACACCAATATGAGTATGACAACTGCGATTCCCATGGAGCCCATATCTACATCTCCTTTATCGGCCCGAGATCCCGAATCCCCTTTGGGTTCGTTTCAGGATCGCGGCAACAAGACCTGTTCATTCAGAACTTACCGACCGCAAGGCATAATTCGGAACCCAAATCCAAAACCCTTCGATTACCTCCTCCGCCCGCCATCGGTCATCCCGCCGATCGTGGAACGGGGGGCGTCGTCATCGTTTCAGAGCATGGGCTAACGGCGAGCCCGCTCAACCCGGGCTATCTTGACCCCGTCGCCCGAGCCGGGGGTAAACCTGCGCGCAATTGAAATCACTGGCGTGGGCGGGCGACTGTCCGCCCGTACACTGGTATCAGGTTGATGACCCGACTTTGTGTATGGAAGGCGGATGTGTGATGGTCGGGCTCTCGGTGTTTGTCTTATTGATTATCGTATTCCTCGAGATCCTTCCCCTGTGGGTGAGCGTCCATCTGGGCCACCAAAAGGGCTACAACTTGGCAGGGTGGCTTTTGGGGCTGTTCCTCGGATGGATTGGCGTCATCATCCTAGCTATCCTCAAGCCTTCGGCGGACGCAGAGCGTCGCCAACTCCTGCAGCAGGGTTTTCCTTGTCCTCATTGCCTAGAACCGGTCCGGCAAGGCGCCAGCGTTTGCCCGCACTGTCAACGAGACGTGGTCGCCTCCTCCTAACAGTCCCGTCGCAGGCTGCAACCGTCGCCACGCTTTGCAGGGGCCCGGGCCGCCCGGGCGGACGCCCGGTAGAGCCGTTCGCCCGTTCCGCGCCCGGCCCTGTGGTGGGGGCGGAGGTGATCCTCGACTATGGCACATCAAACTCGGCCCGAGCGTTTACCCTGGCGACTCAATTGCAGAGGACTCGAGGCGCCATCGTCCCTTGGGCGAGCCATCCTAAGACTTCCACGCAAAAGGGCTCACCGTCCCGATACACGAGGCACGGCCTTCATTTCCTGCTCCACCCACCAGGACTGCCGCCCATCTTCCGAGACGCGTCCGGTCCAGGGAAAGGTGTTGGGCGTGACGTCGGTAAATATCCACTGGTACACCGTTCCATCGGGTTCTTCCCCCTAACAGGGGAATCTCGTCGCCCGCCCGTCCACCCCGCAACCGAGCCATATTGCCGGTTTTGACGCCTAACCAAATCCCCACCCATTGCCTCCCGGCGGGTCGTACGATCGAAGAGATGTCCCAATATTTCGTCGAAAAGGGTGCGGCGCTGTCCGATTCCTGTAGGTCAACACATCCTGAATGGTCCGCCCGTCTAGAATCCAGGTAAACGACCAGACCCCGTGATGGTGAGAGATCGACCGGCCCGCCCGCTCGCGAGCTTCGTGGCGGGTCCGAGCCATCGCCACCCTGGTTGGAACGGGGGCGTTCGCGCCACGGCAAAGCCCGGAAGGCAGGGCTCGGCGCTACCGTCACTCTTCGAGCCTCTGGCTGTTGTCTTGCCAGTCGGAAATCCGTGGGGCGATAATGCCTTGACGGTGGCGACGCTCAGATCACTTGATAAGAGGAGCTCCCACGATGACGGACATCCTGCTCATTGCCGGCCTCTGGCTCGACGGGTCTGCCTGGGACGGTGTCCTGCCAGGTCTCCGCGTCCACGGCCATCGACCTGTCGCGCTCTTTCTCCCCGGCCAGGGGGCACCGCCCGTGCGGGCGTCGCTCGACGACCAGCGCGAGGCGGTGCTCGCGGCGGTCGACACCGCCGTCGGTCCCGTCATGGTCGTCGGGCACTCGGCGGCCGCGACGCTCGCGTGGATGGCGGCCGATGCCCGGCCGGACAAGGTGGCCCGCGTGGTGCTGATCGGCGGTTTCCCCGAGGGGGATGGCCAGGTGTACGCGGACATCTTCCCGGTGGTGGATGGGGTGGTGCCGTTCCCCGGCTGGGCATCCTTCGAGGGCCCCGACGCCGCCGATCTCGACGCGCAGCAGCGCGGCGCGATCGCAGCGCGGGCCGTCCCGGTGCCTGAAGGGGTGGTCAAGGGAATCGTCAAGCTGGGCAGTGATCGACGGTACGACGTGCCGGTGACCCTCATCTGCCCCGAATTCTCGGTCGCGCAGGCCGAGGCATGGATCGAGGGGGGACAGGTCCCTGAGCTCGTACGAGCCCGGCAGCTCGACTACGTTGACATCGACTCGGGGCACTGGCCGATGTTCACCCGCCCGGCCGAGTTGGTCGATCTCTTGGATCGTATCGCCCATGCCTGAAGAGGACGCCCCCAAAACCATGACCCCGGAGCCCTACACGATTACCCGGCTCGACGGCACCACCTGGAACGCCTTCGCCGACCTCGTGGAGCGCCACCACGGGATCTACGGGGGTTGCTGGTGCGCGCCCCACCACGCTGAGTACCAACGCGGTACGAGCGATCCCCGTCCGTTCAAAGAAGCGCTTGTCCGGACGGGTCGCGCCCGTGCCGCCCTCGTGCTCGACGCCGATGGGAACGCCCAGGGTTGGTGCCAATACGGACGCTCCGAGAGTCTGCGCTTGAAGCACGCCCGCGCGTATGCGCACGATCCGCCCCCGGAGGCGCGGTGGCGGATCGCCTGCCTCTTCGTCGACCAGCGCCATCGGGGACGGGGCATCGCCCGTGCCGCGCTCCAGGGCGCGCTCGCCGCGATCGCGGCCGACGGCGGCGGGCTCGTCGAGGCGATCTCCGAGACGACCGCGGGCCGGAAGGCGCAGGGGCGGTTCCTCTTCAGTGGGACCGTCGAGCTGTTCGAGGAGCTCGGGTTCACGCGCGTCCGTCCGGTCGGAAAGTACGCGTGGATCGTCAGTCACACGCTCCCAGCGCATGGGCCGTCTGGTGCTTGAGCGGCTCGCGGGGTGAGCTGAGCGATTTTCCGTTCCGCCATACTACTGAGCCGGCACTAGAACCTCGTGGCGTTCGCGCGCCGCACCTTTTCTGCATCCAGCTTACCGCAGGGAAGCGGGGTAGCAGACCCCGATCCGCGGCCCGGGAGCCTCCCCTGTCCGTACGAGAGGCCCACAGCGGAGAGGTAGCTGGTGCGGGGAACCGACCGGCCGCCGGGTCATGAGTGACGCCCATGAGGGTCTTCGGCGGGTCACGACGCCCCCGGTCGGCCGGGCACCGTGCACGTATCCGCTCGACCAGTTCCCGGTCACCACAGTGCCTACCGTCACCCACCATGCCGAGACGCAAGCCCTTGCCGGCTCGCCGACCTGTCCATTGAGGCGGCATCACGGGAGAGCAATGGGCGGCCCCTATCCATCACGCCGCCGCCGTCATGGACTCGGGTACGCGCCTGCCTCTTTCAGATACGCCGCGGTGAAACCCAGCGCAACCCACGCAAAGCCCCTCAGGGCGCGGAATAATGGAGTGGCTGACAGCCCCGCTGCAACATGGTCCCGACAGAGCTGATTTGGGCAGTCCACGAGGCGCCTCTGTTCATGCAGGTAGCGCCGCCATCAGACAGGCTACCCTGCTGAGCACAGTCTGTGCCACCGATCGAAAGCAAGTGCGAGACCCGGCACGTCGCTCATCGGAACTAATCAGAGCTTTGGGACGTCTTCGCTACACGGAAGGGCAGGGTCACTGCCGCGCGGACTCCCCCTGGTACCGGGCCCATAACGCTCGCTGACACCCTCTGGACGGCCATCATCTGACGGGTCCACGGAACGTCGGTCCGCTCGCGCGTCGAGCCTCCCCGGTCGGCCAATTGTCCCCACGACCAATGCCCTCTCACGCTAACGATGCCACACTCATCCCATGTCGGTGCTGTGGGAGGGGAAGGCGGGATGCCGCACCAGTGGGTCCGGGACCACCCGAAATTCCTCACGCTGCTGACCGCTCGGGTCATTTCGCGGGCCGGCGACGTGCTCTATACGCTCGCCGCCACCTGGTCGGTCCTGACCACTACCCATTCGATCCTGGGGGCCAGCCTGATCCCCCTCTTGAACGTGGTCCCGGACCTTGTGCTGGCGCTCCCCCTCGCCACACTCGCCGACCGATGGTCCAAGAAACCCTTGATGGTCAGCATGGACTTCGTTCGAGCCGCCGTGGTCGGAACCGCCGGTCTCTTGCTCCTCCACGGTCCGATGCCCCCACTCGCTCTCTACGCTCTCACCCTCCTCCTGAACGTGGGCGCGCTCCTGTTCGCGCCGGCTTCATCTGCGATGATGCGGCTCACCGTACCGCCCGACCGCCTCACCGACGCAAACGGGCTGTGGCAGTCCAGCCTATCGGTTCTGTCGGTGGTATCGTTCGGGGTTGGTGGCGTCCTCGTCGCGCTGGTATCGCCGGCCCGTGCCCTGCTCCTCGACGCCATGAGCTTTCTCGTGTCCGGGTCCGTGCTGGCGGCGGTGGCCTGGCCCGATATTCGTGCGGCCGTCAGCACGGGCGGGTTCGGATTTCTCTCCGACGCCCTCTTGGGTCTCCGGTATTTCTGGGACGACGCCGTCCTCCGCCGCCTCCTTCTCCTCATTGCGCCCGTCAACGTGCTCTTCGGCCCGATGCTGATCTTTTCGGCCGCCTTCTCGAACCGCGTTCTCCACACCGGGGCCGTCGGCTTCGGAATCATCGAAATGGCGGCGGGTCTCGGCAGCATCGTCGCGGGTCTGGTGGTCGGCTGGGCCAGCCGCCGCGCCTCCTTCACCTTCTGGCTTTTCGCGTTGCTGGGTAGTGGGGCGCTGGAGCTGGCAGGGTCGGCTTTCGCCCGCAACCTGTGGGTCACCGCGGGCCTGTATACGGTGGGTTGGGCCGTCAGTGGGGTTTTCAACATTCCCTTCGTGTCTGCGGTACAGCGCGCCGTGCCGGCCGAACAAGTGGGCCGGGTCATGCAGACCCTGTTTCTCGTGGCCTCTGGCGTTACAGTGCCGCTCGGCCTGCTCCTGGGCAGCTTCGGCATGGATCACTGGGGCGTCGTGCGGGTCTTGTATCTCGAAGCCGGCTGCTACGGCGTAGTGGCGCTGGCGGCGCTGGTCTTCCCCATTCAGAGACAGGACCCACATCCCGTCTTTGAGGCGTTCGGATCACGCGGCCCCCGGGCGGACGCGTCCGGACCACAGGGCGCCGCCAACCATCGGGAGTGAACAGCGCCCGGAGTCGGGCTCATGGAGATCCCGACGGAGCACAGACGGGGCACAAAGGATGGTAAAGGATGGTGGACCCACAGACATGACGCGAGCCGTGGGCATCTGTGTCGCGGCCGCGGTATGGGTGGCCATCGTTCCGTAGGCCACCTCATCCCTACTCGATACCGACCTCCCGCTTTTTGTTTGTCAGGGCCTCGATAGTGCCCGCGGTCGCTACCATTGACGAGGTGCGCATCGTCGACCAGTCATCCCCCATGTTGTCCCGCGTCGAGAGAATTTTCGCCGCCGACCAAAGGGAGTACGGCCCGCTCGACACCCCCGGGGCTCGTGATACCCCTCTCGTAAGAGATCCCCCCGGCCCGGACGGAGCCA
>JAKATP010000036.1 GCA_021818685.1 Bacillota bacterium | reverse complement strand
GATAGCGAACGCCGCCCGGCGCATGCTGGAACCATGAAGCTTAAGAATGGCCTCACCCAGGCCAGCCAGAGCCGGCTCGCGGCCACACGGTATGGCGGAGCCAGGGCACCGGCGGCCAAACGGCTCACGTCGGGGCCCCTCACCCTCATGACGGTCGGGGGCATCATGGGCTCGGGGCTGTATCTTGCGTCAGGGGCCGCCATTCATCTGGCGGGACCCGCCATCATCATCGCCTTTGCCATCGGCGCCACCGTGATGGCCCTCGAGGTGTCGGCGCTGGCGGAGATGGCGGCAGCCGATCCCGCCCGGGGATCATTTCTGGCCTTCGCCCGCCACGTGCTGGGACCGGGGCCTGCCTTCATCGGAGGCTGGATCTTCTGGGTCTCGAGCATCCTGAACCTGGCCGCCGAGGCGACCGCCGGCGCCATCTTTACGCGCCTTTGGTTCCCGTCCGTGCCGGTCTACGTCTTCAGCATGGGCTACGCGGCCCTCATCGTCGCGATCAACTTTCTCCCGGTCAAGAACTTCAGCCACGTGGAATCCCTCATGTCGCTCACGAAGGTCGCGGTCACGGCCCTGTTCATCGTCGTGGGTTTCATCGTCGTCCTGCACGTGCTGCCGGTACCCGGCCCGGTGGGCCCCGCCCTCTGGCGGCGCGATGGGGGGTTCTTCCCGCACGGTGCCACGGGTGTCGCGGCCGCTATGGTCCTGGTGCTCTTTTCCATGTCCGGGACCGGGGTGCTGGGACTGGCAGCGCCCGATGTGCGGCACCCCGAGCGCACGATGGGGCCGACCATCCGCAATACGGTGCTGGCCATCTACGTGCTGTACGTGGGAGCGAGCCTGGTCATGACCGCACTCGTGCCGTGGCGCCACATCCCGACGACCTCGATGAGTCCCTTCATCACGGCCCTGCGCGTGGTGCCCTGGCCCCCGGCTGCCGTGATCTTTAATCTGGTCATTCTGGTGGCGGTGCTGAGTGCCATGAATGCGGGTCTGTTTGCCACCAATCGGGTCCTGGCTACCCTGGGCCGCCTTCATGACGCGCCGCCGTTTGTGAGCCGTGGGCCCGAGGACGTACCCCGCATGGCAAACCTGCTCACGGGGGCGGGTCTCATCGCGGTGAGCGGACTGGCGTACCTGCTGCCGAAGACGGCCTATCTCTACCTCGTCACCTCCACCGGCTTTCAGGCGCTCTTCGTGTGGCTCCTCATCGTGGCGACCGAACTCTTCTTTCGGCCGAAACTGGCGGCCGAAGGGAAGTCGCTGCGCTTTCGGATGCCCTTCTTCCCGATGAGCAGCATCATCGCCGTGATCCTTATCCTGGCCATCATTGCGACGGCACCGCTCGCGCCGCACGAGTTGGTCGCTCTCGGAATCGGGGTCGGAGTCACCGGAGCCGCCGCCCTCATCTATTTGCCCGTGCGGGCTGGGCGCCGGCGGGCAGAAGCCCGGTAACGAGCGAGCCATGACTACGTCGCGAGCGGTGACGATCGGGAAGAGAAACGCCTGGACGCGGCCGACGAGGAGGAGGACGGGAAGGGACGCCGCCGCCAAAAACGTCGCGGACGTACCTCAGCGAGCGGCGGTCTCCCTCCAGAAAAGCGCGTGCGGGGAGCGTTCAGCCAGGGGGTGCGCAAGCGCCGGCCAGCGGCCGCGTGCCCCAGGGGCCCGTCTTTAGGAGACTGGCCAACTGACGGTACCCCGCGACTGCCCTCGCGGCACCTCATGACAGGACGCACCGCGTGATGGCCTGGGGCCCTGGCAGGACCGCGAGTCCCCGGCCGCCGACGATTCCCGCCCACCGGGCGGTTGGCCGTTGTTATGACGAGGCACCAACCTACGGCGCACCCCAGGACTGGTAGAGAGCCTGCAACGCCTCGATGTTGGTGGCGTAGCTCTGAACCCCCCCGATGTTGGTGTAGGCCCAGCTCAGCGGGGTGGGGTAGGCGGAAGGATTCGACTTGTACTCCTGAATAGACTCATCCACCGTGCCGGGCCCCGCGTTGTAACCGACCAGCGCCATGGACTCACTGTAAGCGCCCCAGGTAGAGGCCGGGAATCCGCTCGAGCCAAGAAGGGCGGCCAGGATCTGACAGCCGGCCACGACGTTTTCTTCGGGGTTGTACAACTGAGCCGGCGAGATGCCGTAATCAGAGGCCGTATAGGGCTCCACCTGCATGAGGCCGATGGCGCCGGTCGAACTCACAATCTTGGAATTGCCGCCCGACTCCTCGGTGATGACGCCGAGGACCAAGTACGGTGACAGCCCGTACTGATTGGCGATCGGGGCGACAAGCGGGTAGAGCGCATCAAACAACTGACGGCGACTCAAGAAGCCCGACGCGAACTGCGCCAAGAGGGCCTGAATCTCCCGGGTGATCTGCGAGAGCTGCGAATTCAGCGACGTGATGCTGTGCTGCTCGCTGAGTGCCTGCGCCTGCAGCTGGCCCTCCAGGGCCTGCTGATAGGAGAGGGTGCTGGCGACTTGATTGGCCGCAGCCTGTGCTTGCGCCTCAAGGGTGGCAAGACCGGCTTTTTGGGTCTGCAGCGCAAGCTTCTCCACCTGCTGCTGGTGGTAGGTGGCCTGGATCTCCGTGACGAGGTGGCTGCCCATCTGCGCCAGCTGCGCCATCACCAGCAAGCGGGTAATGAAATTCGAAAAAGAGGTGGCACCGAGGACGACACTCAGGTACCCGACCGGGCCGTGCTCCTCCATCAGGAGCACCTGGTCTTTCATAAGGCTCGTCTCGTGCACGAGGTGCCGATGGGTGACGGCCAGTTGCGCGACTTCGCGCGTAATCTTGGTTTCCGTGGCCGTGATCTGGAGATTGAGGGAGGAGACTCGGGCCTCGTCCGCCAGGAGGAGCCCATTCAGCGACTGGATCTGGCTTGCCGTACCCGTGATCTGGCTCGTGGTCCGTCCGTAGGCGCTTCGCGTCGACGAAATCTTCTGCCGGATGGCCTGCTGCTCCTGTTGAAGCTGTGTGAGACTCGCCGCTTGTACCGGCGTTGACATCAAGAGCATGGCCCCTGCCGCCAGCACCAGCGGCCATCGTACCTGCACACCTTCATCTCCCCTCGCGCATAACTCCTACCTCCTTCGGCCTCTCGGCGGAAAATCCTGTCGCCGCCGGCAAAAATCTGCCCGCCTGGAGCAATTTGGCGTAACCAGATGGCCCTATCCGTCGTTTGCGGGCCCGATCGTGACCCCGTTCGCGCCGAGCTCCGACAGCGCCCGGTCTCCGTCGCCGGGCTCTACATTCACCGCCCGCACCCCGCACGGGTCGACGACGACCGAAAATCCTTCCCGAACCCCGTCCAGGGCCGTGGCCCGCACACAGTAGTCGGTCGCCAGTCCCACCACGAGGAGCGTGCGGGCCCCCTCCGCGCGAAGGGCCGCCGCCAAAGACGAACCGCTCCCAGGCTCATGGCCTTCAAATCCGCTGTACGCATCACGGTCACGCTCCACACCCTTGCGAAATTCCGGGCCCGCGATGCGGAGTGCGGGGTGAAACTCGGCCCCGGGACTGCCCTGGACACAATGCGGGGGCCAGGGGCCGCCCCGGGCGGCAAACGATACGTGGTCGGCCGGGTGCCAGTCCCGCGTGTAGAAGATGGGGCGTCCGGCGGCGGCGAAGCGGTCGATCCAGCGATTGATGACGGGCAGCGCCTCGTCGCCGGCAGGAACGGCGAGACTGCCACCCGGACAGAAATCGTTCTGCACGTCCACTACGATGAGCGCCGCATCGGGCAGGGTAGGCGGCAAGCCAGGGCCGTGGTCCAGCATGAGATAGGCCTCCTTGTAATGGTTTTCTGGTTCTCGGGTTCTGCCTTTCGGCTCTTCGCCTCTCGCGCTTGACGTCTTTCGCGATACGGAACTGGGGGATGGTTGTCAAGCCGCCGCGTGAGCCTCACCATATTGAGGTGTCGGGCTGCGTGTGCGCCCGTCTCGGCCCCGTGAAACCAAGAGAGAAGGAGGCACCGGCCTATATGAGCGGGCAGGAAAGCGCCACCGCCAAAGCCGCGGTGCGGGTAGGAGCCGCCATTCGCGATGAGTTTCCAAGTTTGGCCCGGATGCAGGACGGACGGCCAGTCGTCTATCTGGATGGGCCCGGTGGCAGTCAAGTGCCGCGATCGGTGATCGAGGCCGTGAGCGGCTATTACGAGCATTCCAATGCGAACACCCACGGGGCGTTTGCCACCAGCGTGGAGTCCGATGCCGTCGTCTCCGGCGCCCGGGAGGCGATGGGCGACTTCCTGCATGCCGGACCCGGTGCCACTCTCTCCTTTGGCGCCAATATGACCACCCTCAACTTTGCCCTGGCGCACGCCCTCGCCCGCGGACTGAAGGCCGGCGACGAGGTGGTGGTGACCGAGCTGGACCACGACGGCAACGTGGCACCGTGGCTCATGCTGGCCGAGCGCGGTGCGGTGATCCGGTGGGCGCCTTTGGCCGCGAACCAAACGGAGCTCGATATGGACGCCCTCCTGGCGCTCATCGGGCCCCGGACTCGGATTGTAGCCATGGGTCTTGCGTCGAACGCCCTCGGGACCATCACGGACCCGGCCCCCGTGCGGGCGCGCACCCGGGAGGTAGGAGCCACCCTGGTGCTCGACGCCGTGCATTACGCGCCTCACCGGGTCGTGGAAGCCGAACGCATGGGTCCCGACTTTCTTCTCTGCTCGGCATACAAATTCTTCGGTCCTCACGTCGGTGTGCTTTACGGGGCGCCGGGTGCGCTGGACGCGCTCGCCACCGACCGGGTCCGTCCGCAACAGCCACGCGGGCCGTCGCGAATCGAGACCGGAACCCTGAACCATGCAGCCTTGGCAGGGGTGCGCGCGGCCGTGGACGCCGTGGCCGGATGGGCCCCCGCGGGCGGCTCGCGGCCTGAGCGCCTAAGGCTTGCGATGACGGGCGCGGATGCCTATGAGGCGCGGCTGTTCGAGCGCCTGTGGGAGGGGCTGT
The DNA here is from genome assembly GCA_021818685.1 of Bacillota bacterium. GTDB lineage: Bacteria > Bacillota > Sulfobacillia > Sulfobacillales > JAIMBI01 > JAKATP01. Next base: position 16,649 of record JAKATP010000036.1, on the reverse strand, counting down.
CGGGACTGACCGGGGTCGTTCTCTACGGGCGGGTGCCCGGAACTGGGCCGCGCACGCCCACCGTCGGGTTCAGCGTCGAGGGGATCCACGCGGACGACGTGGCCGCCGGGCTTGCCCGCCGCGGTATCTTCGCCTGGTCGGGCGACTTCTACGCGGTCACGGTTGTCGACCGGCTGGACCTTCGCCGGCAAGGAGGCCTCGTGCGGCTCGGCCTGGCGCCCTACAACACGGAGGACGAGATGGACCGCACCGTGGCGGCGGTGCGGGAGATTATTCGCGAACGCTGAGTCAGGGATGGACCACCAAGAGAGCGATGAGCGATGCCAGGAGCGACGCGCCCGAGGCCCAGTGGGCCTCGGGCCCGTACGGTAGATGCCCGAGACGACGGCTGACCGGGGGGGCCGGAAGCCGGCTCCGGTTTTTTTCGCCGCTCACCGCGTAGCCGAGGCCCCACTCCCAGGCGTTCCAGGCCCAGTGAAACCCGAGCGCGGCGAAGAAGCCCTGATCATGGTAGAGAAGGCCTAGCAGGGCGCCTACCAGTAGGAGATTCGCCCAGGCCAGGGGGGTGAGGCGCTCCTCCGTCCGGTGCACGACGGCAAAGAGGACCACCGAGACGAAGAACGCCGCCGGAAATCCCACGAGCCGCGCGCCGTAGCCGATGAGGCCGAGACGGAAGACGGCCTCTTCGACGGCGGCAAACAGGCCGAGGGTGATGAGCGCGGGCCAGAGCGGCGGGTGGACATCCAAGGGCTCGGCCGTGACGGCGCCCGCGCGGGTCATGACCATGTGGGCGACGAGAAAGGCGGCCGACCCGAACGCGAGTCCCAACAACCCTGGTGCGACGACGTTCAAGGGAGGTAGCAGGCCGACAGCATCCCGAAGTAGGTCGGGCAGTCATAGGCGATAAACCGGGACTTGAGCCGCACACGCCGGCGCAAGCCCGCCAGGATGGCCATCTGCCAGAGGGCGTCCGGCTTGGCGTCGGCGATAAACCCGGGGTCCAGAGAGAACAGATCGTCGAGGCGGTCGTCCTGTACGTGGCGGACAATGGCCGCATCCATCTCGCGGGCGGCGGGATGATAGCCGTAGGGGCCGGAGGCCTGGTGCGCGTGCGCGAGATCGGCACTGGCGACAAACGCCATCGGCTCCGGGCGCTCGAGCAGTGTTTCCGCGACCGCCTCCCCGAAACGGGCCAGATCGTCGAACGAGAGGAGACGGGAGGGACACAGGCTCACCACCGCCGGGGCGTCCTCGCCTGGCGGCGCCAGGAAGTACAGCGGCACCTGCACACCCCAGTCCATGGGCAGGCAGGAATGGGGCCCGGAGGAAGCGCCATAGGCCAAAAGCGGTGCGTCGAGCCCGTGGCTTCGCGCGTTCGCCGCGATGGCGCGGGCGGTTTTCACGTCGACCCGGTAGCGGGCTACGACGCGCGCTCCTGCGCCCGCGAGCACGCCTTCGGTGTACTCACTGGCCGAGATGCTGACGCCCCCCTCGGCCCGGATGCCGTGGGGGGTCGCAATCACGATCGTCGTCGGAGGGAGAGTGGCCACGGCCTGGGCGGCCGTCTGCAAGCCCTCGCGCGTGGGCCGAAAACGTTCGGCGAGGTCACCGGCCAGTTCCGGAATTGCCTGACCCCCGTGAGGCAGGATCGCCGCCCATACGACCGACATATGCGTCACCCCTGTAAAGGTATGCGGCTTCATTGCAGTATGGGTTGCCTAGTTCCAGAACCAGGCGACCGGTTCCTGCCGTGATTCAGTCGGGATGGAGGGTGTCAGAGCGAGACGACGCCAGCCGTTCCGCCAAAAAGGCCTCCACGGCGGCCCAGTCCTCCGTGGAAAAGGTGCCCACGGCTCTTTCGAGCAGACGGCGCACGCCTGCCGGCAGGCCGAACGGATCGGCCTCGCGGGCCGTGTCGAGGCGGATGCCGGCATGGTACAAAAGCGCCATGGGCGGGGTGTTGAGGGCATCGGCCACACGCAGGAGGACGTGCAGCGTCGGGATGCCCCGCTTGCCCGCCTCCAGCCGGGAGAGATAGGAGGCGCTGACGCCTGAGCGCCGGGCCAGGGTTTTCAAATCCATGCCGGCGGCGACCCGAAGCGAGCGAAGCTCCTTTCCGAACACGGGCCACCTCCGTCCGTTGCCTCCAGGCAATTGTAACGCACGGGCGAGATCCAAATGGTTGCCATTTGGCAATCGGTATGCGATGCTCGTGCCAAATGGCAATTGGGAAAGGATTAGACGGGTGACGGTGGCCATCAGGGCGGACCGGGTGCGGGCGCTCATGGCGGACCGGCACTGGTCCGAAAAAGAGTTGGCGGCGGCGCTGGGCGTGAATCACTCCCAGGTCAACCGGGTGCTGAATGGGAAGCGCAGACCGGGCGCGAAGTTCATCGCGGGTATGTTGCAACTGGGCGTGCCATTTGAGGCGGTGTTCCGGTATGAAGAGAGTTAATGTGTGGACGCTCGAGCGGGCCCATCGGGCCGTGTACTGCGCGCAGCGGGACCTGCTGGTACGGCTTTACATAACCGGCGTGCTCGACTACGACACCGTGGCCGCTCTGGTGTTGTCGGTGCGGGAAGAGCTAGACCTGCAGCTCAGCGCGGTGCCAGCGCCCCCGGGACAGAGAGCGGGCGGGACCGGGTGACCGGCCCCGCCCGTCCGGCCCTGCGGGCCTAAGCACCAACAACCGAGGCCGCTTCCCCAGGCTCCGGGAATCTGCCGCGCTCAGCTTTGGAAAAGACGGTCTTCCCATCCACGCGTATGGCGAACACGCCGCCTCCCGACGGAACCAGGACGGCCCGCTCCACATCATTCTTCATCGCCTGGAGAATTTCGCCCACCACACGGGTGGCGTTGTCCAGGTACCCTCAGGAAGTGCAGTACTCGATCTCGATGTTCTTCGCCATCTCGGCACCTCCCTTTGGAAATGGGACCTTCCTAACTATATGTTAGCCAATGGCTTGGGACAAGATACGGCAGGAACTTCTCCGCCTCCGAAGCGAAGGATCCCCATCACGCGATGGGGTGGCGGCCGGCGCTTGGGAGAGGGGAGACAGGATGCCGATTTTGAACTCTGTCCTGGAGGCGGTGGGGGATACACCGCTCATCCGGCTCCAGCGGATCGCACCCAGGCACTTGACCGTGGCGGTCAAGTTCGAGGCCACCAATCCGGGAAGTTCGGTGAAGGACCGGATCGCGGTGACGCTCATCGAGACGGCCGAACAGGAAGGACGTCTGCGGCCGGGCGGCACGGTTATCGAGGCGACCGCCGGCAACACCGGCATTGGTCTGGCCATGGTGGCGGCCGTGAAGGGTTACGCGGCCATCTTTGTGGTGCCCGACAAGATGAGCGCGGACAAGGTCCGGGTCCTCGAAGCGTTCGGGGCGCGCATTGTGCGCGCCCGCAGCGATGTCCCCTTCGACCACCCGGATGCCTACCAGCCGACGGCCCGGCGGTTGGCCGCGGAGATTGACGGCGCCTGCTATATCGGCCAGTTCGAACAGCCCGCCAATCCGGCCGCGCACTACGCGCGCACCGGGCCCGAGATCTGGGCCGCCACCGCCGGACGGATTACCCATCTGGTCGGCGGAGCGGGAACGGGCGGTACCCTCTCTGGCACCGCCCGCTACTTAAAGGAGCAGAATGCGTCCATCACGGTGGTCGGGGCCGACCCGGTGGGCTCGCTCCTGCACGGCGGGGAGGTGGCGCCGTTTCTCGTCGAGGGTATCGGAGAGGACTACGTGCCCGCGACGTTTGCTCCCGCGCTGGTCGATGTGTGGCACGCCGTGTCGGATGCGGAGTCGTTTGCGACGGCACGCGCCCTGGCCCGTCTAGAAGGGATTTTGGCCGGCGGCTCCGCGGGGACGGCGCTGGCGGCGGCGCTCCGCGAATCAGAACGGGCGCCCGACGGCTCCCTCATGGTCGTGATCCTGGCCGACACCGGCCGCAACTACCTGTCTGGCTTTTACAATCACGAGTGGCTCCTAGAGCACTGCCCGGAAGCACTGGACCTGGAGGCGGAGCGCTGGCCTTAGGCGCGCCCCTGTACGGTGAGGCACTGACGGCGGAGCGTCGCCGCGAGGGCGTTCGCGGCACGGTCGCTGGCTTCACCTATAGGCGGATGAGCGGTGTTTCGCCAGCCGCGCGGCCTGCCGTCCGCCCGCGCCTCGTGTCCTTCGTGCTGCGGCGAGCGGTGCCAAGCAATCCGACCGCGAGGCCCCAAGACCGAAAAGGCTAGGCCGCGCCGGCTCACGCTGGCGAGAGGCGTGCGGCTCCGCGCTCGTACGCGCGCAGGCGGTCTGCCGTCCCGCCCCGCTCCGGAAGCGCGGGGCGGCCGTCCGCACGGATCACACGGTGGGTCGGGATGAGAAGGCTCGCCGGTGAGCGGCTCATGGCCCGCCCGACGAGACGAGCGCGCCCGGGTAACCCCATGGCGTGGGCCAACGCGCCGTAGGACCGGGTCTCTCCGAACGGAATCTTTGTCGCCCAGTCGAGCGCCTGGGCTTCGAGCGCCGACAGTCCGGGGTTCAGAACCCGCCATGCGATAGCGCCGAGTGACGTCCGGAGCGCGGTGGCCACCAGCTCCTCGAGCCAGTCCGGGCAGGCGGCTTCCTCTACCCGCCGTCCGTACCAATAGGATCCCGGATCGGTGAAACTTGACGCGACCACCGCCGTACCCGCATACACCACGACCAGCGGACCGACGGGCGTCGGGAGCCTGGCCCTCTGCCATCCGTCAGCCTGGTCCGGCACCCAGATAATCATGCGCGGGCATAGTCCCCGGCGCGCAAGACAAAACCCTGGGGGTCCATGACCACATCCAGGCGCTCGTCGCGGGTGAGGTTCACGACTTCGAACAGATGCCCCTCGGAGTTGCCGGACACATGGGTGAACCGGAAGTGCCAGATGCTTAAAGGAGCGTCGGGACCCGAGAGCGCGGCCACCGGACACTCGTGGCGACCTCCGAAGGGCAGTTGAAGCCGGCGGATCGGGAAGCACAGGGTGGACGGTGTGCACCAGAGCGCGAGATCCAAAGAGCCGGTGAGAGCCGCGACCGGGACGCCCTGTTCGAACCAATGCCCGAATCCGTCCGCGCTCAGGTGCCACTCGGCGAGCCGGTCACGGTACTCTATGTGGACATTCGTGCGGCGGACACTCCCGGAGGGATGGCACTCGAGGGTGTAGCTCAGGCGAAGAGGTCCATACGGCCCCGCCCCCAGCACGACCCCATCGAGAGTGGGTGCCGGTCCGGCCATCGATCCGGCGGTATGCTCGAGGAGCCATCCGTCCGGGGTGCGGGAGGTAAAGCGAGAAAGCTCCGGCGGCATAAGTGCTACTGTTCTCCTATCGAGAGTCTGCGTAACGGCTGACGGATGGCTGCACGTCGACGGGCGCTCGATGATTCGTGAGGCTTCGCCTATCGTAGCACGCGCCGTCGGGGTGAGATCATGGCCGATGAGGGGGACCTCCGATCCCGTGCGCGCCACCGGCTGCGGGTCGGCCTTATCCTCGCGGCCGCAGGACTCGGCGTCCTCGGGGGACGGGCTCTCGTGTCGGTGACTCCTCCTCTGCCGCTTTCGTGGATCGCATACGTCGGTCGTTTTGTGGGCGGACCCCATTCGACCGCGAAAAACGATGGCTACGGGCCGCCGGCCGACGCGGGTTCCATTCCGGTGGAATCCTACGTGGCGTCGGTGCGGCCCCAAACGATCGGAGTCCAGTTCATCGGGGCCTCCGCGCTCGAGCTCCGACGCCAGCATCTCACGATGACCATGAGGGCGGCGGGGGCCAAGGGGGTGCCTGTGCCGGTGCTGGTGACGAGAAACGGCTTTGCCGGCTATCGTGTGCCGGCGCGCTTGAAGCCCGGCCGCTACACGTTTGAGATCGGATCGCCGACGCTTGGCTACACGCCCTCCTGGACGGTGACGCTAGATCCGACCCTCCGCCTGCGACCTCCCGGACGGCAGGGGGAGGAGGCCCGGGCGGTTCTGAACCAGGTGCGGGCGGCACTTGGTCTGAAGCCGGCCGGCTGGTCGCGCGCGCTCGCGCTGGCGGCGGGGTATCATGCCCGCTATGTGGCGTACTACGGCTATAATCGCCCGAGTTTCCACCTCGAGGAGAGGGGGCCCCTGTACTTTGGAGTCCACCCCTGGGATCGCGATCTGCGGGCAGGCTATCGGGATGCCTCGACCGGGGAGGTCGGCATCTTCGCGTCCCATCCGATTCCGGGCCCGTTGTTTGTGGGGGCCCTTTTCGACACCGTCTACCACCGGCTCGGGCTCCTGGACGGCAATCTGAGCGCGGTCGGGATGGCCTCGGCGGCGGGGATCGCGGGCGGCGCCACCATGATGGATCTCGGTTACGTTTACCGGCCCGACCTGCCGCTGGCCATCGCGTACCCGCCGCCCGGTGCGGCCGGGGTGGCGACCTCGTGGTATGACAATGAACAGCCCGATCCCGTCCCCAACGGACAGGGGGGTCTTTACGGGTACCCCGTGACGATTGACTTTCCGACCGTCAACCGGCTGGGTGCGGTCGCCATGGCCCTCCTGCACGATGGTCGCATCGTGCCCGCCTACGTGGATCGGCCGGGGGTGGGAGATATGGCGTGGAACCAGGCGGGTCTGGTCCCGACGAGGCCCCTGCAGCCGACCACCACCTACGACGTGGTGATGGTGGCCCGGCGGGCTCTTTTCAATGATGGGCACACCCGGTCGATGACGGAGCGGTGGTCGTTTACAACCGGCGCCGGTGACGAGTCCGTATACACCGGGGTGTACGACCGGACGCTCTATGTCGTGGTGGACACACCGGGCGCGTTTCCCCCGGGCGAGGCGGCACGCGTTCATGTGACTTGGCGCCGCGGTTCCCGCCGTCGGTCGATGTGGGTGCGGGTGGGAGCCTCGGGGGTGGGGGCCGTGCCGGCGCCGCGCCTGGCGCCGGGGCTGTGGATTATCGAATCCGTGACGGTTACCGGAAACCGGGGCGTGAGCCTCTATGAGGCGCCATGAGACAGCCAAGGGACCGGGCCGGGACCAGTCTGGCATCCGTGAATGTGGGAAAAGAGCGTCTGACGCTCGCCTATTCCGCGTGGGGGGCGGGACGGCCCGTCCTGCTGCTGCACGGGATGGGATCGTGGCGTCGCATCTGGGCTCCCTTCGACGTTAAAGGCTACCGGTTTTATGCCCTCGATCTTCCGGGGTTCGGGGAGAGCGGGATGATGCGTCGGCGCCAGGATCTAGCCGACTACAGCGCGGCTGTCGCCGGATTTTATGAGGCGGTGGGCCCGTCCCGGCCGCCCCTCCTTGTCGGGCACTCCTTCGGCGCCATGGTGGCGGTCCATGCCGCACGGGCGCATCTTCCGGCCGCCGCCCTGCTCCTCGTCGCGCCGGCGGGGCTTATGAATCCGCGGGGGGCGCTCCAGCCGACGCCGTTTGTCGCCGTAAACCGCCTCCTCATTTGGGTGACCGGTATGGAGTGGTTTGGCCGGCAGATGGCGCGCGCGCTCGGACTCGATCCCAACACCCTGGACCACGAAGCGCGACGCGCGCTTCAGACCGGGTGGCGGCGGGCCCGGGAGATGGCCCGGATGGGCCGGTTCTACGAGTATCCCGGCATGCGCGACGACCTTCTCCATACGGGTGTCCCGCACCGCATCCTGGCAGGCACACGGGACACCCTGTTCCCGGCCTCCTCCCTCGCCGGGGTGCTGGCCGGGCTCGACGTCGACTGGCTTGAAGGTTTCGGCCACATCCCCATGCTCCAGGACCCGGGTCTGTTCGAGAGGGCGTTCAGGCGGACCCTGACCGCCGTCTATCCGCCCGATCCGGGCGACGCGCCCGCGTAGGGCACGCCCGCGTATGCGGCTACGGCGGGGTCAAGGGCACACAGGTCCGCCGGTGAGAGGTCGGCGAGGCTCGCGTGGCCCATGGTGCGGAGCGCCAGCTCCATCTCCTTCCGCGTGCTCTCCAGAAAGTTGGTGAGGCTCCGGGCGGCCCGGTCGACGTCCAGCGGAATCTGAGGGTGCGACCGGTAGAAGACCAGATCGGTGGGCGGGTACAGGGGGACCGCCTCCGTAATCTGCGCGTGTGCGAGGGCAAACATGGCAATGGTGGCCAGTCCGACCATATCCGCCCCGAGGCACAGCGCTTTCACGATATCCCCGGGCTCACGAAATCCGCCGGAGATGGCCAGCTGCACCGCGTCCCGGCGCCCGCGCGCCTGCAGGTGCCGCTGGGCCCGGACAAGCGCCATCAGACTCGGGATGCCGAAATGGTCGGACAGGGTGATGGGGGCGTTGCCGGTGGCGCCTTCGGTGCCGTCGATGACGATGAGATCAACGCCGGCCGACAGGGCCACGTCCAGATCTCGCTCCAGCGCTTGACCCGCCCCCATCTTGACGGCAATGGGCACGTCGCTGGCGATGTGGCGCAAGTGCTCGACCACACGCTCGAGACTCTCAGGTTCGGATGGCTCGCGCAAGAACAGGCGCGCGTGGATGATAGGCGGCTCGCCGGGTTTCAAGTCCAGCATCCGCTGGATCTCCGGTGCCAGCTCGCCCGGTGTCGCGACGACGGCATTGCCTGGCATCGCACCCTGGCCCACCTGTACTTCCAGCATGTCGGCCTGCCGGAGCACTTCCGGATCCCGATTCCAGGTCCAGCGTCCATACTGCAGCACGTAGGTATGGGAAAGCCGCCGCTCCTCGTCCAGAAAAGGCCCCTGACCGGAGTTGAGCGGGATGCCGGCTGCCCCGGAAGCCCGCGCCAAGGCCAGGCGCGCGTTCTTCGTGACGGCCAGCCCGTACGCCATACCGGAGAGATAAATCGGCAGCTGGCTGTGCAGGGGCCGCGGGCGGGAGGGGCCGATGGTGACCGACAGGTCCACGGGCGCATCAAACGGGAGCGGCGAGCGGTGGAGCTGGGCGGGCACCAGGGCCAGATCATCAAGACCGTGCACGGGTCGGGCCGATCCCATGGGGCGGATGATGACCTCGCCTGTCTGTGAGCGAAGACTGGAGTACAGAAAGTCAATCGCCGGTGTGGATTTGAGTGAGACGAACAGCTCTGCGAGCGTATCGCTCATCGGGCGCGTCAGCACCGTGCGAATGGCACGCCGTGTCATCGCCGGCACCAGCATCAGCAGGGCGACCGCCGTCAGGATAACGACCAGGAGTCCTCCTGCGATGACCGCAAGTAGCATGGCACCCCTCCGGGCCTAGTGTCCCCAACCGCCGTGGGCGGATGTGGATTTTGGCAGGCATTCCGCTCCCGGGCGCGAATCTAGGGCTTATGACGCCGAAGCTTCCGGCCCCGCTCGCCCGGCTGGCGCAGCATCTCGCGCAGGAACCGTTGACGGATACGGCCGACTGGGCGAAGCCGGCGGGTGTGCTGGGTATATTGACCGTGCATGAGGGGCGAGCCGAGGTGCTGGTGGTGGTGCGGCCGGAAACGCTTCGGGTGCATGCGGGTCAGCCGGCGTTTCCCGGGGGGAGCTTCGAGCCCAAAGACCGTAACCTCTGGGAGACCGCGCTCCGTGAAGCGCGGGAAGAGGTGGGCATCCGTCCCGACGACGTCGTGCGGGTGGGCGCGCTCCCGCCGGTGCACATCAGTGTGAGCGGGTTTACGATTCGCCCCTGGCTTGCCTGGTCGCCCCGGCGACCCGCCCTCACGCCTGATCCGGCAGAGGTGGTAGCGACGTTCTGGGCGGGCCTCGACGAGCTCCGGGCCGTGCACCGGCGGGTTATCCGGGAGCGGGGCGGTGTGCGATTCATGACGCCGGAGTTTCCGGTGCAGGGAGTCGTCATCTGGGGGGCGACCGGACGCATGCTGGAGCAGCTTTTAGACTGGCTCTCCCCGGACGATCAGGCGGAACTGGAGAGAGGGGCGCCGTGGACCTCGTCGTAAGAGAACTGCGAGATCCGGCCGAACTGGCCCGGATTCCCGAATTGGAGCTGCAAGTGTGGGGGACCGGTGACCCGGTGCCGACCCACATGCTGGTCGTGATTGCCCATACGGGCGGTGTGGTGCTGGTGGCGCACCCCCCGGGTGAGCCCGAGCACTGGTATGGGTTTGCGATAGCGCTTTTAGCGCGCGACCAGGAGGCCCTGCTCCTTCACTCCCACGAGGTGGGCACGCTCCTGCCCTATCGCAGTCTGGGGGTGGGGCAGCGGCTTAAGGACGCCGAGTGGGCCTGGGCGCAGGCGCACGGCTTGTCGCGCATCGAGTGGACCTTCGACCCCTTGCAGGCGAAAAATGCCTGGTTTAACCTGCGCCGTCTTGGCGCGCGGGTCAAGGCTTACCGGCCGAACTACTACGGCCGACTCGGTGACCAGCTGTCGCGCGACCGGCCGAGCGACCGGCTGTTTATGGTCTGGCGGGGAGAGCCGCCGCCGCCGGACCCCAGGCAGGTGGCGCGCACCATCGAGATCCCGCCAGACATCCTGGCGCTCGAGGATCGGGATCCGGTGTTGGCGGTGCGTGAGGTGGAGCGGGTGCGGGGGGAGTTTCTGGAGGCGCTGGGGACGGGGCTCCAAGTGGTGGGGTTCCGTAGAGATCCGCCCGCCTATCTGCTCGGTGCGGCGATCGACGCGAGTGAAGGAGATAGCCATGGCGGACGTGCTTAGGATTGACGGGATTGGGATCGAGCGGGTGGTCATGCCACTGAAGGCGCCGTTTGAAACCTCGTTCGGCGTGGAACGGGAGCGGGCCTTCTGGCTGGTGACGGTCGAGGGGGGTGGGCTCACCGGATACGCAGAGTCGGTGGCGGGCGACGAGCCGTACTACAACGAGGAGACCAATGACACCGTCCGGCACATGATCCGCGACCATCTGGGTCCGCGGCTCCTCGGCCAGCCGATTGAACATCCGGATGAGGTCCTGCCGCTCTTCGCACAGGTGCGCGGAAACCGCATGGCCAAGGCCGCCCTGGAGATGGCGGTATGGGACCTTTATGGGCGGGTCCGGAACGCCCCCATCAGTGCGCTCCTCGGAGGCGCCCGCGACCGTGTCCCGGTGGGGGTTTCTATCGGCATTCAGGCCACACCCGCCGACCTGGTCACACAGGCCACCCGATTCTTTGCGGCGGGCTATCGGCGGCTCAAAATCAAGATCCGGCCTGGTCTCGACCTGGAGCCGCTCCGGGCGGTGCGGCGGGCGCTGCCCGACGCCCCCATGATGGCCGATGCCAACTCGGCCTATAGCCTCGAGGCGGTGTCGGTGTTTCAGGAGATGGACGCGCTGGACCTGCTCATGATCGAGCAGCCGCTGGCGGAGGACGACCTCGTGGATCATGCGGAGCTGCAGGCCCTTATCAAGACCCCCGTCTGCCTGGATGAATCCATCCGGACGCAGGACGATGCCCAAAAAGCCTTCCGGATCGGGGCCTGCCGGGTCATTAACATCAAGCTCGGACGGGTAGGGGGCTTCTCCGAGGCCCGACGGATTCACGATGTGGCGCGGGCGCAAGGTTACCCGGTCTGGTGCGGCGGGATGCTGGAGTCTGGCATCGGGCGAGCGGCTAACCTGCACATCACGACGCTTCCCGGATTCACACTGCCCGGAGACACCTCGGGATCGGATCGCTACTGGGAGGAAGATCTGGTGGACCCGCCGTTTGTGCTGGAACCGGACGGCACCATGGCGGTACCCCGCGGGCCCGGTCTCGGTGTGGTGCCGGATCCGCGGCGGCTCAAGCGGTATGGGGGAGTGCACGAGCATTTCGTGAAGTGATGCGGGCGCGGGCTCGTGTACACTTTGAGAGGCAATTAAATCCCAGGTGTCTGGCGGGAGGAGTCGGCCCTGCGTATCGCGGTGGTGGATCGGGAGGCGTCGGAGGCGTGCCGCTACCTGAAGGCGGCGCGCCCCGACGTGGATTTCGTACCGGTACCGGATCCGGCCTGGATGCCGCCCATGGAGGCCGTGGCCGTCTTCGGACACAATTATCCGGCGGTCGTCTTTGACCGGATTGCCGGGCTGCGCTGGGTGCAGTGGTGGTCGGCCGGCGTGGATGGCTACGCGGTGCCGGAGCCCCTCCTCTTTACGCGGATGGTGGGCGCCTTCAACCGGGACATGGCCGAGCACGTTCTCGGCCAGATTCTGGATTTCGGGCACCAATTTCAACGGGCGCGGGACCAGCAGGCGGCGCACACGTGGGCGCGCTACCCGACGAGGCGACTCGGCGAACTGGTGGTCGGCATGGCCGGGGCGGGTGAGATCGGGCGGGCAGTCGGTCGCATGCTAGAAGGTCTGGGTACGCCCGTGAAGTATCTCGTGCGCACACACAAGCCCGGGGACGCCACACCTCCGGTGTACGATCGGGCGCAGGAGCGTCGTTTTTTTGAGGATCTCGATGTTCTGGTGCTGACCATGCCCCACACGCCGGAGACGGAAGGGTTCTTGAACTCGACCCGGCTTCAGTGGCTCCCGCGTGGAGCGGCCGTAGTAAACGTCGGCCGCGGCGCGGTGGTCGACGAAGGGGCCTTGCTGGACGCGATCGCACAGGGACGGGTGGCTCGGGCCTACCTCGATGTGGTGCGCACCGAGCCCCTCCCCCCCGATTCCCCTCTCTGGAGTCATCCCGCCGTGGTCATCACCCCCCACCTATCAGGCGCCGGCCGCGACGAAGACGTGTGGGACCGCTCGCTCGAAAATCTCCGCCGCTTCGAGCGGGGGGAGCCGCTTGTCGGCCTCGTGGACCGGACGCGAGGGTACTAGCATGAAGGTGTTTGCCCTCATCGGCCCGAGCGGAACGGGCAAGAGCCACAAGGCCTCTGAGGTGGCGGCCAATCTCGGTGTGGATCTTATCTTGGATGACGGGCTTCTGGTCCAGAGCGGGCGTATCATCGCGGGCCGCTCGGCCAAACGGGAAGACACGATGGTGGCGGCCGTGAAACGAGCGGTGCTGGTCGATGCCGAGCATGCCCGTGCGATCCGCGAGTCCATCGAGCGCACGCAACCGAACGGGTTTCTCATCCTCGCCACCTCCCGGCACATGGTGGAGCGCATCCGCCGGGCACTCGGCCTCCAGCACGAGCCCCTGGAGATCTTGACCATCGACGAAGTCTCCTCGGCGGAGGATATCGCCCGGGCCCGGCAGACGCGCCAGGAACAGGGCAAGCACGTGATCCCCGCGCCCACGTTCGAGGTGCGCAAGACGTTTGTCGGATACCTCGTGGACCCCTTGCGCTTCATCGTCAGAAACCAGCGCCGGCAGGAGCTGGTGGAGAAATCGGTGGTGCGGCCGACCTACTCGAGCCTCGGCAAATTCTTCATCGATGACACCGTGGTCTCCACAATTGCTGCCCACGTGGCTCTGCGCGTCAAGGGGGTCGTGCGGGTCGGCCGCGTGCAGACCGAGTCCTACCCCGAGGGCGCCCGCTGTGCGCTGGAGTTGACCGTCGAGACGGGGTATTACATGCCCGCGGTCCTGGAGGGTGTGCAAGAGACGGTCCGCCAGGAGATCGAGCGGGCCACCGCACTTCAGATCCTGGGGGTGGACGTGACCGCGCGGCACCTGGTGGTCAGACCGCATAAAGGCAAGGGAGCTTGACATGGCGGAGACGGTGCTGGTCGTGGATGACGAGCCCGCGATCCAAGAACTGGTCCGCTTCACCCTGGAACGGGACGGGTTCCGGGTGGCGGTGGCCGGGGATGGCTGGGAGGGTCTGAAAGAGGCACGGGCGCTGCACCCGGACTTGGTGGTGCTGGATCTCATGCTGCCAGGTCTCGACGGCATGGCGCTCTGCCGGGCGCTCAGGGCAGAGATGGATGTAGCGGTGCTGATGCTGACGGCACGTAAGGAGGAAAGCGACCGGGTGGCGGGTCTGGAGCTGGGCGCTGACGACTATGTCACGAAGCCGTTTTCGCCTCGCGAACTGTCGGCCCGGGTGCGGGCCATCCTGCGCCGGTCACGCGCGGCTACCCCAACGGCCGCCGCGCCGGAGCTTTTGACCCTCGATCCCGACCGACGGCGGGTGACGCTGCGCGGTGAGGTGGTGGAGCTTACCTACACGGAGTTCGAACTGTTGAAGATGCTGCACGACTCGCCGGGACGCGTCTTTAGCCGGGACGAACTCCTGAGCCGGGTCTGGGGCGAGGATTTCTATGGCGACTCGCGTACGGTAGACGTTCACGTGCGCCACCTGCGCGAGAAGCTGCACGAGGACTCTGGCAAGCCCCAGTTTATCGAAACGGTGCGGGGGGTCGGCTACCGTTTCCGGGACGACTGACATGGCGCTCAGTTTCTGGCGGCTCGTGTTGGCGCGGACAGGCCCCCTCGTCGGGCTGGCATGTCTGGCCACCCTGGCCGTCCTCCTGGCCCCCGCGCAAAGTCCCCTCCCGTGGCTTATCGTATTGGCGGCCTGGGCCTGGGCCATCCGCAGCGTGCGCTACGACCTCCGGCAGGACCGGGTGCTGTCGGAGAGCGTGGACCAGCTGTTCGTGACGGTGGAGCGGTGGGGGGCGGGTGATCTGGAGGCCCGGGTGTACCTGGACAGCGACGATCCGCTGGACGCACTGGCCCATGGGATGAACCGGGTAGCGGAGGTGCTGGCCGAGCGCACGCGGGACTTGGTGCAGGACAAGAACCGGCTCGAGGCCATCCTCTCAAGCCTGTCAAACGGGGTCGTGATTGTCGACCGGGCGCTGTACATCACCCTCGTGAACCAGGCCGCACTGGACCTCTTCCAGCTCCCCCGGGAGGGTTCCGTGGGCCGCCACGTCATTGAAGTCATTCGGGCCACCGCCATCGAAAACGCCCTCCAGGCCGTCACGCGGAGCGGTCAGCCGCAAGTGATTGAGTGGTCGCCAGACCCTACCTCCGACACGCTCGTCGAGTGCAGCATGGCGCCGGTGGAGCAGGATGGGGGCGGATTCGGCGCCATCCTGGTGGCGCGTGACATCACCGCCCAGCGTCGGCTCGACCGGATGCGGACCGATTTTGTGGCCAACGTGTCGCACGAGCTGCAGACGCCGCTCACCACTATCATCGGCTTTGCGGAGGCGCTCGCGGACGACACGCCGCCGCCGGAGGACGCGCGCCGCTACCTCTCCCTCATCCATGACGAGGCGAGCCGCTTGTCGCGTCTGGTGGACGACCTACTCGCCCTCTCCCGGCTTGAGCACCATTCACTGCCGGCGCGGCAGGAGCCGGTCGATGTGGGCGCGTTGTTGGAGCAGGTGCGGCTCCAGCTCGGTCCGCGGGCGGAGGCGGGGGGACTCCAGTTCACGATTCATGTGGACGACCGTCCGTATGCCTTGGGCGACCGCGACCTCCTGCACGAAGTGCTCATTAATCTCGTGTCAAACGCCATTCAGTACACGCAGCCGGGCGGCCGCATTGAGGGACGGGCGGCCCTCTCCGCCGAAGGCGTCAAGCTGGCCGTGGCCGACACCGGCATCGGCATTCCGAGCGGGGATCAGCCGCGCATCTTCGAACGATTCTACCGGGTGGACCGCGACCGGAGTCGCCGTTCGGGGGGCACGGGCCTCGGCCTGGCGATCGTCAAGCACATCGTGGAGCTTCATCGCGGGCGTCTGAGCGTGGAGTCGGAGCCCGGCCGGGGGTCGGTCTTTACGGTGACGCTCCCGGCGGCCCCACCGGACAAAACGGGCTGAATGGCTGACGCCGCCGAGGGCGTCAAAAGACGCTGAGGGGAGCGCGGAGGAGCATCAACCCGCGGTGCACCGAGGAGAACCCGGCGGGAGGGGGTGCGGGCCGGTGTAGGGCGCCCTTCGGGAGCTCGAGTCTGTCTCGGATTACGCCCTGAGATTTAAGGACGCCAGGCGCCGGACACCGCAGGGGCTCAGCCAGGATGATGCCGGGCACGAACACGGGACCGCCGCCCCAGCGGGTGCGATATCATATCGCGCCCCGGACACCAGCCGCCGGTCCTGACCGGGCTGGACGGCCGCTACCGAGGGCGCCGGAAGAGAACGCGCGTGCCGAGTGTCACTCCCCAGGCGACACCCCGCGCGTCGAGCAGAAAGCGGTGGAACTGGGGTTCCTGACCGGGAGCCTCCGCCAGGTATTCGGCCCCTCCCAGGTGGCGCGCGGGCGCGGGCGTCTCCACGCCGATGACGAGGCGACCTTGGTCGGTCCACACGCGCACGACATCCCGTTCCCCGGACGCATATTCGCCTTCGAGACACGCAGGCCGGGGCTCTGGTCCCTCCGGCTCGGCGGCATAGGCCACCCGCGGCTGGTCAAAGGGGAGATCGAGCCGCGTGTTGACGGCCGCCAGCGCGATGCGCGCCATGGGCGCCCCTAATAGGTTTGCGAGCCCCACCGCTAAAAGCTTCCGCTCGGGCACCACGGTGAAATGGGCGGCGACGCCCAAAAGCCCGCCGCTATGCTCCAACAGACGGCCGCCGGGATACCCTTCGGTGATGCGCACCCCGTAGCCGTAGGCCTGGCGGGGTGCGTAGCGCGCGTGCGGGTACGTCATCTGCTCGAGGCTGCCGGCGGTCAGGATCTGGCTGTCGCCGGCGCGGCCCTTGCGCACGAAAATCTCTAAAAAGCGCAGCATGTCCGCGGCCGTCGAGCGTAAGAAACCGGCGGCCAGCATGGCGGGCGCGTGCCGCCATACGGCGAGCGCTTCCGGCGCCCCGCCGTCCAGGCTTCGCCGGTACATGCGCGTCACCGGCT
>JAKATP010000199.1 GCA_021818685.1 Bacillota bacterium | reverse complement strand
GATCCGGCCCGCCATCACCAGGGCGGGCACACCCGCCTGGTGGGCGAGCCGGCACACGACGCCGACCACCTTACCCTCGACGGTCTGGGCGTCGACCGCCCCTTCCCCGGTGATCACCGCCCGGGCATCATAGAGCGCCGTCCCGAGGCCCACGGCGTCTGCCACCGCCGCCCCGCCCGGTACGAGGCGCCCCCCAATGGCCGCCAGGGCGGCCCCGAGGCCGCCCGCGGCGCCGGCTCCGGCCGTCCGCGCCACCGGGCGTCCCGAAGCCCGGTCCAACAACGCGCCGTAGCGGGCCATCGCCGCATCCAGCTCTTCCAGTTCCCGTGCCGGAAGTCCCTTCTGGGGCCCGTAGCCACGGATGGCGCCGCGCGGCCCGGTGAGGGGAGGAAGGACGTCTACCCAAACCTCAAGCGGGACAGGAAGGGGGACAAGCTCGATGGCGGTGACGGCTGAAAGCGCCTCCGCCCCCGGCTCCCCAACACCCCGGATGCGGGCCCCGAGCTCGAGGAGGGCCCCCATCCCTCCGTCGGATGAACCGGTGCCGCCGAGGGTCACCACGATCCGCTGCGCGCCTTCATGCAGTGCGTCCCGGAGGAGAAGGCCAAGCCCTCGGCTATGGGCCGTCCGCGCGGGCCGGGGACGGTCGTCGGCCTGAACGAATCCCGGACCGGCCGCGGCCTCGATAACCGCGGTCCGATCCGGCAGGAGAAGCCAATGCCCTGGCCGTGGACGCCCGTAAGCATCCACCGTTTCGGTCTCGATGAACCGGCCGCCCCGCGCCGCGGCCACTACGGCTGCGGTGCCCTCTCCCCCGTCCGCCATCGGCTTGGAGACCGTCGACACCTCCGGCCACCGGTGCCGAAGTCCGCGCGCCATCGCCTGCGCCGCCTCCAACTGGGTGAGCGATCCCTTAAACGAGTCGGGCGCCAGCACGA
Organism: Bacillota bacterium; assembly: GCA_021818685.1. Classification (GTDB taxonomy): domain Bacteria; phylum Bacillota; class Sulfobacillia; order Sulfobacillales; family JAIMBI01; genus JAKATP01. The sequence goes on along the minus strand of JAKATP010000199.1, from coordinate 3,320 downwards.
TCGACACCCATCTCACCGACCTTCCGTCCCGTCGTATTTGATACCGGTTCGTACCGGTCCCGAGGCGGCAGACGCTAGGGACCCTCCTCCTTCCGGTCGCATAGGCTCTAGCAATGTGACGGGGAGATGATGTCATGCGTCCGTTTTCCCTCGCCCTTTCGGGAGGCGGCATCCTCGGAGCCGCCCACCTGGGGGCGCTCGACGCTCTGTTCTCCGCGGGGCTCGTGCCCACCGCCTATGCCGGCACCTCGGCCGGCGGTCTGGTGGCCGGCTATCTCGGCGCCGGCGGCTCCCTAGAGCGTCTGATCGCGTACGGTGCCACCGTATCGCGCCGGCCCCTCCGGTATTTCAGTGTAAATGTGCATGGCCTCCTCGACGAGCTTCTGCCGGAGGCCGGCCCGCTTCCCACCGGCCTCATCTCGCCCAGTGCCTTCATCCGCGATCTGGTGGCAGTGCTCGGCGTGGATCCGGTGGCTCCCGCCCCCTGGACCGTCCCGACGGCCCTCATCGCCCTCGATGTGGTGGCCGAAGAGGCCGTGGTTTTCACCGCCGCCGCGCCTCTTCGGGTGCCGCCCGGCCGCTGGCGGTTCGCGACCGCCGCTCCCCTCGGCGCTGCATTGACCGCCACCATGGCCGCGCCCGGACTGTTTGACGGTGTGCGTGGCGACGATTTTGTGCTGGTGGACGGTGGCGCGGCCGACACGCTTCCATCCGACTGGGCATACGCACTGGCGCCCGGCCCGGTCCTCGCCATCGACGTGGCGGCGGGCCGTCGGCGTCCCGCGGCGCAAATTGGCATCGTAGACGCCCTAACGCGGAGCGAGCAATATCTCACGAGTGTGGTTTCCCGCCTTCGGAGCCGCCATCTGCCCGTGTTCACGATTGCGCCCGACACGACCGGATTTCCGTTTTTCGCGTTCAAAGACTTTACCACCCTGGTGGATCGGGGACGCCGCGCCGTCGAGGCCGAACTGCCTGCCATCCGCCGTTTCATCGGACAATCCGGGAGCTGAGCCTCTGGGGCCTCAGTCAACGAATGGTCCCTGGCAGGACCATGGCTGCCCGCCTGAGGCGGGAAAACCCCACGCGCGCTTGGGACCACCCTCCGAGGGGACGCGAGGACGGACGAGGAAGCCCGTCAACGACCCTACCCTAAAGGGCGGAGCCCCAGCGGTCTGCTGGTCAATAGACCCTGCGTCGGGCGGGCTGCCAGCCGCCCTACGGGCCTTGGTGCCCGCAGCGAGCCACCGCTCAAGGCCCCCGCCATCATGCATCCTCTTTGACCCGGCACACCGGCGCCTGCCGCGATAGGATACATTCTGATTGGCGTGGTCACGGCTTTCCGCCCAGGTCGCCGGCCGTGCGGGTTTTTCGGAAGTCGGCCCGAAGACGCCAGCGCCATCGACACGATGGGCCCCGGCCAAGTCGTACTCGGAAATGGAGCGGGTGGTTTCTTGGACTGCTGTTATGGCCGCTACCATCAGCGCCAGGCCAGGTAGTCGGAGATTGACATGAATCCTCCTCACAAGGCGCGGACGTCTTGGTGGTGGTCGCTGCTGGTGGCCATCGCCGCCACCTTGATTATTTTCCGGGGCCTCGGTGTCGGAAGCATTTGGTCCGACGAAGCCTTCAGCGTCGAGTTGGCCAAACAGTCTCTCGGTCAAATGCTGCGCGTGACGCTAAGCGTTGAAGGCAACATGTTCGTTTACTACTTTCTGATGCATTTCTGGCTCGCTGTCCTGCATGCTCTTCACATTCGCTGGTCAGCCTTCTGGGTGCGGGTGCCCAGCGCCCTCGCTTTTATAATGGCGAGCCTCACCCTCTGGCGCTTGGGCGACTATCTCCTGGGCCGCATCGGCGGCGCCGTGGCGGTGATGTTATGGTGGGCCTTCCCCTGGGCCGTCACCTATGCACAACAAGCCCGTTCCTTTGCGTTTCTGTTCTGGTTTGCGGCGCTGTCGTTTTACGCCATGGTGCGCCTCATTGACGCCCAGGACGACCCGTCCAGCCAACGCTGGGGCTTTCTCTACGGTCTTGCCACCTTGTTCGGTGTGTATTCCTTCTTGGACATGGTGTTCTACACCATGGCGCAACTCCTGTGGATGACGTGGGCCTGGCGAGCTGGACGTATCAATTCCCACCGCTACCAGCTCTACGGGGCTATCGTGGCTGGCGCCGCCTTTTTATCGCTGCCGTTGGTGCCTTCCATCCTCCACGGCGGCCAGGTGAGTTGGGTGCCTCTGCAAACGCTTCCCGACATCCTGCGCTATCCCAACGCCTGGATCAAAACCCCTCCCCAGTCGCCGATTACGGTTTTCATCGTGCTCGGCGTCAGCATCGGAATTGTCAACGCCCTTACGCCCCGCAAGGGCCACGAGACCCACACGCCCATGCGGCGAGCCTTCTGGCTCGGTCTCTCGTGGCTCATCGTGCCCCTGCTCCTCGAGTATCTCGTGTTCACGTACCTACATTTCCACATCCTGGATGCGGTTTACGCGTTGCCGGCCACGATGGGTATCGCGTTGAGTAGTGCGGCCGGTTGGCTGTCGCTACGCAGCGTCCCTGTCAGCTGGGCCGTGCTGGTCGCGACTTTCATCGTGGCGCTCCCCCAGTGGCCAAGGGGACAAGGCATCTCCCTGGAGAATTGGCGCACACCCGTGCTGACGTGGGCCAAAGGGGTCAAGCCGGACCAGTCGATTGTGGCCTTCGACAACACGAGCGGAGTTCAATACACCTTGCAGTACTTTATTGATGCACACCATCTCCCCATTACGATCCGCCCCTATCCAGGCCACTTCACCTGGACTGAATACATAAAGCTCAATACCAAGGGGGCTTATTTTGCCCGGGCCGTGTCGGTGCCGGCCTTAAGACAGGACGGAATTCTCTTAGCGGGCCATCAGGTCTGGTTTGCGTTTGCGGAGGGGCCGATGGGCCAGGCCCGTCCGCTGTTAACCTGGCTTTCGCACCATGCGGTGCTAAAAGAGCGACTGTCGGAGAAAGGCTGGCCGGTCGGCTTTCAGCTCTACCAAATTACGGGCCGCTGATCAGGCGCCACGGGATACCCCTTTGTTTGGCCGCTGCCGTGCGCAAGCGGGGTGCCCCCCGCTCTATAGGTGATATCGCCTGCGAGGGGCCCTTTTGTGGCCGAGGCGAAATGGGGACGCCGGGGCCCCATGCCGTCTCATCGTGCCGGACCCGGCTTGGTGGCTGCGGTCCGTACGCTCGCCAGGAGCTGGTTTCGGAGAAAGGACGCGTCGAACACCTGCCACGCCGGGGCCCGGTGAGGATGTTTTCGGGGATCCGGACATGCCCGTCCA
>JAKATP010000198.1 GCA_021818685.1 Bacillota bacterium | reverse complement strand
GTGATCCCGGATTCGGCTCCAGATTCCATCCCCGTCATCCGTCACCGCAAACGTTCGCGACACAGCTTCCCACACCTCCTTGGCTTCGTTCATGAGGTGGAAGCCCTGATCGGCCACTGCCGACACCGAACTTCGACTTGTCATCGAGTCGCTTTTAATCTACATTCTAGATCGACCTAATTCACGGATAGGAGAGGCGGCCATGGCGCCATCCCGAGAACTCCCCCTACAGGAGTCACAGATTAAGCTCCTTACGAATCCGCTCCGTATCCGGATCCTTCACGCACTTGTCCGTGAGGAGCAGACGGCCGCCCAGGTCGCCGACGCCCTATGCGAGTCGCGTGGCAATGTGCACTATCACATAAAGAAGCTCCATCAGGCGGGCCTCCTCTCGCTTTCGCGCACGGAGGCCAACGGCGGGATTCTCGAACGCTATTACCGGGCCGAGACCGTACACTTCCGGCGCGCCGATGCCGACGCCCCTGCGTCCGGGTCACGTCCGGTTGGGGCAAGAACCTGGATCTCGCGCACTCCCGAGGAGATCACGGCTCTGATGGAGGCGCTGTTAGCGCTTTTGGGCACGTGGGAAGCCGCCCCCTCCCGTGAGCCGGATCGCGCTCGGACCTGGCGCGTTGACGTTCGCCTGACGGTCCAGGACGGGGAGGAATCGGCGTCGGAGGGCCCAAGCCGCGATGACGGGGTCTGACCGGCACGCGTTCGCCATCGTGCTGACGGCGCTGGCAGCCGCGGGCCTCGGACAAACGATGCTCCTTGTGGGTGTCAATGTCCTGGTGCTGGATCGGACGCACTCGGCCCCCGCGGTGGCTCTCTTGTGGATCGTGCCGCAGGTGGCCCTGCTCGCGGCCGGGTCCTTCGTAGGTCGGTACACGGACCGGTGGGACAAACGCCGCACGCTGGCACTCGCGAACATCACCGCCGGTGCCGCCGTGCTGCTCCTCGAAATAGCCCCCAGTACTCTCGTGATATATGGGGTATTCGGGTGCGTGGCCGTGCTGGGCGGCATGTTCCGGGCTGCCTTCAACCCGTACTTTCGTGAGCTCGTCCCGGCGTCCGGGCGTACACGCGGCAATGCCGCGCAAGGCGTGTTTCAGTACGGTGCCCTCATCCTCGGTCCGGCGCTCGCCGGTGCCCTCCTCATCCATGGTCGGCCTGATACCGTCATCGGATGCGTGGCGGCGGCTCTCCTGATATCGGGAGCACTCTTGAGCTTCGCGCCACCGTTGACCCTGACTCCATCCCTCCATGACGGGGAAGCCCCCGCTCCGTCGTATCTCGACGATCTGAAAATGGTGGGCGCGTTTTTAAAAGCCCGTCCCATCGCCGCGGGAGTCTTGGCCTGCGCAGGCCTGTTCATGGTCTTCGGCGCGGGAGCCGACGCCCAGGAGGTGGTCTTCGTCCATCGGGCGCTTCACCTCGGCGCCAGTGACTACGGCCTTCTCATGAGCACGGCGGGCGTGGGTTACTTCGCGGGTTCTGGCCTGAGCTTCTTCACCGCTACCAAAACGCCGGTGCGTTGGCTTCTGGGTATCGGACAGGTGCTGGCGGGCGTTGGATATCTCCTCTACGCCGTTTCCCACGACTTCTGGACGGCGGCGGCAGGCCTCACAGTGCTCGGTATGGCCCAGGCGATGGCGAGCACCGGATATGCAACCTTTATTCAAGGAGCCCTCCCGGTCTCCCAGATGGGCCGCATCACGGCAAGCCTGCGCTCACTCTTCGCGGGCCTCACGATCCTGTTCACCGTAGTTGGCGGCTATCTCGTGCAGGCGGCAGGCGTGCGCATTTGGATGGTGGGCGCGAGTAGTGCCATGGTGGTGGCCGGACTCGGTATGGCCGCCGTATGTCTGCTCCCGTCCGGCGTGGCCGAGTTCCGCCGGGCGGGCGCTGTGTAAGCGAGCGGCCCTAAGGAGACATGGGGCTCCGGACGCATGGTCTGCTCCCGCCCGGAACCCCTTACGCTACCGGCAGGCGAGGTCCGGCCTCCGTATCCCGTTCCGGCGCCGCGTGGCCCTTCACCGGATCACAAGCCCTAACGCGCCGTCAGGGTGATCCCCTCGGAGACGGAAGCTCCCCGCAGGGCCTCGATGATGCGAGCTGTGTCGTCGTCCGTCACCGTGGCTGACGGACTTCGCGCCACGCCAACCGGTCGTCCCTGCAACGCGATGGCGGCCTTGGCTCGTGCGGGCATGTTCGGTCCGTCCACCGCCCGCCACATCCGGAGCAGGATGGCGTGCAGGGCACGTGCCGTGTCATGCTGCCCCTCGCGGACCGCTTCCCACAATTTGACCGAGGTGCGGGGCAGGATGGTGAGGATGGCGGCGATGGCCCCGTGGGCACCGAGGGCGAAAGATGGATAGAGGAGGTCGTCCACGGCCGAGAAGATGCGCTTGCCGTGCGGGGCCGTAAGGAGGAGGTCGGCGAGCTTATGGAGGTCCCCGCCGCTTTGCTTCACGCCGACGACTCCGGGCACCTCACTCATGACCCGGACCAGCACGGGGGACTCCAAAAACGCCCAGGGGATGACGTTGTAGATCATGACGGGAAGGCCCCGCCCGGCCACGGCCCGATAGTAGTTCACGGTGCCGTCTGCATCGGGCGCAAACAAGTAGTGGACCGGCGTCACCTGAAGACCATCGACGCCAACATCCCGCACCGCATCGGCATAGTCGAGCACCATCCGGGTGGAGTTCTGAATGATACCGGCAATCACGGGCACCCGTCCCCGCACTTCCTGGACCACCACTGACGCCACCCGCCGCGCCTCGGCCGCGGTGACAGCGGCCCCCTCGCCGGTCGAGCCTGTCACGCAGAGCCCCTGCACCCCGGCCTGCAAGAGCGTGTTTACCTCGCCGCGCAACGCGTCCTCGTCCAGTTCTTCATCCTCCCGGCGAAACGGGGTCACCATGGGTGGGATGATGCCACTCCAGGCGATTTGATCGCTCGACACGAGTACGACCTCCTTCTACATCTCTGCCGACGTCGCTGCCCTTCAATCCCCGTCCTTCACGCGTCATCGATCTGGGTCCATCACCGCGTCGGTCTTCATCCCCTATCATCCATCTTCACCGGCGAGCGCGAATGGACGCTCCGCGATGCCCGTAGGAACGACGCCATTGTGCCACAGGGAGGGCGCCTCTCACCGTCCCGATCCTTGACGGCGGCCTGTTTTCTCGCTAGAAGACACCCCAGCGGGCTGAAAGGAGTCACAACTTTGACCTGCCAGGGCCTCCTGCCGGCTCAAGATGGGGTTCAGGAACTTAAGCGGGGATGTGGTGGCTCGGAGGTATTCCATGACCTCGCTATCGGCTGGCCTCCCATTGCCAACCTTCGGGACGGGAGCATCGTGGGTTACGAGCCCCGTCGCAGGCCGGCCAGGTCGCCGCCGGAGAGGCCCTCCGAGACTGGGTCCCCGGATACGGACTCTTCTTCCACAGGGACGGGCACTGGCCCCCTTCGATGAAAAACCGTAGCCGAAGCACCCCTGGTGCTTGAGATCTCGGAGCGCACCCCAACCCTTCAGGATGCCTCACTCCTCCGCGCCCTCCGCCGCCGGTGCCGTGCCGGGCACCCCTCGTGATCGATGACAACGGGACCGGCTGGGCGGCGGCGGCGATGGGTCTGGAGGTCCTGCCGGATCTTATCAAGATTGACCGCAGCCTCATCGCGCACGTCGACCTGCCCGGCGAGCGGCCGTCATTCTTGCGACCGTTCAGAACCTGGACGCGTGAGTTCGGGATCGGTCTCGTCGCCGAAGGGGTGGAGACAGCCGCGGGAGCGGGACACGGTTCGCGATCTCGGGCGCGACTACGCTCAGGGCTTCTACATCGGGCGTCCCGCACCCGACCGCCCGCACCAATCGGTGACCCTCGTCGGTCCGGGACCCGGCGAGGAACGCCCGGAAGGGATCCGGGGCCGGTGCTGGACTTCTCCGTCCGGACCGTGCAGGATTCGCTATCCCGGCAGCCTATGTGGTGGAAAGTCGCCGCGATCCCGTCCCGCATGCGCGCTGCAAGACGCCGGGTAACAAGCGGTCGTGGTGTCCTGTCATCCACCGCGTTTCGTCCGAACGGATGACGGCTTTGACCACTGCATTGAGCCCCGGTAGAGCGGGAACAGGTTCTCCTCCAGATTCGGTCGACCTGCCGACCGAATCCTGATTCCCGACACCAGCCGGGACGGCGTCTCCACGGCCCGCAGATCGACGCCCAGTCTCAGATCGCCACCGCCAGGTCTAAGTGCGCGCGCCCG
>JAKATP010000197.1 GCA_021818685.1 Bacillota bacterium | reverse complement strand
GCCAGCACGGCCTGATAGCCGAAGTCTGCGAAAAACGCCGACCCCGCAATCTTCCAGAGATTGGGGGTTAACCAGGAGCCCGAATCGGATCCCGCATCCCGCTTGGTCATGCCCCTTCCCCCTCTGGGCGCCGGGTTATGCGCCATCGGCCGATGGCCGATGGCCCCCTGCGTTTCGTTCCGCGGGAAGAACGCGCGCTTGCCCACGGGGTTGAGCCTGGCGGTCTCTTCCCGTTTTCCCTTCAGAATGACGAAACGATCGGGGCGTTTCAACGCGTAGTCGCCCCATCATGACCGTAGCCGCTCTCCGCCCGGTCCCGAACCGTCGCAGACCTGGACGTCGAGACAACGTGGGGCCCGGGCAGCCGCGCGATGGTGGTGAATTCCGAGTCCGGCTGGCGGGCACAGCCATGAGCTCACTCCTCGGCGGGCGGGATGCGGCGCTTCGGCCCCGCGATGAGCCCCCGGGCTCCCCACCAGACTTCGTCACGGGCAACCGTCCCGGAGAGAGTGGGCCCCGGTTTTGCACGCACCGTCCGGGCGGAGTTCACCCCGTGGCCCAACCGGGGGACGACCGACCGGGTCCTTCCTGGACCGTCCCCATGACGGTGCCGCTTCATGGCCAGTCCGACACCGAGTACCAATAGACCCGGCGCCCCGTCGGCGGTTCTGCAGTCGCCGCGTTGACGGGACGGGTGCGCTGCCGTACACTTTATGTAAACCTGATAGGAGGGCGTGTCGTGCCTAACGGAAACCGGATGGTGCATGTCGAGACTCGGGTCCCGCGAGAAGACCACGCCGTCAGGGGATCGGCACCACGGGCCGTTCGAATGCCGGTATCCGACGACTTTGGGCTGACCGCGGCGGGCACCCAGCCGGAGGACATTTGGGGCCGCCTCGAGGCCATGGTCTTCGCAGTCGAAGCGGATCGGACCGCCACCGACCGGTGGTTGGGAGACGCGCTCGCCCGCCGCCAGGTCTTCGTGTCGCTTCTTGCGCACGCGTGGGGACGCGCGGCCGGTATTCGTCGCCTGATCGGGTTTGACGGCGTTGTCGCCAATGCCCGACACCAGGCCATGTTCTCGCCCTACGGGCGAGACGACGCTCAGTTCCCTCACGCATCGGCCGCACGTTTGTTCAGGCTACCCGCCCTTATCCTCGCGCCACGACTATCCGCGGCGGTCGAGGCTACCTCGCCCTCTCACTGACCACTCATCCCCACCCAGCCCATCCCGATGGAGCGTCGCTTCCGGTTCCCGCGGAAAATCTAGCGCCCGGATCAGCTTGGAGCGGGCCCCGCGTCGACAAGACTCGGTGGCGTCTTCCCTCCACACAGAAAGGTGCCCCATCATGGTGGAAGACTGGCTCGTTTTCCTCGACTTCCCCATCGCGCGCAAGGAGCTGGAGCAGTTGGGGCACATCACCTGGATCTCCACGACAATTCCCGCGTTCGCGATCCGGATTGCACCCGACCGTGTGAAGCAGCTCCGCCGTCTTCCCGGTGTCCGCCGCCTCGAACCGCCCGCCTCCTGATTTTACGGGAGGGGCGCTTCGATATGACCCTTCGAAGACATGAGCCTGAAGGCCCCCGTGCTGGTCGCCGTCACCGCGGCCGCTCACCGGCTCGTCGGGACCTCCGTTGTCTGAGCGCCCAACCGCCAACAGGCCGTGCCGCACTGGGACAGAGGTATTGGTGCCCGACGACCCGATCGCGATGCCCCGCGGCCGCACCTCGGGGTGTGCCCAAAGGCATTCGACATGGAGCAGGATCGAACTAACTCACCACGTGAACCAGGTCCGAATAGCCGGCCAGCACGGCGTCGGCCGTCACGAGTTCCAGGGGTCCCTCCAAGGCCTGCGCGACCAGAAGTCGATCGAACGGATCGGCGTGTATCGATGGTAGGCAAGCCACTCCGGCAGCATGGGCGGCTGTCACCGGCAGCTCTAGAAATCCGCTTCTCGTTATGCCGCGGACCAGCTCGGCAAGATCCACATCCAGCTTTCCGACCCGGACCTTGATGGCGGCTTCCCAGACGGAAGCCGCGCTGACAAAAACGTCCTCCGCCTCCTGTATCCGTTCATATTCGAGGGGGGGCAGTCTATCGGAAGCGGCCAGGAACCACAGGTATACGTGGGTGTCCAGCAGCAACCTCACGGGCCTGTTCCCTCAAACGACTTCTGCACATCCGGAGACAGGGGTGCATCGAAGTCGTCCGCCACCCGAATCTTGCCTCGGAGGAAGCCCGGCGTCCGTGTGGGCCTCCGCGACTCGATGGGCACCAGGCGGGCAACGGGCTTGCCCGCCTTGGCGATGATTACTTCGGTGCCGCCGTTGACCTCGTCTAGGAGACGTGACAGATGGGTCTTGGCCTCGTGCACATTGACGTACTTTATCGTGCCGTCCTCCTTGTAGACTAAGTTTAGTTTAGTCTCATCGATACATCAAGACGCCGGGGTGATGAAAGAGAGGCGAGTCAGCTGTCGGAGTGGCCGGCCGTGCAGCAGTTCTATCTGGCCGGAGGAACGGCCTTGGCCTTACCGATGGGCCACCGCCAGTCGCGCGACCTCGCTTTTTCACAATGCAGCCCCTGGCCGCGTTGCCCGATTTGCCCGATCTCGAACCATTTCTCCGGCGGTTTCGCCACGTGGAGTGGGTGCAGCGGTGGCCCCATCAGATCCACGGGCGTCTCAAGGACGTCTCCGTCACCCTGCTCGCCTACCTGTGCCCCCACCTCCAGGCTTTTCATGGGTGGCGAGGGCTTGCCGTCGCGGATGCGCGGGATATCGCGGCCCCGAAAGCCTATACCCTTGGACGGTGGGCCCAAGCCCGTGACTGCCTGGATTGGCACGGGCTGTTAACGTCGGGCGTGGTCTCCCTCGATGCCGTACTACCGCAAGCCCGGGCCACCTGCCACGACGCCTTTTCGCCCCGGTTATTCCTGCAACAGCTCACCTATACGCGTGATGTGCCGGACGGGGATGATGCCCGAGCTCTTCTGACACGGCCGCAGGCGTTGACAACGATCGAACAGGATTTACTGGCGATGGTCGGGCCTGGGCTCAGCAGAATGTGCCCCCCGCCCCTGCCGTTCCCCTCGCCCTAAGGGGGCTACCTTATGCTGATTCCACCGCCGGTTCAGCGTCTCTTCCACCGGTATCACACCGAGCGTCTCGACCCGCGCCGCCATGCGGCCATCATCATCCCGACGATGCCGGAAGAAGGGGCCGTCGAAGACTAGCAGTGGCTCTTTGCTACCTAGAGCTGGGATACGATCCAGCGCTGGATCGCCGAGCCCGCGCGGGCGAGCCAACTCTCCCCGCGCGTGGAATGGTCCTGGACCGCCGTGCTGTTGGGATCCCCTCACGAAACCCCGCGATGGAGCGGTGGCAACCGGCGCCGACGGATTCCGCGTGCCCGGTTCTTCCAGAGCGAGTCGCCGTCCTAACGCCTGTCCGCGTTTCCCGCCGGTGTGGCCCCCGCCCGGCGCGGGGGCTTCGGGTGTGCAGACGTTTCCATTTCTCGGACAGACGCGGGCGCCCCTGGAGCACGGCTCCGAGAGAACGGTGGATCATACGCATGTCGACGCTGCTCGATGCGGCTTTGCAACGCTTGAGCCGAGAGTGCCGCGTTCAGCTGGCGCAGGCCCAGACTCGTTGTATCGGTCGGTTATGCAAAAGGCAGTCGCCATCCTTCCCCGCAGCCCTCCGGGCATTTTGTGAGCGACATGCGGACTCGTGCACAAAGTTATCCTGATCGGCCGTCTGACCGCTGACCCCGATCGGCGTGTGACCACGACCAGCGCCATTCCGGTAGCCCGTTTCTCGCTCGCCGTCGACCGCCCAAGGGCCAAAGAGGGCCAGCAGGACGTCGACTTCATCGACTGGGTCGCGTGGCGCAAGCTGGGTGAGATCGTGGCCGAGTACCTGCACAAGGGTTCGCTGGTGGTCCTTGAGGGCCGGTTGCAGATTCGCCCTTACGAAACCCAGGACGGCCAGAAGCGGCGTGCGACGGAAGTCGTGGCGGAGGACGTCCGGTTCCTGGAGCCCAAGAAGAGCAGCACCAAGGCTTCCGAGACGGAAGAGCGCGAAGAGGTTGTGGAAGCCGACGCCTTGCCCTTCTAAGTCTCCCCCGGCTCCGGCCGGGGCCTCCCGGTTCTCTGGAATACCCCGGAGCGCCGAGAGCCCGCGGCCGGATTGTCTCGCTGCGGAAGAAGCACGGCTCGGTCGTCCAACATGGCCAGCCGCCGGCGGACGCTCCGCTCACGATAGATGGGGGTCTCCTGCGTGTACGACGACT
>JAKATP010000196.1 GCA_021818685.1 Bacillota bacterium | reverse complement strand
CGTCCACCAGTCCACCGCGCGAGGTGTTGACGAAGAAAGCCCCCGGCTTCATGGCCCCGAAGAAGCTCCGATCGGCTATCTGGGCCGTCTCGCCGGTCAGGGGCAGATGGAGGCTTACGACGTCGGCCCGGGCCAGAAACTCTGCGCGCGCGAGCCGGGGGTAGGACCCCCCGCTCCGCCCACCCAGGGCGGTCACCTCCATTCCGAAGGCCGCCGCCCGTCTGGCCACCGCCTGGCCGATCCGGCCAAGTCCTACGATGCCCAGCGTCTTCGACGACAGCTCGTGTCCCAAAAAGGCGTCGGGCGCCCAGTGCGTCCAGGAGCCGGCCAAGAGCGCCTCCCTCGCCGGCACCAGTCCGCGCACAAGCGCCAGGATGAGGGTCCAGGTAAATTCGGCTGTCGCTTCCGTCAGGACATCTGGCGTGTTCGTCACGAGAATGCCGAGGCGGGTGGCGGCGTCGACATCGATGTTGTCAAATCCCACCGCCATGTTGGCTACCACCCTGAGGGTCGGTGCCTCCTCCAACAACTTCGCCGGTAAATGGTCGGTCAGCATGCATAAGACGCCGTCGGCATCCCGGATCCCGACAGCGAGCGCCGCTGCGGGCACGGGATAGGGTCCCGGCCATATATCCACCTGATGTCTTTTCGACAGCACATCGAGGACCTCGTCCCAAAGGGGCGCTGTCACGAAGACCCGCACCGTTCGACTCCTCCTGTCTCTCGTCCATCTGTGGTCGAAGAAGACCGCCTCCGGCCCGGGTCCTGGCGTCCGCACTCTACCTGCGGACGCACTGGTTCAAGGAGCATCGGCGCCGGGCACGATCGGTGTGCCGCACCCCACCGGCCCTAAAAGCGGGCGCCAAACCATAGAGTGAGGCCGAGAACGACGGCAAACACGAGCATCCGCGCTACTTCTCTCCACCGGATCCGCAAGCACACTCCCCCGCACGAGCACTAGGATGGCTTGCGCAGGGCCTGCGGCCCCACTGGATCAGAAGGTCAAGGCCCTCGGCCGTGAGCGGCTCGGCCCGCTCCGGATCCCGTGCGAGCGCCTGCAGTGCTGCCACGAGCCGGCCGTCCGCCTCCGGATCCCGGACCACCTCGGCCTCAGCCTTGCAAAAAAGTTTGCCGGCCCCCAAAAGATTGTGACGACTTCGGTGGTAAAAGGCGGCCGCGACAAAGATGGCAATTTGCATCCGCGGAGCGCGCGAAGAACGCCAGGCTGGTTCCAGGAGATCATGCGCCAGAAAGAAACGCCCTTCGCCCGCGGCGGCCCGGAAGTCGTCCCAGGCGTCGTCGTGCGAGAGGGCAGGGCCGGGCCGGGCGCCGTGAAGGCCCCACGCCCGCACCTCGCCGCCGGCCGTCCGGAAGACGGTCATCACCCATCCTTCCTCCGGGCCTCCCGGATGACTACGTCCCGTCACCAGCCGATGCCCGTCGACGAGAGGCGCGAGGGCCTCTCCGAGGGCCCGCCGCCAGCCATCCCGCGAACCCGCCGTCAAGGGGCCGGAGGCCGTGCGGGCCGCAAGCCGGGCCAGCCGCCGATCGAGAAATGGGACGTAAGCGACCGGTATAGTCCCCCTCTGGAGGACCGGGCCGGTCCCGGATCGGAGGCCTATCCCGCATTCAATCCGCAAACGGGTAACCGATGGCTGCCTTCAGGGCTCTCACCTTGGGTGCGCTCCTGGCCAGCGCCCGCTCCTGACCGTCCCGCAAGATCGCCTTCAATTCGTCCGCGTGGGTCAGCAGGGAGACCGTGCGGGCGCGCACGGCGGCTGTCTCTTCGACGACCACCTCCGCCACCGCTCGCTTGAAGGCTCCGTAGCCGGTCGTGCGGTAGCGGTCGGCCCAGGCCTCGCGCGACTCCCCGCTGAGCCCAGCCGCAATCTCCAGCAGGTTTGAGATGCCAGGCTTGCCGGCGGGGTCGAAGTACACCTCCCGGCCGGAGTCAGTCACGGCCCCCAGGACCTTGCGGCGGATCTCGTCGGCATCATCCAGCAGGAGCACGGTCCCGTCCGGGTCATCCTGACTCTTTGACATCTTGGCGGTCGGGTTCTTTAACGACATGATGCGGGCGCCCACCTCCGGGATGAGCGGTTCCGGCACGGTGAAGATGGGCCCATAGAGGTTGTTGACCCGGAGCGCCAGATCCCGGGTGAGCTCCACATGCTGCTTTTGATCTTCCCCCACCGGCACCCCATCGGCGTCATAAAGGAGAATGTCGGCTGCCATGAGGATCGGGTAGGCGAAAAAGCCCACACTCACGCTCCCGTCCCCGCGTCCGGCCGCCTTGTACTGGGTCATGCGCGACAGCTCGCCCATGCGCGCCATGCACTGCAGTAGCCAGGTCATCTCGGAATGGGTCGGGACGCCGCTTTGCAGAAACACCAGACCGCCCTCGGTGTGAAGGTCAAGGGCGGCCAGCACCGCCGCGACCTCGAGAATGCTTTCCCGGAGCTTTTCCGGCGCCCAGGCCACCGTGATGGCGTGCAGGTCCGCGACCGCAAACACGCTCCCCCCGGAAGGCTTCCAGTGCCGGAGCGCGCCGATATAGTTGCCAAGGGTCACCCGGCCGGTGGGTTTGATAAAAGACAGTTGGGGCACGACCTAACCTCCCGCGTCGATTCATCCAGGTTCAAGTGTAGCGGATGTCTGGTGCCCCCGCCCGCAGTCCGCGGGGACGGCCGTGTATGCGAATGCTGCATGATGCTCGGCGCATCCCGCGCTCCGTCGTAGGCTCGATCTGTGCCCCGATCGGCTTCGGCTGAGGGCGGGGACCAGCATTTCCAGGGAGGCATGAGACAGTCATCGTCATGGAAGACCAGGTATCGCGCCCACGCCCGACCTCCCGATGGACGGGGGCCGTCGTCATCTTCCTCGTGATCCTGGTGGTCGGCGTGTTCTATGCCAAGTGGGATCCCTATTTCCTAAAGCTCGCGCCCGTAAGCGCCTCCCACAGCCTCGGGCCCTCCCTCGTGCTGGGGGGAAAGTCCCAGGCGCCTCCGGTGGGCGTAGCCGCCGCTGTCTCTTACTTTTTGGGTTACTTCAAAGACATCTGGGTGGCTCTCGCCGTGGGGCTTGTGGCAGGTGCCGGCGTGCAGACCCTCCTTCCCCGCCGTTGGCTTTTGGGCCTGTTGGGCCAAAAGGGGTGGAGAGCATCCACGATCGCGGTGGCAGCCGCGGTGCCGTCGATGATGTGCACATGCTGCTCGGCTCCAATCGCGGTCAGCATGAAGCGAAGCCAACTCTCGACCGGAGCCGTCCTGGGGTACTGGCTCGGAAACCCGGTCTTGAACCCGGCCACCATCGTGTTCATGGGTTTCGTGCTGGGGTGGAGATGGGCCGTGCTCCGCGTCGCCGTGGGGCTGATACTGGTGGCGGGCGGCGTTCTCATCGGAGACCGCCTCGCGCGCGATCGGGTGCCCGACCGGGCCGCCGCGTCGGCCGCGGCACAGACGGCGGACGATGATGGACCGAGCCCGGGCCGGTTTTTACGGGTGCTGGGCCGACTCGCCGTGGGCCTGCTTCCTGAGTACATCGTGATTGTCGCCATGCTGGGGGCCGTGCGCGCCTGGCTGTTTCCGAGCATGACCTCCGCGCTCGGACACAACCTGCTCGTGGT
Organism: Bacillota bacterium; assembly: GCA_021818685.1. GTDB lineage: Bacteria > Bacillota > Sulfobacillia > Sulfobacillales > JAIMBI01 > JAKATP01. Next base: position 685 of record JAKATP010000196.1, on the reverse strand, counting down.
CGTGGGTCTAGCGGTTGCGGGGACGATCTTTGTCATTCCCACCGCCGGGGAGATTCCCCTCGTGCAGTCGCTCATGAGCTATGGCCTCGGTCCCGGAGGAGCCGGGGCGCTCATGATCACACTCCCTGCCGTGAGCCTCCCCTCCATAGCCATGCTGGGCCAGTCGGTGTCGCGCAGGGTCCTCTTGGTGGTTGCCGTCTGGGTCTTGGCGATGGGACTCGTCACCGCCTTCCTCGCGCATCTTCTGCTTTGAGGAGCGGTTTACGTCGGCGGGAGCGACGCTCCCCCGCGTGGATGCGTGCAAGGCTCTGCCCCAACTTGCGCATGGTAACGACCGGGACCATGTCACGATCGGCGGGCCTGAACCCCCCGACGATCAGACGAGACCGCGCCAGGGGGGACGCGTACACGCATGCCAGTGCACACCGGACCGGTCGGCGCCGATCTCGATCGCGCCTTTCAGGTCAAATCCGGTCCGCTTCCCTGGCGGAAGGCCATCGGGGCACCCCTCGCGACGCTCGGCTGCCTGCTCCTCGGTCTCGCCTTCGGACACTTCACCTACGGCGTATGGGCCTTTTTTGGGGGTTTCACCTCCATGTACGTGTCGACGGTGCCCTACCGCATCCGGGCCCGGACGCTCACGTACGTAGGCTTAGGCGTCGTAGCGTCGCTCGCCGTGGGGAGA
>JAKATP010000195.1 GCA_021818685.1 Bacillota bacterium | reverse complement strand
GGCACCGCTGCCATACGATCCGTCCCACTTCCCCGTCGGTCTTGGATCACCGCCAGAATCGCGCCGGCTTCGGATCCAGGGGGGCCATGATAGGGGGGAGGACTGCCGGACCGGTCCGGTGCGCCGCCGTGATGTGATGCCGAGACGACCGGCAGCCGCGCTACCCGGGTCGAGTTTCGTGCGACCTCGTGGCGAGGGCGCGGTGCCAGTGACAGGTGGCGAGCAGGGCACGTCGGTCCGCGGGTCACTCCGCAAAACATCGGACAGTTTCTACATTCGTGACATGTGTCACGCTTCACCCGGGATTATTGGGTTACGGTAACAAGGACCGACAGTTTTTTTGGCGAAGAGAAAGGTTCACACGACCAGCATTCTGCGGCCGCCGACACCGAAATTAGGGAGGGACCGTGTGGACCCCGATCTCCTGAGCCAACTGTGGGTGGCGTGGCAGCCCATCGTGGATCTGTCACAGGGCATGCTGGTGGGGCACGAGGCGCTCATCCGCGGACCGGTTGACTCCCCATGGGCCACACCGGCAGCGCTCTTTCCCTGGGCCGAGGAGAGCGGCTGCGCTCGGGACTTGGAACAGAGGTGCCGGGCGTTGGCGCTGGCCCCGGCCGCCACGACGTGGGAGTCCGGTCATTATCTCTTCCTGAACGTGGACGGCCGATGGCCGAAGTTGCCCGAGCCCTGGGACCACCGGGCCGTGGACGGGTGTTCCCTCGTGCTGGAGTTTTCAGAGCGGCAGCCGCTCGTAGACAATCCCGCGTTGTTGAGCGCCATGGCCCGGTGGCGCCATGCCGGCCATCTCCTGGCTTTGGACGATTACGGAACCGGTTATGCGACGGCCACCGTGGCCCTGGCCATCCAGCCCCACATTATTAAGGTGGACCGGGCGCTCATTGCCGGCATCGACCAAGATGCGCGCAAGCAGTCGATCGTCCGTGCGATTCGGGGCTGGACCCAGGACTTGAACATCCGGCTCGTGGCCGAGGGGATTGAGACGGCGGGTGAACTGGCCTGTGCGCAGGATCTGGGTTGTGACTATGGCCAGGGATTTCTGTTAGGACGACCGGCTCCGTCGTTGGCGATGGAGACGCCCGGCGCTCATCCGCGCCTCATATCTATGGAGGACACGGCGGCTAGATCCGTGGCCCCTGCCCTCGCCCTTTATGTGGACGCGATCCGGGACGCTTCCGTCCCGAGTTATGTGGTCGATACACGGCGGCGCATGGTGGGGTGGAACCGGGCAGCCGAGGCGCTTTTGGGTTTCACCGCCGAGACGCTTGTCGGGCATGCTTGTTTTCGAAGCCCGCTCGACCACCAGGACCGGGCTGGCCACCGTCTGTGTGTGGGGGACTGTCCGCTGATTGACGCGATGGCGCAGCGTATGCCGGTCCGCGAGCGCGTAAGCGTGCGGACCCGGGCCGGATCGCGGCGTGTCGTCGACGTCTCGGTGGTGCCGATTCTGGATACGGCGACCGGGCGCGTGGCCGGCGCCCTCGAGCAGTTTCAGCTGGCAGCGGGCTGGGAGCCGGTCGACGGGGATGAGCCACATGTAACGGCGGAGGGTGGCGGACTGCCGGGCTTCCTGCCTATTCGTGACGAGGCCCGGCAAGACCTGCGCGAGGCGGCCGGTTTTGACGGCAGTACGAGCTGGTGATGGTAATCTCGGGCGCCCTTCGCCGCGGTGTGTGACAGGCTCTGCCGAATCGTCTCGCCCATCGAGGCAGGGTGGGGTTGGGAGCGCGACGGCGGAGACCGCCTCTGGTGGTGGCCCGGGCCGAAGAACCTGGGGCGACACAGCAGCGGACGGGCACGGGGCGCGAAAACGCCCGAGCCGGCGATGCCGCGTGCGGCGGTGACCGACGCCCCGTTGGGCTTTTTCTGCCGCTCGATGCGGATATCGGGTGGGCGGGGAGCATCTGGCGGCGGGCGGCATCGGGTCCCGCGTACGGGCGGGCGCCCCGTCCACCGTCGCTCTTCCATCGGATTCCCCAAGCGTCGTCGGCCATACCGGGGGCCATGCGCCGGCGTTTTCGTGATCCGCCCCCGGACGGCCGTTAAACGCTCCGGGCGTCCCCGAGCCATCTGAGGCGCGCCCGGATTCGCCCGCTCCCCCGTTTTGCCGGGCATCATGCCTCTGGTCGGGGTTAGTCGTGACTCAGTAGGGATCCCGCGTACGCCAGGAGCGCTTCGGAACAGTGGGAGCAGTATCCCTGACCGCCGAGGGCCTCCTTGACGTCGGCCAGTTTTGCCTCCTGGGCCGGGTCCGGGTTCCGGACGGTGGTGGCTGTCCGCACCAGATTGCGGACATCCTGGAACAGCTGCTGCTTGATGGCCTGCTCCATCCGTGGGTGGTCGCGCCAGCGGATGGGCTCCCCCCGGCGGGCGGCGGCCCCCACCGCGACCAGAATCTCATCCCGGAAGCCGCGGGCGCTGGATTCGCTCACCCCCAATTGATCCTCCACCTGACGGAGCAGCTTTTCGTCTGCCTGCCGAAGTTCGCCCGTGACCGGATCGCGGAGCCGGTCCTTCCGGATGAACGCCTCCGCCTCATCCAGGTAGCGGGCAAAGAGGGATTGGGCGGAGTCCTCGAATGCGTGCACGAACGCTTCCATGACGGTCTCCTTCACGAGCCGGTCGTACTCTTGGCGCACGACGCCAATCGCATCATCGAGCGCTTTCCATTCTTCCGGGCGTTGGATACCGAGGAACTTCCGTTCCGCCACGAAGACGCGAAAGGTGCGCAACACGTCTATCGGCGTGACGCACGGGACCGACGTCAGTCCGAGCGCTTGCGTGAGCACGTTGAAACTGTCGCGAGGGGAGAGCCCCGCCATCCCCTCATCCGGGAACTCCTGATGCAGATCCTCCACCCGGTGCTCGACGATGTCCTGGATGCGGTCCCCATCGTACAGGCGCAGCTTGTCCCAGCGCGAGAGACTCCGATCCGCCGGTTGGTACAGGCGTGAGTACACCGCATACTGTGCCATCACCTTTAAGGTCCCCGGCGCCAGATGCTGGGCGAGGCGCGCCTCATCTACCATGCGCCGGTAGATGGCCTCCTCATCCCGCACCCTCAGCACGTATGGCACCCGGACCATGTAGAGCCGGCTCCGAATGGCTTCATTCTTGTTGTCCGCAATGTAGCGCTGGTATTCGGCCGCATTGGTGTGGCCGATGAGGACGGTGTCCAGGTACGTCACGGGGAAATCCGGCGCTTTTATCTGCCGCTCCTGCGACACCGTAATGAGGGTATAGAGCAGCTCGGGCACCCACTTCAAAAGTTCGATGCCTTCAAAGAGTCCGCGGGAGGCGCGGTCTAGCTCCCCGCCGAAGTCAAACACCTGGGGATCATCCTCGCGGCCGACGGCAGCCAGTTGGGCCAGGTCGGGTTTGCCCACGAGGTCCGAAAGACTCTGCGTCTTCTCCTCCCCGGCTGCGTAGGTGGCGATGCCGACACGCCGATTTTCCGAGAGAAACAGCCGCTCTACCCGGAACGCGCTCAGATCGCCGTGGCTTGCGTCCAGCCGTGCCTGGCAGCGCGGACACAGACTGCCTTCGATAGTGACGCCGAGCTCGGACTCGGCCTCTTCCCGGAGCGCGGGCGGTATGAGGTGCAGCGGTTCTTCATGCAGCGGGCAGCCGACGAGGCCGTAAAGGGCGCCCGCGTCTGTCCGGCTGTACTCTTCGAGGCCTCGCTTCAACATCATGACCAGATGCGACTTGGCGGTTCCGACCGGTCCCACCAGCAGCAAGACCCGCTTGTGGGCGTCGGCCCGCATCGCGGCCGCGGAGAAGTATTCCAAGATCCGGCGGAGCACCGGCTTGATCCCGAACAGCTGGTCGTCAAAGAAGGCGAATTCGGGTCCGTCACTCGTGTCGCGGACGCCTGCTTGCCGCACCATATCGTAGAGGCGGGAATGGGCCAGCCGCGCCACCGCGGGGTCGCGCCGGACGATGTCGAGGTATTCGGCGAAACTTCCCTCCCAGATCTGGCGGTACTCGGCTCCGTAGCGTTCCTGGGCTCTTGCGAGCAGATCCATATCTCCTCTCCTCTCACACGTGGGCGCGCCGGGTTACCACCGGTTTGTCCGCGATGAGTGCGGCTCCGCGCTCGCGCTCCAGACGGACGCCGCCACCCCAGAGACGGGCGGTGGCGTCGAGCGTAAGCTTGGCCCATGGCTCGTCTGGCGGGGCGGGATCGTCCCATCGCAGCACCAGCGTGTAATCGGGTTCGACCGCCTCCACGGCTACATGTGGCGGCTCTTCCACCATGGCATCGACCAATTCATCGCGGACCGCCCTCCAGTCGCCGCCATCGCGGGTCGC
>JAKATP010000194.1 GCA_021818685.1 Bacillota bacterium | reverse complement strand
CCGGCCCCGGAAGGGCGCGTTCTGCTAGACGGTCGGGGGTGAGACCACGGCGCCCAACGGGCCGGCTGTTGGCGGAAGACCGCCAGCACGCGCAAAGTCGCCGCACCGTCGATCATCGCGACCGCCCACTCGGTCATCCCGTGCCCCCGCTGGCGCTCTTTCACGGACCAACACGGACAAGAGCCTGGAAGCCGGTCCGACGGCCCGCCCCGGCGCCCCACACGACCTCGCTCACGTGGGTCCTGGTACGATCCGCGCCACCAGGAGCACAGGAGCCCCTACGGACGGTGAGACCCGAGTCCACGCACCCGGCAGTGGGTGGTGACGACAGAAGCGTACCGACGTGCAGGGAGTCGCGCAGGCGGACCCCTCATGACGCATGCCCAAAAGAGAAGGACGCGGTGTCCCTGCAAGGGGCACCTCCGTCCTTCTCACGGGTTGGTGTCACGCCTTGACGGGGACACCCTCGGTCTCTTTGACGTGGCGCTCCCACACTTTGAGGGCGGCCGCGCTGCCGCGTCCGTCCACCGGGATGTGGCCCACCGTGGCCAGCGAGAGCTCCAGGATGTTGATGGCCATCAGCATGTCGAGGGGACCGGTAGCGCCTACGTGGCCGACTCGCAGGGCACGATCCGCCCACTGTCCGATGCCGCCGGCCAGATCAAGGCCGTGCCGATGGGCGAAGCCGCGGATGTCGTGGTTGCTCACGCCGTCGGGAGGCGCGATGACAGTGACCGTGGGGGACTGGCGGGCCATATCGCCCAGCACGGTAAAGCCCATCGCCGCGGCCCCGGCGCATACCATCTCGCTCATCAGACGATGACGGGCATACCGGGCCTCGGCTCCTTCCTCTTCTAAGAGTTCGACGCTCTTGGCAAGGGCAAAGATCATCGACACCGGCATGGTGTAGTGGAACTGGCCGGTCGTGCTGGGCCCGAAATCGAAATACAGACTGGGCTCGCCTCGAAAGTGCGACTGGGCATCATGTCCAAGTCCCACGAGGCCCAATCCCGGCGGCATCATAAAGCCCTTCTGGGAGGTTGCGATCACCATATCGACGCCCCAGGGGTCGATGTCCGTGGGAACGGACGGGGTCCCGCTGATGGAGTCAACCAGGATGACCGGCACCAGGTTGCGGACCGCGCGCGCAATCTCCGGGATCGGGTGCAGGACGCCGGTGCTGGTCTCGTTATGGATGAGCAGAACCGCCTGATAGTTCTTCTGGCGGAGGGCGGCCGCGATATCGTCCGGCGGCGTCGCCTCACCCCATGGGAATCGGAGCCAGTCCACATCCATGCCGAGCCGCGTCGCGATCGTGCCAAACCGTTCACCGAACGCCCCGGCCGAGACGGCCAGCACGCGGTCACCGCGAGCACACGCGTTCGCGATTGATGCTTCGAGAGCTCCGCTGCCACTGGAACTTTGCAGAATAACCGGGCCCTTTGTCGACCACAACGCTTGCAGGCCCTGGACGATGCGGTGGTGAAGCTCTACCGTCTCCGGATTGCGGTGCGCCACCATAGGCGTGATCATCGCTTGGAAAATGGCCTGGGGAACGGGGGTGGGGCCGGGTACGAGAAGTTTCGGTTCAGGAACCATCATGAACTCCTTTCTCACCGGTCCCCGAGACGGAACCGGGATGGGAAGCCTGGGAATAGACGGAACCGGCCGGAAAACTGCTGCCGGGACGTCCCGTATTCTCTCCAGGATGCATCATGCATCTCGGCGGCAACTCTTGGCGACACCCATTGCCACCTATTGAAGAAATTTTTCAGCCACCGCCGAATTCCTGCCGCCGCGGCGCCCGGCCCCCGGCGCTATACTGGGGGCGCTCGGCGCCGCCCTGAATTACGCCATCGCGCCTAAGCGAGCGAGGAGGACCCCATGGCCGAGGAGCCGCATGTTGAGTCCCTGCTAGCCCAAGGCTACCATTTTGTCGACCCGGACACGGGCGCCATTGTTCCCCCCATCCACCTCTCCGCCACGTTTCATCACAGCGTCGACGCATTTGGATACCGTCGCGAATCGAGCCCCACCACGGCGATGGCGGAGCGCATGCTGGGAGAACTGAATGCGGGTCCCACCCTGGCCTTTGCCTCCGGCATCAGCGCCGCCGTCGCCATCCTGGAGACGGTCCGGAGCGGCGAGCACATCATCGCCCATCACACGGTCTACCAGGGCATCAAACGGTGGATGATGCGCCAGGCGGAGCGCCGCCACGTGGCGGTGAGCTTTGTCGACGTGCGGGACGGCGAGGCGGTTCGGGCCGCCGTGCGGCCGGGCGAGACGGTCCTGGTATGGACCGAAGTGGTGGTCAATCCTACCTGCGAAGTCGTGGATCTGCGAGCCTTGTCGCAGCTCGCCCATGCGGCTGGAGCGCGCCTGGCGGTCGATGCCACGTTCACGCCCCCGCTGACCATCCGCCCGCTCGACCTCGGGGCGGACTTGGTCATGCAGTCGGCGACCAAGTACTTAAACGGACATAGCGACGTGGTGGCGGGTGTGGTGACGGCCCGTGCGGGCGATCCGATCCTCGAAGACCTGCAGAATGTCCGCAAGCTGACCGGCAGCATCCTCCACCCCCTCGATGCGTGGCTCCTGATGCGGGGTCTGCGCACCCTGGCGCTCCGGTTTGAGCGCGCATCGGCCAACGCCTTGATCGTGGCTCGCCACTTCGAACGGCACCCGGCCCTTGAACGTGTGGTCTACCCGGGGCTGGAGTCGCACCCCGACCATGCCGTGGCCGCGGGCGAACTTACGGGAGGATACGGCGGCATGATGGCCCTGCACGTGCGGGGCGGCCGTGACCGGGCCGTCCGCGTGGCGGAAGCGGTGCGCCTTATCGTACAGGCGACCTCTCTCGGCGGGGTTGAAAGCCTGCTCGAGTATCGGGCCGCGTTTGAAGCCGACGTGAACCCGGTGCCCGAGAATCTCCTCCGCCTCTCCGTCGGCATCGAGAACCCGCAGGATCTCATCGCGGATCTGGAGCAGGCGCTGTCGGAAAGCTGAGCTGGGTCAGCGGCTCTCGTCTCCATGCACGATCTCATCGTGGATGACGGTGAGGACGACCGGGCATTCCCGGATGTCGTTCACATCGTCCATGGTGGTCACATCGTCGGCCACGGCCACCAGGTTGGCCCGGAAGCCCGCCTGGAGCCGTCCCAGGCGATGCTCAGCCATGGCGAGCCAGGCGGGAGTCTCCGTATACAGGCGAAGGGCTTCGGGAAAGTCGACGCGCTCGGACGGCGCCAGCACCTGCCCGCCGCGGGTAACCCGGGCCATGGCGCCTGCGATCCCCGCCAGCGGTCGGTAATCGCTGACCGGACTGTCTGAGCTCCCGGCTACCCGGAGACCTGCCGCCAGCCAGCTCCGGAGGGGAAAGAGGGCGGCACCGCGCTCCTCTCCGTAACTATCGAGGTACCCGTCGCCAAACTCGTAGAGAAAAGCTGGCTGGGCCACCGGGGTAATGCCGGCGGCGGCCAGGAGGGCTGTGAGGTCGGGGGGACACATGGCCGCGTGTTCGATCCGGTTGCGGCGCTCGCGCACCCCGGTGGCGGCAATCGTGCGGGCGGCCAGTTCTACGGCCCGGTCGCCCACCGCATGCGCCGTGAGCTGGAAGCCCCGGGCGGCGGCCCGGGTCATCAGATCCCGGACCGCGTCCGCTTCGTGGTACAGAATGCCAAAGAAAGATGGATCGAGGCGATAAGGCTCCCGGGTGGCAGCGGTGGGCCCGCTCGAACTCCCGTCGAGCATGACTTTGGCGGCGCCAATATGAAACTCGCCGCGGTGAAAGCCGGTACCGATCTGGGCGTGGAGAAAGCTGTCCAGCTGGTTGACACCGAGCCCGTTCCAGACCATGGCGTCGACGCGCTGGGGGATGCGGTGGGCCGCGTAGGCGCGCCCGAGCGCCTGGAAGTAGCCGGGGGGCCCTCCCGCGTCGTGAAAGGCCGTGATGCCGGCTTGCGCCCACAGGCGGCTCCCGCCGTCCATCCAGCCGATGAGCTCCTCCTCCCCGGGGGCGGACGCGGCCTGCACGGCAGCCAGCGCCTGGTCGTACAGTACGCCATTGATCGTGCCGTCGGGATTGCGGTCAAAGCGGCCGCCCGGTGGATCCGGCGCGTGGAGCGACACCCCCGCCCGCCGGAGCGCCTCGCTATTGACCGCCGCGATATGCCCGCACGTCCGGGTGAGAACGACGGGATGGCGGGGGGACACCCGGTCGAGATCGGCTCGCGTCGGGTGGCGGTGTTCCGGAAGGGTGAGGTGGTTGTACCCCGAGCCGCGGATCCAGCTGCCCGCCGGGGCGCGGAGGGCCGCTCCGCGCACCGTCTCCAGGATGGCGGAAAGCGAGG
>JAKATP010000035.1 GCA_021818685.1 Bacillota bacterium | reverse complement strand
GGTTTGGCGGGAGTATGTGGGAATCGAACCCACCGCCGACCACCGGCCGGCCACCGGATTTGAAGTCCGAGGAAGGCACCAGACCTCCACCTACCCCCGTTCCCGCCGCATCATATCGTGGCGTCGTGACCGCTGTCAAAGGGCGGCGATGGGCGATACACGCCGAGGGACAGATACCGCTCCCCCGAGTCCGGGAAGATGACCACAATGGTCTGGCCCGGCTCCGGATGTTCCTCAAGCCACATCTCGGCGGCCCGATAGGCCGCACCCGATGAGAGGCCGGCCAGAATCCCCTCTTCACGCGCTAGCCAGCGGGTCCTCTCCCACGCATCTTCGTCTGTCACCGGCATGACCGCATCCACTACACTCTGATCCAGTACGGACGGGATGAAGCCGGCGCCGATGCCCTGGATCTGATGGGAGCCGGGGGGCTTGCCCGAGAGGACGGCCGACGATGCGGGCTCCACGGCCACCATCTTGACCTCATGCCTCTGCCGCTTCAGATAGCGGCCGATTCCGGTAATGGTACCGCCGGTGCCCACGGCGGAGATGACCACGTCCACCCTCCCGCCCGTCTCCTCCCAAATCTCGGGACCGGTCGTCGCTTCGTGCACGCGCGGATTGGCGGGGTTCTCATGTTGACGGGTCATGTAGGCGCCCGGCGTCTCAGCCTCTATGGACTTGGCCCGTTCCACCGCACCACGCGTGCCGGCTGCACGCGGGCTCTCCACCACCATGGCGCCGTAAGCGTGAAAAATCTGGTGCCGCTCCAGGCTCTGCCCCTCCGGCATCACGAGCACCATCCGGTACCCCCGCGCGGCGGCCAGCATGGCCAGCGCGATGCCGGTGTTGCCGGAGGTGGCCTCGATGAGAAGGGAGCCCGGGTGGATGAGGCCACGTTCTTCGGCATCACTGATCAGGGCTCGGGCCGTTCGATCCTTGACGGAGCCGCCAGGATTGCCTCGCTCAAGCTTGGCCAGTACGCGACAGTGCGACATCCAGGAGAGGTTCTTTAAGTCGACCAGCGGGGTGTGCCCGATCCCGTCCTCCAGCTTCAACGCCGGGGTCCGCCTTGTCGGTTTCGAGGCAGGTTCCGTCCAGCCCGCAGGCGCGGTGACACAAACGGCGCCGAGCGGGCCATCTCCCGCGGCCGGCGCCAGGCTGTCCAGACTACGATGGCCACGGCGAACACCACCAAGAGTGAGAGCCAGGACACGACAGGCCTCCCAGTCTCCTAGTCTCTTTTGATCGTCGGGTCCTCGACCTTGACCGTATAGTCCGATTTGTCGTCTTCCGGGGTTTCCGTCAAACCGCTCATGGCCCGACGGAACTCACGGATGCCCTTGCCGATTCCCTGTCCGATCTCGGGCAGGCGACGCGGACCAAAAACCAGCAGAGCGACAATCAAAATCAGCAGGATGTGGATAGGACTGATGAGGTCGGCCACCGTTGACGCCCCCTTTGCGCACCTCGATTACCGCGTATTATACCGCCCAGCGCGACTATCTACGACCGCCGCCGGTGAGCCGTTCCACCATAAGGACGTGCGCTCGGAGCTCAAGCTCCGTGTCCAGGGGCGGAAGCTCCCCGTTTCCTGTCCTGGCCCCCACCGCCTGGGCCAAGAACCAGTCCGCCAGCTGCGGGTTCTTGGGCAGCAGGGAGCCATGCAGATACGTGCCCACCACTCGCTCCCGGACGGCTCCCTCCATGTGGTCTTGGCCATTGTTGCCCTGCCCGGTGAGAACGCGCCCGAGGGCCTCCTGGCCGGACGCGAGAAACGTGCGGCCCCCATGATTCTCAAAACCCACGAGTGTGTTCGGCGATAGATCGAGGCGGCTCTCGATCACCACATTGCCGACGGCGCGGTCCGACCCGTTGCGCGTTTCCAGGTCGAACCATCCGACGCCCGGCAGCCACCGCCCATCCGCCACCTGATACCGGTGGCCCAAGAGCTGGTACCCACCGCAGATGGCAAGCGTCGGCAATCCGTCTTGGAAGGCGGCCACCAGTTCCTGCCGCCGGCCCACGAAATCCTCCGCCACCAGTTCCTGGTGCCGGTCTTCGCCGCCCCCGATGAAGAGGAGGTCAATGGAGCCCAAAGGTAGGGGGTCAGCCGGGTTCACATCCAGCACGTCGACCACGTAGCCGCGCCACTCCGCCCGCCGTCGGAGCGCCAGCACATTTCCGCGATCGCCATACAGGTTCATGTGGCCGGGGTAGAGGTGCGCGAAGAGAAGCCGTCGGCCCGTCATCACTTCATCCCCCCTGTCCCCATTGCCACATTATATCGAGATCGCCCGCCGGAAAGGACAGGACCGCCGCCTCCCCAATGCGAGACATAAACTTGACGCACGCCGTAGAGCCGCGGTGACAATGAGATGAGGTGAATCGTGGACCCTTTCGTTCTGCCCTTCTGGGACATCGTTCGCTCGCGTGAGGTGCCGGTGCTCGGACGCCGACGTCTTCATCATCTCACGCGGAGTCCCTACGAGGCGGCCGAACTCATTCCGGCCCCCCTCTCGCAGGTGCTGAGCGCCAGCATCGTGTGGTGTGGCAATCGGCCGATCATGATTCTCTCCACCGTCGACACCCGACTCAATTTCGACCGCTTCGCAGAGTGGTTCGGCTACAGCATCCGCCCCGCGACACCCATTGAAGTCTCGGTTCTGGCCGGCACCCACGTGCAGGGATCCACACCGGCGGGGCTTGCCTGGATGATGCCTGTCTTTATCGACGCCATGCTCATGCGCGAGGAGGCGCTGTGGCTCTCGGCCGGCGACCCTTCTATCTGGTTGTGCCTGGCGCCGCCCGATCTGCAGCAGGTGACCGGGGCATTTGCCGTCGACATCCGCCTCGACACCGACGGCCTGCGGCCGGCGCGCGGCTTCTAACCGACCTCGCGCTCTGTCAGCACCTCCGCCACCTCGGCCAGGATGCGGCTCTTCAGTTGGTCATCGCTGTGGTCGTTGTGCGTGACATGAATGACGAGCCCGTAGGTGTCGGGTCCGATATCCCCGACCAGCACCTCCAGCGAGTCCACGAGCGGATGTGGTAGCACCCGGCGTAGCCGGTCGCGCACCCCGTCCAGCACCTCGGCCGGCGCGTGCGCGAACTTCACGTCGACCCTGATCCGGAGGCGGCGCCGATCGAGGCGCGAGCGATTCGCTACCGCCGCCTGCACCAAGATGCCGTTCGGCACCGCGTACCGAAGGCCACTGTCGAATGCGACGGTGGTGTACATGAGGTTCACGTCCACGACGGTGCCCGAGTGCGTCGGCACCATCACTTCGTGCGGGAAAGATGGCATCACGACCGGGTACTGCCAGGTCATGAATTCGATCCGGTCACCCACATCAAACGGGTGAAAGACGACGAGCCAGACCCCGGCCAGGATATTGCTCAGCATGCTCTGGCCGGCGAGGCCCAGCATGACGGTCAGAAAGGCGCTCCCAAACAGCACCGAGGTAACACTCGCCCCAAACGCGGCCACGATGGACAGGACGACGGCCACATAGAGCACGAGCCGGCTTAAGAACCGGAAGACGGTCACCTGCCGGGCCGGCAAGCCGGGAATCCCGGTCCGGAACACGTAGCGCTCCAGAATGAGCGAGACCATCGAACCGATAGCCAGCACCACGAGCGCCCGCGCCGGATCGCGGAACGGGTGCGGCACGAGTGCAATGGGTCCGCTCTGATGGTTCAAAACGATCGATAGGCCGGCCGCCACCAAAAACAGCAGGCCGCCTAAGGTGGCGGCACGCCGCCACCACGCACGGTCTTTCTCCTGCACCCCGATCCCCTCCCGCGAGTATCAGGCGAAGTCTGTTGGCCACCGCCATCACATGCCCCGAATTTCGAAACAGCGGGCTCTAGCCCCCGATAAATCAGGGGCCCGGCCCACTCCCGCACCATGCTGATCTCAAGGCCGGTAATGGCCGTGCGGATTCCTCGCCGAGCCACACTTCGGGAGCCAGGGAGCGATGTCCTTCGGGCCCACCTCCCGGCTCACCGCCGGGGCGGTAAGAGCGCCGCGGGTCGGCGACGGTAAGCCAGGGCGGCGAATCGCGTAATGGCGTGGCCGCCCGCCCCCACGGCCCACCGGCGTCGTCGTTCCGAACGGCGGCGCTGAAAACGAAATGCGGGCGCTGCACGCCTTCGGTCGGACCACGACGCTCGGGTGGGACACCCTCAAATGAGGCGGCTCCCGCGGGCCCGGGTCCTCTGGCGCCTTCCGCCCCCCAAAGGCGGCGCCCGGACACCCAGCCGTGGTGTACGCCCCCTCTTCCCCGATGCCGCAACGTCAGACCGACGGAGGTGGTCAGCCGGCCGTTCCCCGAGGGGACGGGAGGCGCGGCGCCTCTGCGAGCCCTGACCAGAACTCCGTCACGAGTTTCACGAACGAAGTGGGCACCTCCAGATGGGGAGCGTGTCCGCATCCGGGCAGGATGACCAGACGCGCGGTCGGAACGCGGAGCGCCATGGCGCGGCCGATTCCGACGAATTTCGGGTCGCGGGCGCCTGCCACTATCAGCAGGGGGATGGACAGCTGCCCGAGCTCCTCCCATAGGCTCTCTTGGACGCCGGTCCCGGCTCCGCGCAAGCTCGCCGCGAGCCCCGCCGGGTCTTGGCGCAGGCGTTCACGCTGGATGCTCCGCCGTACGGCCAAGGGCAGATCCTGCTGGCTCGAGAAGAGCGGCTGGGCCGCCCATAAGGCAGCGAAGCTGGACAGCCCTTTCTCTGTCAAGAGCCGCACCCATCGTTCGTCGGCGGTCCGGCGCGCCTCGCGCTCGTGGGCCTCCGCCAGCCCGGGCGACCCGCTCTCCAGCACGAGCGACAATACCCGCTCCGGAGCGGTCAGGGCCAGATAAAGCGCGACGCGCGCGCCCATCGAATAACCCATCACGTGAAAGGCCTGGGGGAGCGGGAGCTCGAGGAGCGCTGCCGCCGTACGGGCCATGGTCATCCGCTCCGGATCTGTTCCCCCGGTGCGGCCATGTCCGGGCAGGTCCGGTGCCACGATCCGCAATCCCGGGCCCGCGCAGCGTGCGAGCATCTCCCAGGTACGGTGGCTGCCCGTGAAACCGTGCAGGGCCAGAACCGTCGGGGCCCGCCGCGACCCCCGCTCCTGATACCACAGTCCGGACCTCTCAGACGACCCGGCTTTCGGCATCCGGCCACTCCTTTCCCAGCGCGGCCCGACGGGCGTGGTCCTTGACGATCTGATGCCATCGGAGATTGTCCTCCCGGTCCGCCACCTGCCACTCCACGACCAATGGCCCCGCCACCGCCGCCTGCTCCGACACGGCCGCGAGGACATCACGGACGTCCGTCATCCGTGCATACGGCACGCCGAACGCTCCCGCCGCCTGCGCGAGATCGATGGCGTGGGGCGTGCCGAAGAGGGTTTCGAACTCCTCCGCCGGAAGGTCCCCGTGCTGATTCAGAAATGAGAAAATGCCACCCCCGCGGTTGTTGACGACCACGGTCGTGACCGGCAGCTGGTGGAGGTGCGCTGCGAGCAGCCCGTTTAAGTCGTGCACGAAGGAGAGGTCCCCCACCACCACCAGCGTGCGTCCGAGTGCCGCTGAAATGCCGAATCCGTGCGACAGCACCCCGTCGATCCCGCTCGCACCCCGCTGCCCGAAGACGCGGGGACCGAGGTCCCGGGCGAAGGTGTCAAGATCCCGCACCGGCATGCTATTGCCAACCAGGAGCGCCTGATATCCGGTCACGGCTGGGGCGAGTCGCGCAAAGAGCGCCCCTTCGAAGCGGGATCCAGCCTCCGGCAGCCCGGCGATGGCCGCAGACATGGCCGCGGCCGCCCGCGCATCCGCCGCCTGAAACGCGTCGGCCGCGCCAGCCAATGACGATGGGCGGATGCGCGCGGGGACCGGCTCCAGAACCCCGTAGTCCGGGACCGAAATCCACCGGGCGGTCTGGAAAAACGGGTCACGCCAGTGGTCTTCCCGGTCGATAAGCACCAACGGGACCGTCTGCAGACCCTGGTTAAGGGGCTTCGAGACGGGGGGCGGGCCGAAGCGCACCTGGACATCGAAGTGAAGATTCCGCCAGTCGGCCGCCGTCAGCCACCCGTCATAATGGGTCAGCACGGGCACACCTGGCCTGCGCAGGTTCGACAGGGGATCGGCCACGAGCGGCCAGGCAAGGGCCCGGGCGAGACTCGTGATAGCGGGGGCCCCCCGTTCCAGGTCCTCTGCCCCCGCGACCACGACACCCCGTTGGCCGGCCAGCGATAGGGCCAACGCCTCCAGATCCCGACGGGACCGAGGCGGCGCCATCGGCGCCACGCCGGACTCCCCCGCCCGATGGGTGGGCACGTTGTCCGGCCGCCCACCGATCCCGAGCGGTTCCCGGAAGGGAACGTTCAGGTGCACGGGGCCGGGGCGCGTCGAGGCTGCCCGCCGCGCGGCCCGAAGTCCGATCCGGGCGTAGAGGCCGTGATCGCTGAGCGTTGGATCCGGCAGCGGACACTCGTAGAACCAGCGCACAAACGACCCGTACAGGTTTCGCTGCTCGATGGTCTGGGACGCGCCGACGTCGCGCAGCTCGGGGGGACGGTCGGCCGTCAGCACCACGAGCGGGATGTCGGACAGGGACGCCTCCACCACGGCGGCCAAGAAGTTGGCGGCGGCGGTTCCCGACGTGCACAGGAGGGCCACGGGCCGGTGGGCCGCATCCGCCAGACCCAGGGCAAAATACGCGGCCGCTCGCTCATCGTAGTGCATGTACAGGTGAACCGCCGGATGCCGGTAGAGGGCTAAGGCCAGCGGCGTGGAACGCGATCCGGGTGCGACCACCACCTCTTTGATCCCGCCGGCCGAAAGGCCCTCGACGAGCTCGAACACCGCGCCCGTCAGCGCCGCCTTCGCCTGTTCCGCCTTCACCTGGTCCTCCCTCGCCTTCTCCATCAGGCGCGCGCCAAGGCGCGCAGCATGGGCAGGCACTTCCAGCCCGTCTCCATCAGTTCGTGCTCCGGATCGGAGCCGCTCACCACCCCGGCCCCTCCGTACAGGACCACCCGGGTCCCTCGCACCAGCCCCGAGCGCAGGGCCACGTGGAAGGCGCCCTCTCCCGCCAGGGACACCGATCCCACGGCCCCGGCATACCAGCCGCGGTCAAATCCTTCACGGTCGCGGATGAAGCTTACGGCCGTCTCGCGGGGAAAGCCGCCCACGGCCGGCGTGGGATGGAGCACCTGTAGCACGTCCCAGATGTCAAGGCCGGCTTTCAGCTGTCCGACGGCAGGGGTGTAGAGGTGCTGCACCGGACCCGCCGCCTGCACCACCGGAACGTCAGGAATGTCTACCCGGTCGGCCACTTCTCCCAAGGCATCCGCCAAAAACCGCCGGACCCACTCATGCTCGGTCCGCTCCTTCGGGTTCTGGAGCAGGAGCTCGGGGTCGCTTCCCCGCTCGGCCGTACCCGCGAGACTGGCACTCTGGACCCGTCCGTCGCGGACCTGCGCCAGTAGTTCAGGACTCGCCCCGACCAACACGCCCTCCCCGCACCGCACGAAAAACCTCTCAGCCAGCTCCGCGTCCGGACCGAGCGCCTCATAGACACGCTCCGCCGCCACGGCCTCCTCGAGCCGCAGTTCCAGACTGCGGGCCAGCACCACCTTTTCGAAGCGTCCCTGCTCAATGAACACGAGCGCTTCTCGCACGAGCTCCCGAAACCGGGCTGGCGTGGAACGAAACTGCGCGTCCACGACTCGCGCTTCGGGGCCTTTGGCGGGTGCCTGGGTCTCGTCGTGCGTCGGGAGCAAGAGATGGTAGAGGCGCCGCACCGGCATCTCCGGCTTCAGCTGGGTGGCGAGATGCACCCGCACGGTCCCGTCGCCGGGCCGTTCCACCGTCAACACCGGCAGTACCAGCTGTCCGGCTGGAAAACCGCGCCAGGCCCCGCCCGGAGTCCGGCTCAAAAAGGCGATCCCGCCTCCGAGCCGAGCTCCCGCCGGCAGGTCGCGCTCACGTCCCAGCGCGCGCGCAGCCACGGCCATGGATCCGAGAACCGGCGGCCGCTCGAATGAAAAGCGGGCCGCCTCCCCGATGCCGCAAGCCTCCCCGTCCGGGCCCGAGAAGCGCCATAAGACGTCTTCGGGACGGGCCGGACGCGGTGCCTCGTTCTCCGGCAGGGTGACACTGGCACCCCACCACATCTCCCGCCTCCGTCGGTGCAGCACCTGCACACCCGTTTCCAGTACGTCTTGCATCCACTCCCGGACCGTGCCCACGGCTGGTCCCGACATCTTTCCGCCTCCGATTCCTCTCACAGCTGGCCATCTTTACGGCGTGGGCTCCTGGCTCTTCAGCCTCACCTCAACGCCGCCCGAACACGAGACCGGCCGCCAACAATAAGCCTGCCACCAGATGGATACGCCCCAGCACCAACACGCCACGGGTAAAGCCTCCGTGAGAAAGACGCCGGATCTGCCCGAGGCCCCACGGCAACGCCAGGACAGGAAGGCCGGCTCCCAGCGGCAACAGCCCGGCGGCCATAGCCACCAGCGGCCACACCGTACCCAGCACGACCAGTGCCGCCAAGACCTGGCCGCCGCGCCGGGGGCCGAGACGGATCGCAAGCGTCCGGCGTCCGCCCGCGGCATCCTTGACCCGATCACGGAGATTGTTGGCCAGCAAAATCGCGGCCACCATCACCCCGACCGTGAGGGATGCCAAGATGCCCACACCGGTGACCCGTCCGCCGGCGGCCATCTCGCTCGCCGCCACTTCAATCGGACCCATGATCAGGAACACCGCGGCCTCTCCCAGCACCGTGGCCGAGAGCGGCCACGGTCCCGCGTTGTAGAAGTAGCCAGCCAGGATCCCGGCCGCACCCATCGCCAGCATGACCGGTCCCCGCAGGATCACCAAAAGGAGGCCCAGCCCAAACGCGAGTCCGTAGGTCAAGAGTGCCCAGGTCCTGACGGCACCTGGTTCCAGGCGTCCGTGCACCAACGACCCCGCGATGCCTACCGACTCGGGAGCATCGAGCCCGCGCCGGAAGTCCGCATATTCGTTGGCCATGTTGGTCGCGATCTGAAGCAGCATCGCCACCAGGGCCATGACCAGCACCGCGGCCAGGTTGACGGACCCGGACAACGCTGCCGCCGCCGTGCCCACGGCCACCGGCACCACCGAGGCGGGGAGCGTCGGCGGGCGCGCAAGCGTCCACCATTCGCGAAAGCTCACGCGTCCGCCTCCCCAAACCAGCCCTGCACCGCTCGCCGGAGAATCTTACCGTTGGCCGTCTCCGGGATCTCCCGCACCACCTTCCAGTGGCGAGGGATCTTGAAGCTGGCAAGGCGGGTCCGGAGTGCTTGCGAAAGCGCTTCCGCGTCGGCCGTCGCCCCGGCGGCGAGAACCACTGCCGCCGCCGGCACCTGGCCCCATGTGGGGTCGGCCACCGGCACCACGGCGGCCCGGGTGACGCGGGGATCCTGCAGCAAGGCCGCTTCGACTTCGGCCGGGTAGATGTTCTCACCGCCGGAGACGATGAGGTCCGCCCGCCGGTCCAGCACCAAAAGTCGCCCTTCCTCGTCGAGCCGTCCGAGATCGCCGGTTAAAAGCCAGCCCGACTCTTCTTGCAGCCGCCCGCCCACCCAGTATCCCGGACTGACCTGGGGCCCCCGCACCCGGATCTCGCCCACCCCCTCCGCGTCGGGTGCGAAGATGTCGATGTCGGCGGCATAAAGGGGCCGCGCACCGACCCGCGGATCATCGTCCAGGGGATCGACCGTCGCCATCTGGGATCCCGTCTCGGTCATGCCATAGGTGGGCACCAGCGGGAGCCCCGCCTGCCGTCCGCGCTCCAGGAGGGCCGGCGCCACCGCGGCTCCGCCCAGCAAGACCGCGCGGACACGGGGCGAGAAGGGAGCCACCGCTGCGTCCAGCACCCGCTGCAGCATCGTGGGCACCAGGGAAACCAGGGTCACTTCTCCGGACGACAGCCAGCGGGCCACCCGGCCGGCGTCAAAGCGCGGCTCCAGGATCACCCGGTTGCCTCCGATGGCCGCCCGGAACAGGATGGCCTGACCCCCTACGTGAAAGAGGGGCAGGCACAAGAGCCACACATCCCGGGGGTCATGCCCGAGGCGAAGGCTGGATCCGACGGCATTCCACCAGTGCTGGCCGAGGGTCAGCACGGCGCCCTTCGGGGATCCGGTGGTGCCGGAGGTGTAGATGAGGCTTTGGATCTGTTCCGGCCCGGGTTCGAACGCCCATCCCCGGGCGTCACCGAGCAGCGGATCCCGCTCCGGGTCCGCACCGAACGGCCCGAGCGTCACCACCGCGGCACGGCCACTGCCGACGGAAAGCCGATCGCGCAACGTGTCCGCCACCAGCACGAGCTGGGGTTGGGCGTCGGACAAGAGCCGCTCCACTTCGGCCGGGTGCAGGCGCGTGTTGACCGGCACCAGCACGATGCCCGCTCGGATGGCCGCAAACACCAGTTCGGCCGCCTGCACACCGGCCGGAAGCAGGATGCCCGCCCGATCGCCGGGCTTGAGCCCCTGAGCGCTCAGGAAGCCTGCCACCCGGTCGACCCGCCGGGACCATTCCCCAAACGTGAAAGCCTGCCCGTCTGCGTCCAAAAACGGGCGCCGGGCGTACAGGCGGGCGGCGTTGCGCGCCCAGTCCCACTCGCCGCCGAACGGCCGCCCACCCGGCGTCGACCCGCTAGGGAAGGCGCTCAAAGCGGGTCCAGTCCGGGGAACGCTTTTCGAGGTAGGCGTTTTTCCCTTCCTGCGCCTCCGGGGTCATGTAGTAGAGCATCGTCATGTCGCCCGCCAGCATCTGCAGGCCCGTGGCGCCGTCGATATCCGCGTTGAACGCCATCTTGAGGAAGCGAATGGCCAACGGACTTTTGGCCAGGATCTCCTCACACCATGCGACCGTCTCTTCCTCCAGCCGTTCGAGCGGCACCACGGCGTTCACGAGGCCCATCCGGCAGGCTTCTTGGGCGTCGTACTGGCGGCACAGAAACCAGATCTCCTTCGCCTTTTTGAGACCCACCATGCGCGCCATGAGTGCTACGCCGTAACCGCCGTCAAAGCTTCCCACCTTCGGACCGGTCTGACCGAAGCGAGCATTGTCGGCAGCGATCGTGAGGTCGCACACCATGTGCAGCACGTGGCCGCCTCCAATGGCATACCCGGCAACCATGGCGATAACGGGTTTGGGCAGCTGACGAATTTGCCGCTGCAGGTCGAGGACGTTCAGGCGGGGCACGCCGTCCGGCCCCACGTAGCCGGCATCCCCGCGGATGCGCTGGTCACCTCCCGAGCAAAAAGCCTTATCGCCCATCCCGGTCAGGATGGCGACACCGAGATCCGGTGCCTCATGAAAGCGCGAGAACGCGTCTTGCAGCTCGAACAAGGTGGTGGGCCGAAAGGCGTTGCGGACGTCAGGACGATTGATGGTGATCTTGGCGATGGCGCCCCGACGCTCGAACAAAATGTCCTGATACGCGGGCGCTCCTGGCACCGGATCCCACTTCATCTATGAATCCCTCCTCACTGAACCGCGGTTCACCTTTATGTTTCCTCCTCAAGCTTCGGAAAGTCAAACGACCGACGGTCGGTAGCCCGCGAAGCAGACGGCTATCATGAAGAAAAGCTCAGGAGGCATGTGTGGGAAGCCGAGGCGAATGGAGTGTGGCCGCGGTAGTCTTGGGGGCCGTCCTCTGGGGCCTCTCGGGCACGGCCGCCCGTGCGCTCTTCGCCCGGCACCATGTGAGTCCCGCGGGACTCGTGGCCGTCCGGATGACGGTTTCCGGGCTCATTCTGCTGGCTTCGCTGGTTGTACGACGCGGGGCCCGGTCCGTCTGGGGGCCGGTTCAGGGGTCTTTCGGCGCCCTGCTCATCTTCGCGCTGGCGGGGCTCCTCGTCGTTCAGTACAGCTATCTTTTAGCGATTGCCGCCTCCAACGCCGCCACCGCCACCCTGCTCCAGTATCTGGCGCCGGGTATCGTGGTCGTGTACGTTGCCGCCAAAAGCCGCGCCCTGCCCCCCTCCAGCACCGTGGCCGCCCTCCTCTTGACCGTGCTCGGCACGGCTCTCCTTGTCACCGGTGGGTCCTTCACCCACCTCGCGCTCGGACCGCTGGCCCTCGCCTTCGGGCTTCTCTCGGCCCTGGCGCTGGCCTTTTACTCCCTGTATCCGGTGGCGCTCCTACGAATGTATGGGGCCCTGCCGGTGGTGGCCTGGGGGCTTTTCATCGGGGGCCTCACCCTAACGGCAGCCCTGGCCGCCGCCGGCCGGCCGCTCCTGCCGGATCACCTGGACGGAGCCGGCCTGGCGCTGGTCGCCTTCGTGACCCTCTTTGGCACCCTGGCGCCCTTTCCGTTGTACCTGGCCGGCTTGAACCGGCTCACGCCCACATTCGCCACCATCCTGTCGGCGGCCGAGCCGCTCGCCGCAGCCGTGGCGAGTGTCGTCTGGCTCCATCTCCGCCTCACCCCCCTCGAGTGGGCAGGCGGCGTCGGCATCGCGGCCGGTGTGCTGTTGATGGCCGGAACGGCCCGGCGCCCGCCGGTCCCGCGCGCGAGCGGCCGGGCCGCGTCCCTGTCCGGCCGCTTATGAGCGGCAGGCGGCCCGCAGTATAATACCGGCAATCCAAAACGTGGGGGTGATCATGCGCATGCACATGCGGGAGGCTTTGGCGCCGGAACTCCGGCTTCTTATCGACCGTGAACATATTGCGGAGGGGCCGCTCTACGCGCACCTGCCGGTAGGCGTCGTGTCGGACGACGACCGGGCGGAGCTCTTGAGCCTCGGCTGGACGCTCCGCCCGTATCGCGACCGGCCGGTCCTGCAGCCGCCGGAGGCGACGTTTGCCTGGGATCGCCACCACCGCCTCTTTCGCGACAACATGCGGCACGCGGCCGCCCACCGTCTTCCCGCAGGGCTTCCCTTCGCCGGTGCCAACGAGGCCATTCTGGACGAGCTCATTGCCTCCGTGTGGGAGGATCGGGTCGAGGAGCTGAGGATAGTGCTGTCGGCCTTCGCTTTCGCCTCCGCCTGGCGCCGTAACGGCGACGAAGCCGCCGCCCTTCCCCCGACCGTTCACGCCGCCGAGGAGACGCTCGTGGCCGAGGTGGAGCCTGTGCGCGAGCGGGCCTTGATTCCCGTCGAGGGAATCGAAGACCCCGCCGAACCCGAATCGTCGGCCGCCCGCGTCGAGGGTACCGAAGTGTTCTTTTTTTACACCGACAGCATGCGGCGGGCGGCGGCCCAGGCTCTCACGGAGACGGTGCGGTCCCCGAGCGACGACGACCCCGTCTGGCAGCTCGTGGAGGCGCTTCGCTAAAACCATGGGAAAGCGGGGCGGATGGCCGCCCCGCTTGGTGTTGCCGTTTCGTCCGGTGCGGCTTAGAGGTGGAACTTGGCCAGCCGCTCGTTGACCTCGCTCCAGTCCACGTTCCGCATGAACGCGTCGAGGTACGGGGCCCGCTTGACTCCATAGTCGATGCCGTAAGCGTGCTCATACACATCGAGAATCAGAAGCGGGTAGGCCCCCCAGGGTACCCCCACGTTGTGGGCGTCCTGTCCGTAGTTGTGGAGTTTGCCGTCGTCGAGATCATAGGCCAGGACCACCCAGCCGCGCACCGCGAGCCCGATGCTCTTAAACTCGGTCTCCCACTTCTCGTAGGAACCGAAGTCGCGTTCGATGAGCTCGAGAACGCGGCCACCCGGACGACCGCCCTTGCCCCCGAGGTTATCGAAGTACCACTCATGCAACTTGGCGCCGTTCAAGGCAAAGATCTCTTCGGTCTTCAACCCGCGCAAGTCACTATAGGTCTGGTTGGCCTTCGAGTAGTCGACGGTCTCCAGATTGGCGCGGATCTCATTCAGCTTGGCGACATATCCCTTATAGAGAATGCCCCAGTGCTGATCCATCTCCTGCTTGCTGATCCCGTCCATGGTGAGGCAGCTTTCCTTCAGATCGCGGAACTTCCGCTCCTCTGCCATATGTACCGTCCTCCTTAAGACGTGAAGAATTGGCGTCGGGGGACGTGAGACATGGGCTTGTCCCCGCAAAACCTGTTCGGCCGCCGCCTCCAGTATAACGGGATCCCCCAGGATTTGGCGATGGAAAGCCTTTTCCGGGGCCACCGATTAGCACCGGCCGGGAAATCTGCTACGTTTAGCGTAGATGATGGGTATCCTCTCGGATCGGGAGGTCGGACGCGAACATGAATCAGGTCAAGAGCGTGCGCACCACAGCGTTTGTGCGTGCGTGGGGATATGACGGCTCACAGCCGGCGACGAGCCAGGCGGAGCAGCGGCTCGGGGAGCTTTTGGACCGCTATCACGACGTGCAGGAGCACAACGTGGTCACGGAGCTTGATGTGACCCGCGCGGCTTTGGGCCAGGAGAAGCCGTTCAACGAGCTCCGGCCCCAGGAAGCCCAGCAGGTGGCGGCCCACCTTCTGGTCCGCATCGCTCTTTACACGCACTTTCCGGAATTGGTGCCGGACCCGGCGCCCGACTTTGCGGGCGAGGTGGCCTGGCTCCACCGCGACCGGCGACTCTTGAATCGCGTCATTGCCCGCGCGGGCTGGGACACGGCGGAGTACTTTCTGCCGGCGCACCCAAAGGAGTAGTCGTGGCGCAGCGCATCATGGTGGTGGACGACGAGCAGAGCCTTCGCGAGCTCTTGAAAATGAGCTTGAGCCGCGAGGGTTTTGACGTCTTCACGTACGCCGATGGCCCGTCCGCCCTCGCCGCCGTGGCCGAAGTGGAGCCCCACGCGGCCGTCGTCGACGTCATGATGCCGGATATGAACGGGTTTGAAGTGGCACGCCGACTGCGCCAGGATCCTCGCATCTATATTCTGATGTTGACGGCGCGCGATGCGGTGGAGGACCGCATCCTCGGCCTCGAGGGTGGCGCCGACGATTACATGCCGAAACCATTTAGTCTCGACGAGCTGGCCGCCCGTCTCCGCGCCGGCCTACGACGCGTGGACCCTCACCCGCCGGCGTTGCAGCACGGCCCCATCGAGATGGACGACGCGGCGCACCGGGTTCTCCTGCACGGCGAGCCGGTGCAGCTGACAGCCAAAGAGTACGAACTCTTGCGCTACCTCTTGCTGAATCCGGATCGGGTCCTCTCGAAAGTGCAGATTCTGACTCATGTCTGGGGCTACGATTTCCCCGGGGACGACAACCTGGTGGAGGTGCACGTTTCCAGTCTGCGCGACAAACTCAACGATCGCGACAAGACCCTCATCGGCACCGTGCGCGGTTTCGGTTACCGCCTGGGCGGATGAACCGCCGCCCGCCGTCCCTCACCCGCACCCTTATCGGCCGGCAGCTCCTGATCCTGGTGGCGATCCTGCTGGCGCTCGGGGCCACCCAGATTGCCGTCCTGCGCCACGTCTTAATCTCGAACACCGTCGACTCCCTGCATGATGAGTTGTCCGTGCTGCGGCCGGTCGTCCATCGGTCTTTGAAATCCGCCGACCCCGCCTTCCGGTTCAGCACCCTGGTCCCGGTTCTCTTCAAGCACTTTCACTCCCCCGGGGTGGTGGTGCTGCTCAGCAGTCCGAGCGGCTTCATCATCGCGAACTCCCCTCATCCGGGTGTGCCGACCAGCATGCCGCCGCCCCTGCCCCCCCCCGGCCACTACACGATCTGGTCGCAGCACATTGTCGTAGGTTCCGAGATTAACGACGCCCAGTATGGTGATTTGGGCACCATCTGGCTCTTGTCGGCGCTCGCGCCCACCAACGCCATTTTGTGGCAGGACGCCCGCCTCTTTGGCCTCTTGTCGGCGGCCGTGCTGCTGGCGGCGGCCCTCTTCGGCAGTCTCTCCCTGCGCCGCGGCCTGGTGCCGCTGGCCCAGGTGACCGAGACCACCGAGCATATCGCCGCCGGCGACTTCGGCCGCCAGGCCGTGGTCGGACCGGCACCGGCAGAGATTGCCCGTCTCGGCGACGCCGTGAACCGGATGTCGCGGGCGGTGGAGGCCGCGCTCGATGCGGAACACGAAGCGCAGGCGGAGGTGCGGCGATTCGTGGCCGACGCGTCTCACGAACTCCGGACGCCCCTGACCGCTTTATCAGGTTTCCTCGACCTGTGGGCATCCGGCTCGCTTGATGCCGAGGAGAGGCAGACATCCCTGGACGCCATGCGGCGGGAGACCTCGCGCATGACGCGACTCGTGCAAGAGCTCCTGCACCTAAGCCAGCTCGACCAGAAAGGGCCGGAGGCGCTCAGGCCCTCCGTGCACGAGCTCACCGAGGTTATGGCGGATC
Organism: Bacillota bacterium; assembly: GCA_021818685.1. Lineage (GTDB taxonomy): Bacteria > Bacillota > Sulfobacillia > Sulfobacillales > JAIMBI01 > JAKATP01. The sequence continues at coordinate 6,050 of JAKATP010000035.1, read as the reverse complement.
TGGAGCCCACGCTCCGCACGCTCGCGGGTGATCGATTGTCGCTGTCGGTCCGACCGGCCCCCATCTGGGCAGACCGTGATCGCCTGTCCGAGGTGCTCTTGAACCTGGTGGATAACGCGGTCCGCCACGGCCGCGGCCTCATCACGCTGTCCTGCGGACCCGGCCCTGAGGGCGTGCGCTTCGTGGTGGAGGACGAGGGGCCCGGTCTCAGCCCCGAGGCCGCCCGGCATCTGTTCGAACGCTTTTACCGGGCCGATCCCTCTCGCGCCCACCGGGGCGGGGGGGCGGGCCTGGGTCTGTCCATCGTCGAAAGCCTGGTCCGGGCCCATGAGGGCCGCATCGCGGCCGACAACGGATCGGCAGGCGGCGCCCGCTTCACCGTGGACTGGCCGTCCCGCGCTCCGGAGCCCCGGCCAGCATCGCCGGCTTGAGTGTCCAGGCTTGGCGGCGTGCCTCTTCTAAGAGCCGCTCGGCTGTAAAGCCGGGAGGAAAGATGGGCCAGTCCCAGTGCTGATCACGGGCCGGGCGTACCCGCTCCGTGAATCGCAGGGCGGCCGCGACACCTAGCGTGCGGGCGAGAAAGCGCGGTGCCCAGGCGGAGATGTGCCACTCCCCTACCCGTTCGGGAAGCCGCCCGTCACGCCGGACCTTCTCCAGCAAGGCGGCTGCCGCATCCGTGTCGGCGATGGTGCCCGACGGCGCCAGCAGGCGGGGCACGCGGACGGCGCCGCCGGGGCTCTCCGCCAAGAGAGCGGCCGCCAGCACGGCCTCCGCCGCCGACAGCCAGTTGTCCCCGGTGAAGAGGGCATCGAGCCCATGGGCGGCCAGGGCTTCGTGGAGAGTGGCGCGGTCAATCTCGACCGGCCCCGCCGGACGGACGGCGGCGAGCCAGTCGCTCACGGTCACGTAGCGGGGCCGGAGGGCATGAAGCCCCTCCAGATAGCGCCTAAAGCCCAACAGCTTCGCCTCCCAGGCCACCTCCGGCAGCGCCGGGCCCGCGATGAGAGGGCTTCGGGTCACCCCGCCCCCGAAATTATCCTGATCCCAAAAATAGTGCGTCACAAGCTCGGTCGGGTGCGTCACTACCATGGCCGGTCCGCCGTCAGCGAGCGCCCGCGCCACTTGCGCGACCGCGTCCTCGGCGCCTGCCGGCAGGCGGAACAAGAGGCCCTTCGGCACATCCACGGGCGGGCTCCAGTACAGCACCCGCCCATACCAGTAAAGGGTGCGGGTCGGGTGGAGATAGGTGTTCCAGCTTTCCGAGATGAAGGCCTGGAGTCCGAGATCGGGGCCGCGCTCCAACACTTCCGGCACCCAGTTGGCGCCGGGCTGGGTAAAAAACACGGGCGGCACCCCGCCGTCCAGAAGCTCGCGGACTCCCACCCCTTCGCGGTCCACGAAACGACTTTCGGCTTCCTCCCGGGCGAGGGGCTCAAGCTCTTCGGCCAGAGTCGGGTGCAGGCTGTGGCTGTACGAGTGAAAGCCGACCGTACCGAGATGCGCCATCCGCTGCAGGAGGTCTGTGCGCCCGCGCTCAACCAGCGCACGGGCCTTCAAGCCGACGACCGCGAAATTAGCCCGGGCACCCACCCGCTCCAGTTCGTCCAGGATGTGCTCCAGGGCCCAGTCGGCCGCCGGCGTAAGCCAGTCCTCGACGTCAAAACGCAAGAACAGATCGCTCATATTACGCGATGGGCGTGCCATCAGGCACGGGCGCGTCGGGGGCTAACAGGACCACGTCCGCGGGTCCCACCATGCCGCCCAGAATCAGCACCTCCGAGGCGACTCCGGCAATCCGTTTGACCGGGAAGTTCAAGACGCCTACCACCTGCCGCCCCACCAGATCCCGGGGCCGGTAGCGGGCTGTCAGCTGCGCGCTCGAAGACTTCTCGCCGTAGGGACCAAAATTAACCCGGAGGACGTAGGCCGGAACGCGCGCGCGGAGGTTCGGCTCCGCGTGGGTAATGGTTCCCACGGCCAGCCGGTAGCGGAAAAAGCCCCCCACATCCAGCTCCTCCATCCGCTCCGGCCCATCGTGCAGATCCTTGCGCTCTGGCTCCGTATTCATCCGCCCCTCACTCGCTCCTTCACCACGTGCTCGACCGCCTCCGGAAAGTAGAGACGCCGCTCCGACTGGGGTTCGCGGGCAATTCCGGACAGGGGTCGCGAAAGCCGCGACATTTCTACAAGCTCCTGACCATCCCACAGGTAGAGGGCCTGCTCCCGCTGACCCGCTCCCCCTTCGTCGCCCACGTAATAGTCATAGTAGACCTCAGACGTCTCGTCCACGTCGAGGTAATAGGCGGGGTCATAGCCGGCCTGACGCACACGGCGTTCGATCTCAGCATAAACCCGTGGACTGGTCTGCGCCGGAAACTCGATATACCGGAACAGACGCCGGTCCCGATAGCGGCGGGCAAGGTCCGACAGGATCGGGTCGCCGGACCGGGTGAATTGCGCGAGCGCCGCCATGATGCTGTGATCGTCAAGGGCCAGGTACTGTTCGACGTCGAGCGGATGCCCGGACAGCCAACGATCGAGGACGGGATCCCCGACATCCTGCAACGTCCCTGCTCGGCTCAAGACCCGGGCCCGCTCCACCGCCTTCTTCAACACCACCTCGGCACTCCGGCAGACGGGATGGAAGTAGACCTGCCAGTACATGAAATAGCGCGCCAGCAGGTAGGCTTCGATGGTGTGAAGCCCGCTTCGCTTCACCACCAGCCGATCTCCGTGGGGCAGGATGATGCGCAGGATACGCTCAAGATCAAACTTGCCGTAGTCGACGCCCGTAAAGAGGGAATCCCGCATGAGATAGTCGAGGCGGTCCGCATCCAGCTGACTCGACACCATCGACACCGCCAGGCGATTTTGGTGGCGCTTTTGGATGACGGCGGCCACCTCCTCCGGGAAGCCGGGAGCCACGGCTGCCAACACCTGATGGACGGCCGTCTTGGGGTGCCTCAGGATGGCTTCGCCCCAATCTTCGTGGGTTTGTCCCCAGAACGGCTCCAGCGCATGCGAGAAGGGGCCGTGGCCAATGTCATGCACGAGGGCGGCGGCCATGACGAGCCGCCCCCAGTCGGGGTCGACGAGGTACCCGTTACGATCAAACGCCTGCAGGATGCGCCGTGCGACTTCATAGGCCCCGAGGGCGTGGGAGAAGCGGCTGTGCTCCCCGCCCGGATAGGTGAGATAGGCGGTGCCGAGCTGACGCACACGGCGCAGGCGCTGCATCTCGGGCGTATTGATGAGCTCCCAGAATAGGCTATCGTGAATGTAGATATAGCCATGCACGGGATCCTTGAGAACCTTCTCCTCTTCCCCCATCGACAAGCCGGCCTACCCCCGTGGCTAGCCTTCGACCAGGGGCCGGTGAAGTCCTGTCCGGGGAGCCGTGCCGCATCTGACGTGTAGACGGTCGAAGGCATGGGGGGCATTGGCGTGGACACGCTCCTGATTCCGGACCTGATGCTCATCGGCACCCAGATCGAGGCGGGCCAGGCCGTTTTGGTGCGTGATGACCGCATCGCGGCTGTGGGTGAAGCCCACGAACTCACCCGCCTCCACCCTGCGGCCCGGCGCACCGTGCTCTCCCACGAGCTCCTGGTAGCGGGCGGCATCAACGGACACAACCACAGTTTTCAGATCCTCATGCGGGGACTCGGCGAGGACGACGATTTTTTTAGCTGGCGGAGCCAGGTCCTCTATCCTGTCTCCGAGCGGCTCCGCACCGCTGACATTCGAGACGGCGCCCTTTTGGCCTTTGCCGATATGCTGGAGAGCGGCATTACCACCGTGGCCGACTTCTTTTATCTAAACGACCAGGGTATCGAGCAGGCGCTGGCCGTGGTCGCTGCCGCCCGCACGGTCGGCATCCGCCTGGTCCTGGCGCGCGCCTTCTACGACTGGGAGGGCGCGCCTGCGCGCTACCGGGAGACGCCGGCCGAGGCGCTCAGGAATGTCCGCGCGCTCCATGCCGCCGTGGGAGACGACCCCCAGGTGACGGTGCAGGTGGCGCCTCACAGTCCCCACGGCGCGTCACCGGCCATGATCGAGGCGGCCGTCCAGGCGTCTTACGACCTCGGGGTACCGCTTCACATCCATTGTGCCGAGGGGCGCTATGAGCGCGAACAGTGCCTGCAACAATACGGCCTCACACCGGTGGCCCTGCTGAACAGGCACGGGGCGTTGTCCGCGCAGACGGTCCTGGTCCACGCGGTGTGGGTGGATGACCGTGACCTCGATGTGATCGCGCAGAGCGGAGCCGCCGTCATCCATAATCCGTCGAGCAATATGATTCTCGGTGACGGGATAGCACCCGTGCCGGGTATGCTGGCGCGTCAGATTGCCGTCGGGCTCGGCACCGATGGCGGCTGCACCAACGACCGCTCGAGCCTCTTTGACGAAATGAGAACGGCCGCCCTCCTGCAAAAAGTCGCAGCCGAGGACGGGCGCGCGCTCGACGCCGAGCGCGCGTGGCTTATGGGATGCGAGGGCGGGGCGCGGGCGCTTCACATCCCGGCGGGCGCCGTGGCAGCGGGCCGGCTGGCCGACCTGGTCAGCCTCGATCTCGACGACTGGTCCCTCCTGCCGGGTCCGCCCACCATCCGCCACCTGGTCTACGCGCTGTCACCGAGGGCGGTGCGCCGAGTCTTCGTGGGGGGCAAGGAAGTCGTGCGCGGCGGCCGGGCAGTGTTTGGGGAAGCGCCCGACCTAAAAGCCAGGAGCCGCTCCTGGCGGGCGCCCCGCTAGCGACTACGCGCCGACGGGACAGCCGGCAGATCGGCCCGGGCACGGCGCTTGCGTGAGCGCGGCCAGTATCCGTAAAAGAGACCAATGACCGTGCCCAGCGCACCGCCCACCGCCAGCGCATGGATGTGCAGCCGGCTGCCGCCGAGAAATATCACCGGGCCCAGCACCCACAGCGACCGAAGCCAGTGACGGGGCATGTGCATCCCCCCGAATCCTGTGCGCTAGACGTTGGCCATCCAGGCGACAAACTCCTGCCTGCCGGCCCGGCTCCCGTCCCCGGTGTTCTACAATTAAGCCGCGACTAACGCGTGGGTCAGAGGGTGCGGGAAGGGAGGAGGGCGTGGATAACGTGTCGCGCGACGCGCTCTTGTCGGATCTGGCGGCGATAACCGCCCGGCTCTCAGCGGACGACGCCCATGTCCTGGACCCGCTGCCGGATCGCCAGGGCGTCGGCCGGCTGGTCGCCCGCCTCGGACACCTTCTGTTTCCCCGCCACCTGCCGGCCGCCCCGGTCGATGGGCACCTGCTGGCCGCGCCTTTCTGGGACGTGGCAGAGACGTTTTGGGACCTCACCCGCATGCTGCACGCGGTGCGGCCACACGAATGCCCGGGGTCGGCCGCCTGCGGGGAAATCCGTGGGGAGGCCGAGCGGGCGCTCCGCTTCCTGAATGCCCTGCCCGAGATCCGTGAAGAGCTCCGCTCGGATGCCGACGCGGCCTATCGCGGCGATCCGGCCGCACACAGCCGCGATGAGATTATTGCCACCTATCCGGGTTTTCTGGCCGTCTTGGTCTATCGGCTCGCCCACGTACTCGACGGCCTCGGCGTAGAGCTCCTGCCGCGCATGATGACAGAGTGGGCTCACGGGCGGACGGGCATCGACATCCACCCCGCCGCTCGCATCGGTCCCCGCTTTTTCATCGATCATGGCACCGGCGTCGTCATTGGCGAAACGACGGTGATCGGCGCCGGCGTCACGCTGTATCAGGGCGTGACGCTCGGCGCCCTCAACTTCCCCCGGGACGGCTGTGGCAACATCGTCCGGGGACAAAAGCGCCACCCCACCATTGAGGATGGTGTGGTCATCTATGCCGAGGCAACGATCTTAGGGGGCGACACGGTCGTGGGCGCCTACTCGGAAATCGGCGGCAATGTGTGGCTGACACACGGGGTGCCGGCCCAAAGCCGGGTGGTGGCGCCGGCCCGGCTGGAGTTGAAAGAACCGCGCCCGGCGGCCGAGGATCGGCCGGCGCCCGGTGACGACGGCCCGAGAAAACAAGGGAAGTGACGCATGC
>JAKATP010000034.1 GCA_021818685.1 Bacillota bacterium | reverse complement strand
GCCTTTTTGGGACACGAGCTGTCGTCGAAGACGCTGGGCATCGTAGGACTTGGCCGGATCGGCCAGGCGGTGGCCAGACGGGCGGCGGCCTTCGGAATGGAGGTGACCGCCCTGGGCGGGCGGGGCGGGGGGGCCTACCCCCGGCTCGCGCGCGCAGAGTTTCTGGCCCGGTCCGACGTCGTAAGCCTCCATCTGCCCCTGACCGGCGAGACGGCCCAGATAGCCGATCGGAGCTTCTTCGGGGCCATGAAGCCGGGGGCTTTCTTCGTCAACACCTCGCGCGGTGGACTGGTGGACGAAGGAGCGCTCCTGGACGCACTGGATGGCGGCCGTCTCGGTGGCGCGGCGCTCGACGTGTTTGCCGAGGAGCCGATCGACGGCCGGCATCCACTGGCCCGCCATCCGCGGGTACTCGCCACGCCTCACATGGGATCGGCCACGCTGGAGACACGAACCGCGATGGCGCGGCGCGCCGTCGCGAACCTCATCGCAGCCCTAGCGGGCGAGCGGCCTCGGGATCTGGTGAATCCGCAGGCGTATGGCGGCCGGGTGACAAAGGGATCGCGCCCGTCCGAGACGAATTCCTGAGAGCTTTGGGGGTGGCGGTATGGGACTTTTGGACGGCAAGCGCGCGCTGGTGGCCGGCGTCGCGAATAAATTCAGTCTGGCCTGGGGCATCGCGCGAGCGCTTGACCGCGAGGGGGCCGAGATCGTCTTCACCTATCATCGGGAGAGGTCGCGCGAGCATCTCACCAAACTGATGACCGAACTGCAGGCGCCGGCCCGGCTGGTGGAACTGGAGGCGCAGTCGGATGCCAGCATGGCGGCGATGGCGGCGAAGGTGGCGGCGGCCACGGACCGCCTCGACATCGTGGTGCATGCCTTTGCCCACGCGCGGCCCGAGGACTTAGAGGCGCGCTTTCAAGACACCTCGCGCGAGGGTTGGGCGCTCGCCCAGGATGTGTCCGCGTACTCGCTGGTAGCGCTGACGCGGGCATTGCTGCCGCTCCTCGGGGCGGGGGGCGATCGTCATGGCGCCTCGGTCATGACCTTGAGCTACCTGGGCGGAGAACGGGTGCTGCCCCATTACAACGTGATGGGACCGGCGAAGGCCGCCCTGGAGGCGGCCGTCCGTTATCTGGCGGCAGACCTGGGCCAAGACAACATACGGGTCAACACCTTATCCACCGGCCCCGTAAAAACGCTGCGGGCCAGCGGCGTGAAGGGATTCGGACAGATGCGGCACGAGCTCGAGGCGCGTTCGCCGCTCGGGCGCAACATCACGACCGCGGACGTTGGCAACGCCGCCGTGTTTCTCGCTTCGGACTGGGCGGCCAACATCACGGGTCAGGTGCTGTTCGTTGATGCCGGTTACCACATCATGGGAATTTGAGGGGGATATCATGAAGCGGATCGGGGTTCTGGGAGCAGGCACGATGGGGAGCGGCATCGCGCACACGGCCGCCCTGGCCGGGTTCGAGGTCACGCTGTTTGACACGAAAGACGGGCAGGTGGAGCGGGCCGTTGAGCAGATCCATGGGCGTCTCCGCCGTCAGGCGGAAACAGGCCGCCTGGACGCCGATGTGGTCGCGGACACGATGGCCCGGCTGCACCCGGCTGACACGCTGGACGCCTTCCAGACAGTTGAGGCCGCTATCGAAGCCGTGCTCGAGGTGATGGACGTCAAACGGCAGGCCTTCGTGGAGCTTGACCACCGGCTGCCGCCTGAGGCGCTTTTGGCTACCAACACCTCATCGCTTTCCATCACGGCGCTGGCACAGGCCACCTCGCGGCCGGAGCGGGTCGTGGGGCTGCACTTTTTCAATCCCGCCCCGGTGATGCGGCTCATCGAAGTGGTACGGGGAGAAGACACATCGGATGCCACGGTCGAAGAGGCGCTGGCGCTCGCTCGGGCGCTCGGGAAGGAGCCGGTACTGGTCCAAAAGGACACGCCCGGCTTTGTCGTAAACCGGGTCCTGATGCCGCTCTTCATCGAGGCCATCCGGATTCTCGAAGAAGGCATCGCGTCGCGCGAGGACATCGACCGCGCGGTCAAACTCGGTCTGAACCATCCCATGGGCCCGCTCACCCTCGCCGATCTGACCGGTCTCGATGTCGATCTGAACGTGATGGACTACATGTTTGACGAAATGAAGGACGCGCGGTTTGCGGCTCCTTTGACGCTCCGGCGGCTCGTGCGGGCAGGGCGCCTCGGGCGGAAGAGCGGCCGGGGCTTTTACGAATATAAGGCGTGAATGTTCAGTCTTCTTATCACGCCGCGCTTGACGCAGGCGAGTCCGACTGCTAGAGTGGGCGTGGTTGCGGAAGTAGCTCAGGGGTAGAGCATCGCCTTGCCAAGGCGAGGGTCGCGGGTTCAAATCCCGTCTTCCGCTCCAAAGTTTTGGGCGACGTAGCCAAGTGGTAAGGCAGGGGTCTGCAAAACCCCGATTCCCCGGTTCGAATCCGGGCGTCGCCTCCAGCACATGCATCCGGGCGGTTAGCTCAGTTGGTTAGAGCGCTCGCTTGACATGCGAGAGGTTCAGAGGTTCGAGTCCTCTACCGCCCACCATCTTTGATTGCCACACGGCGCGCCCGGTGCGTGCCGTTTATTTCTCGTGGGAGCTTTCGGGCCCCGGTGGTGGCCATCCGCGCCCCCTCGTGAATAGTTCCCTTACATCGCCCATACACTAGTCCAACTTTCGATTCAAAAGTTCGACGCAAGTCCGACTCCAACGTTCCACGTTTCAGGTACGGGTCGGGGGGTGACACACACGGAATGGACCATCGGGACCCTGGCAGCGGATGGGGAACGACTCGGTGAGCGCCTGGCCCGCGGCGTGGGAGGCGAATGGACAGAATCTCGCGAAGGGCCCGTGCTGGTCTTTCGGCTCCGGCGCGATCCCCGGCGGCCCGACGAAGAGGGGCGCGGTCTCGCCGCGGTCCTGACCGACTACATTGTCGAAGAGTGTACCGGCAGCGAAGTGGCGGCGATCGTGCGCAAGCGCTATCCGTCTTTGGCCGTCGGGGATCGGGCGGCGGTGACGATGCGGGCGCTCGAGCGGTATCGCGCCTTGGGTTCTGCGACTCTGGAGCACCAGCGGCGCACGGTCTCGGACCGTCTGCTGTCGGTCCTGAGCGATAGCCCGACCGTCCTGATCGAAGGCGTTGTGGGCTTCTCGCTGCCTCAGTGGCGGGACGCTCTCGAGGAGGCGGTGGATGAGGCGGCCGATCTCTGGGTTCTGGCCCGCGAGGAACAGGAGTTTATTCGGGTCTTGAAGGCGTACCGGGATCTGGAGCCGTCCGGACCCGAGAGCATCCATGTCCTGGCGGAGAGCGGCGGGTGCCGAGTGGAGGATGAGCTCGGGCGACCGCTCGATCGGGTGGTGGCAGAGCGCGACGCCGCCGGCGACGGCCTGCAGGGGGAGGAGCTGGTGGCGGCCCTGGTGTCGCTGGCGCCGCATCATCTGACTCTTCATCGGGGCGTGGACGGTGCCGGGGCCCGGATCGTCGAAGGGGTGTTCGGCCGAGCCGCGACCCGTTGCCCGGGGTGCGAGCGGTGCATGCAGGGGGAACTCCGGCCGCCGGGCTGATGTGGTTGACGGGCCGTGCGCGGTTTCGTACCATGGGGCTGCAAGGAACAGGATGTGCGTGCCATCACGGCGCGAAGAGAGATCCCGTCATCGGCTGCGAGCGGGATTGCGTACGCGGGACGCCGACCCCCTGGGAGCAGCCGCCGAGGCTTCGAGGAAGATAAGGCGGACGGATCGTCTCGTTATCGACGGACAAGGGTAGGCAGCGTGATGCCTAAACCGGGGTGGAACCGCGGGTGAGAGCCCGTCCCGAGGGGACGGGATTTTTTTATGGGCTTGGGCGTCCATGACTTTAGTCATACCGAGGGGGGAGTCTCAGATGGGTGCAGGCGACGTGACCCTGTTGATAGACGGGCAAGGGCGGCAGGAAACGGTGACGGTGACGGGCGGCACCCGTCTTTTGGAGCTCGCACCGCCGGCGCAGGAGCCGCCGGTCCTGGCGGCCCTGCTTGATGGCCGGCCCGTGGACCTGGCGCGGCCCGTCTTCGAGCCGGGGCACGTAGCCTGGCTGTCATTTCGGGACGACCCCGGGCGGCGCGTGTTCCGGCACTCGAGCGCGCATCTCCTGGCCCAGGCCCTAAAGCGTCTGTGGCCGGAAACCAAATTAGGCACGGGTCCCGCCCTGGAGGACGGCTACTACTACGATGCGGAGCCGCCGGTACCCATCACAGCACAGGATCTGCCCCGGATTCAGGAGACCATGGCTCAGATCGTGGCTGAGAATCTCACCATCGAGAGAAAGGAGATCTCGCGGGAGGAGGCGATGCGCCTCTTTGCCGAGCGCCATGAGCCCTACAAGCTCGAGATCATCGAGGGGCTAGCCGAGGACGCCGTCATCTCCATCTACCAGCAGGGGGAGTTCGTGGATCTCTGCGCGGGGCCGCACGTGCCCAGCACCGGGTTCATCGGTACCGTGCGGCTCACGAATGTATCCGGGGCGTATTGGCGTGGTGATGAACGCAACCCTATGATGACGCGGGTCTACGGCACGTCCTTCCCCTCAGAGGACGAACTGCAGCAGCACCTAAAGCGCGTGGAGGAAGCGCGGCTTCGCGACCATCGCCGGGTTGGGCGCGAGCTTGGGCTCGTGCAGTTTCGGGAGGAGGCGCCGGGCTTCGCCTTCTGGATGCCGAAAGGGGTACGGCTGTACCGGGCCCTTGAGCAGTTCTCGCGTGATCTGCAGGGGCCCCTCGGCTATGAGGAAGTCATGACGCCCTGGATCTACCGGGCGGAGCTGTGGAAGCAGTCAGGTCACTGGCAGAACTTCCGGGACAACATGTTTGTCATCGCCGCGGACGAGGAAATGGCGGTCAAGCCCATGAACTGCCCCGGCCACTGTCTCCTGTTTAAGAGCGAGACCCGATCGTATCGGGAGCTGCCCATCAAATGGGCCGATTACAGCCCCCTGTCGCGGTTCGAACGGAGCGGCACCTTGAATGGCCTTCTGCGGGTGCGGGGTCTCCATCAAGACGACGCGCATCTGTATGTGCGGCCGGATCAGATTGAAGAGCAGATCTTCGAGTGCGTGGGGCTGGTCGACACGGTCGCGCGCGCCTTTGACCTCGGCCAGATGGAGATTGAATTCTCGACCCGGCCGGAGGAGTACCTGGGTGACCTGCAGACATGGGCGCGGGCGGAGGCGGACCTGGAAGCGGCCCTCCGGCGCTCCGGCCGGGCTTACCGGATCAATCCGGGCGACGGGGCCTTCTACGGCCCCAAGCTCGACTTCTATGCGACCGATGCCCTGGGTCGCCGCTGGCAGCTCTCGACGGTGCAGCTCGACTATCAGCTCCCGGAACAGTTCGACCTCCACTACGTGGACCACGAGGGAAAGCCCCGGCGGCCGGTCATGATCCACCGGGCCATCCTCGGCTCCTTGGAGCGCTTCATCGGCATTCTCATCGAGCACTATGGGGGCGCGTTCCCGTTCTGGCTCGCGCCGGAGCAAGTGCGGGTCCTGCCCATCACGGAGGCCCAGGAAGCGTGGGCCGCCCAGATTGCCGGGGACCTCAAGGCGGATGGCATCCGGGTGCACGTCGACGATCGCCGGGAGAAACTCGGCTACAAGATCCGGGCCGCACAAGGTGACCGGGTGCCGGTGATGCTGGTGGCGGGAGCGCGGGAGGCCGAGGCGGGCCAGGTGGGCGTGAGGACCCGGCAGAACGGCGACGAAGGTCCGAAGCCCTGGGACGACGTGCGCGCGCAGATGCGGGCCTTAAACCGTCGGCCGATCGACGCGTAGAGGCGAGGAAAGCCCCGGCGCGAGGCTGCCGTTTAGGTGGCAGCCTCCGCGCACTCCGGGTCAGGGCTTTGGTCCATGTAGGCGAGAATGAGGCGGTCAAGCTCCCTCGACGTCGCCAGGACCGCCTCTGACGTGAGAGAGTCGCTGCAGGCGACGGTCCGGTAAAGCTCCCGCCGCAGGATCCGAATGCGGTCCCCAATGACCGCCATGAAGGCATCGTCGCTCAAACCGTCGTCCACCTCGCCCGTGGGACATGATAGGACACTGATGGCAAAAACGCGACACGTGCGGCGCCCGCGCGACAAACGCATCGAACGGTCGGGGGAAGGCCACTGGCCGCCCCGGAAGCCATTGACCCCGCTGCGGCCGCATGGTAGCATGCCTCTGACGTCATCAAGCAGAAGCGCCCGCTTCTCACCTGCCGGGTTTCCCGAGCAGGTCCATCTGGAAAGACGGTCACGTCTTTGGAGGGCGGGAGTCCCGTCCTTTTTTGTGCGCGGATGACAGTGATAAAACGGGAGGGATGGCCATCAAGGATCTCAGGATCAACGACGAAATCCGGGTGCGGGAAGTCCGGCTGGTGGGGGAGGAAGGCGAGCAGATGGGCATCGTGCCTATCCGTGACGCTCTTCGTATAGCCGCCGAGCGGCGCCTGGACCTCGTCGAGGTGTCGGCGGTCTCGAAGCCTCCGGTGGCGCGACTCATGGACTATGGCCGCTTCAAGTATGAGCAGCAGAAACGCGAGCGGGAATCTCGCAAGAAGCAGCACATTGTTGCGGTCAAGGAAATCAAGATGCGGGCGACGATCGACGACCACGACTACGATGTCAAGCGGAAGAATGCGTCACGGTTTCTCACCGACGGCGACAAAGTGAAGGTGACTATCCAGTTTCGCGGGCGGGAGATCGTGCACGCCGAGCTGGCTCGTGGCCTCATGGACAAAATGGCCCAGGAAATCGGTCCCATTGCCCAGATCGAGCGGCCTGCACGCGTTGAGGGACGAGCCATGATTATGATCCTGGCCCCCAAGAAGGGAGCTTGACGATGCCGAAGATGAAGTCCCATCGCGGGGCCAAGAAACGCATGCACTACAGTGCTGGCGGTAAGCTGATGCACCAGAAGGCCGGACGCCGTCACAACATGATTGGCAAGGGCGGGTCCTGGCGCCGCCGCATCAAGCGTGCGGGCACGTTGTCGCCAGGCGACCACGGGCGCACGCAGCCGCTTTTGCCGTACGATTAAGGTTTCCCACCTTCACCACCCTAAGCATCCTTAGCACCATTAGCGCGTAGGAGGTTCCCATGGCCCGAGTCAAGACCGGCGTCGTCACGCGGCGGCGCCACAAGCGGATCCTGAAGATGGCGCGCGGGTACCGCGGATCGCGGCACCGTTTGTTCCGGCCCGCCAACGAGGCGGTGCTGCACTCCCTGTGGTATGCCTACCAGCACCGCAAGAAGCGAAAAGGTGACTTTCGGCGGCTGTGGATCGTCCGCATCAATGCCGCGGCGCGTAGCGAGGGGATGTCCTATTCGAGCCTCATCCATGGGCTGAAGAAGGCGGGCATCGAGTTGAACCGCAAGATGCTGGCCGAGCTGGCCGTGCGGGATGCTGACCGTTTCCGTCAGCTGGTGGGCGTGGCCAAGGCGCAGCTCTGATGGTCCTGAAGGCACTCGACGATCCGGCCAACAAGATCGTGCGGGCGGCCGGGCATCTGATGCGGAGTCGGGCGGCGCGTGAGCGCGCGCACCAGACCGTATTGGAAGGGCCGCGGCTGGTCGAGGAGGCGGTCCGCGCCGGTGGCCGCATCCGCTCGGTCCTGTATTCGAGCCGGTTGGTGCGGCGCCGCGAGGGGCAAGCGCTTTTAGAGAGCCTCACGGGCGGCGCGGTTCGCACGGTCTATGTCACTGATCGTCTGCTGGACTCGCTGTCCGAGGTGGAGCGGCATCAGGGCATCCTGGCGGTGGCGGAGCTGGACATTCCTGCCGAGCGCGACCTTCAGGCAGGTCCCGTACTGGTGGCGGACGCCGTACAGGATCCCGGCAATTTGGGGGCGATGCTACGGACGGCCGCCGCCTTCGGGTTCCGGGTGGGCGTCACCGAGGGCACGGTGGATCCCTTCAATCCCAAGGTGATGCGGTCCTCGGCTGGTGGGGTCTTTCATTGCCGGCTCACCAAACTGGAGCCCGGCTTTCAGGTCGCACCGGATCTCACGCTGGTAGCGGCCGACGCGCATGAAGGCGTCGACTATCGGAGCTTTGAGTGGTCGGAGCGGTGCGTGCTGATCCTCGGCAATGAGGGAGCCGGGGTGGGCCAGGTGATTCAGGAGATGAAGCCGACACGGGTGCGGATTCCCATGCCGGGACGGACCGAATCCCTAAACGTAGCGGTCGCAGCCGGCATCCTGATGGCCGAGGCCCAAAGCCGCTTTACACACGCCCGCGACCGTGGTACGGTGCACTGAACTTCTGATATAGACAAAAACCCGAGGACCGAGGAAAGTATGCCGGGCGAGGTCGACAGGAACGGCTTCCTTGATTGGAAGAAGCCGGATGGAACCCGGAGGAAGTTCCCTCGCAAGGGGCCTCCTGAACACAGCAGTAAGGAGCGACGGTAGGCGCCCGATAACGCGTCATGAGTTCAAAACAGGCTGGTACCGCGCACGTCGCCCTGAAGGGCGGCTTTTTTATTTGGGGACGGACGGGTAGGTGGTCTGAGCCCCTGAGGGCAGAGAAAGGATGGCCATGACAGGACCGGAAGAGCTCCATGGTGTCACGCTCCTGGCAGAGGAAGCGGCGGCCCTGGCCGCCATGGCGGACGCATCCAGCGTGGCAGAGCTGGAACGCTTGCGAGTGGAGTGGCTCGGGCGGCGGGGGCGGGTGACCGAGCAGCTCCGGGCGGTGGGAACGCTGCCGGCGGATCAACGCCGGACCGCCGGCCAGCGCCTGAACGCGCTCCGCGCCTTAATGGAAAAACGGCTGGATGCTCGCTTGGCGGAATGCGCCCGGCGTGACCTGGAGCAGCGCCTTATCGAGGAGCGCCTGGATCTGACGCTTCCATCGGCGCCGCCCGCCGTCGGACGGCTCCATCCCGTCACCCGTACCCGGCGGCGTCTGGAGGACGCGATGGTGCGCCTGGGCTTCTCCCTCTTCGAGGGGCCCCAGGTGGAGGACGAGTGGCACAACTTCGAGGCGCTCAACATGCCCGCCGAGCACCCGGCGCGCGAGATGCATGACACCTTTTATCTCCCGCCTCCGTACCTCCTCAGGACCCACACGTCGCCGTTTCAGGTTCGCAGCATGAAGGCGGCCCAGGGGCGGCTGCCACTGCGGGTCTTTACCATCGGCACAACCTTCCGGCGCGATGACGATCCCACTCATGCGCCGCAGTTCATGCAGATGGAAGGATTGCTGCTGGATGTCGGCATCGGCCTCGGCCATCTGAAAGGCGTGGTCCGGCAGGTATTCAAAGAGGTGTTTGGCGGCGACCCGGTCCTGCGGATCCGCCCGAGCTTCTTCCCCTTTACGGAGCCGTCGGTGGAGTGGGATATGCAGTGCACCCTGTGTGGCGGTTCGGGATGCCGTGTTTGCCAAAACACCGGCTTTCTCGAGCTTTTGGGCTCGGGCATGGTCCACCCACATGTCATCCGCGCGGGTGGCTACGACCCTGAGCTGGTATCGGGCTTTGCTTTCGGCTGGGGCGTTGACCGTCTGGCCATGCTCGCTTACGGCATCGATGACATCCGGCTCCTGTATCAGAACGACTTGAGGCTACTGAACCAGCTGTAGGCGGGAGGGACCTGGATGGAGATTGCGGCCAGCCTCATTGGGCACTGGCTTCGAGAGCCGATGCCGGTGGAGGCGATGTGTGCCCGGCTGACCCGGCTCGGCTACGAGGTGGTGGAGACGCGACCGCTTGACGCGGGGCTCGAGCCGGTGCGCCTAGTCCAAGTGGTGGATCGGCGCCCGCATCCCTCCCGTTCACGCCTCGCTATCGTCACCGCGATCGGAGGCACGGAACCGGTGGAGGTGGTGACGGGAGCGGCCAATGGTCTGCCCGGGGAACGCCTCTTTTATGCCCCGCCGGGTACCCGTCTCCCCGACGGGCGGACGCTCGGCACGCGGGAGTTTGGAGGGGTGCCCTCGCCCGGGATGTTGTGCTCGGCCGGCGAGCTCGGACTGCGAGCCGGCCCCGGCGATTTATGGGTGTGGAAGGGCCCCGGCGAGCCGGGGGACCGCTACACGGACTTGATGGGGGCGGAAACGATCCTCGTCATTGAGATGACCCCTAACCTGGCCCAGTTTGCCCAGAGCGCGCGGGGTCTCGCGCGTGATCTGGCAGCCGAGGCAGGCGGACGCCTGCCGTGCCTTCCGGCCCTTCAGACCCCGACGGTCCCGGGGAGGGTGGTACTGCGGGCGCCGGATCGCTGTCCGGCCTATGCCCTCTACGAGATGGCGCTTCCGGACACGGATCTGCCGATCCGACTGCAGCGTCAGCTGCGGGCCAGCGGCTTTCGCCTGGTGAACCCCATGGTGGACTGGACCAACTACATCCTTGTAGACACCGGCCAGCCGCTCCATGCCTTCGACGCCGAGCGCGTCCGCCTGCCCATCGTCGTGCGCATGGCGGCGGATGGTGAATCGCTCGTGACGCTCGACGGGCAGACGCTCACGCTTCAGGCGGACGACCTCGTCATCGCCGATCAGAATGGGCCCCTCGCCCTCGCGGGCGTCATGGGCGGGCGCGATTCCGCCATCGACGAGGGGACGCGGCGGGTGCTGGTGGAATCAGCCCACTTCACCGCGCCCGGCATCTACCGGACGGCGCGTCGGTATAATCTCCGCACCGACGCGGCCGAACGCTTCTTGCGCGGGACTGACCCGGAGGCGCTCCTGCCCGTGCTCGGACATCTCCTGACCCTCCTTGGGGAAGACGGCCGTCCGCCGACCGGGGTCCTGGCTTTCGCAGGTGAGGCGCCAGAACGACGGCGGGCCGCGTACCGCCGCGACCAGATCCGGAATCTCATGAGCGCCTCCTGGACCGATGCCGAGATGGATGGCGTGCTGGAACGGCTGGGATTTGTGGTGGCGGAAGACGAGGCTGTGGTGCCGAGCTTTCGCCCTGACGTGTCGGAGACGGTCGACCTAGCCGAAGAGCTCGGGCGCATCCTGTCCCTGGACGGGATCCCCGATCGGGTGCCGCCTGTCACAACACCTGCGGTCCGTGACCCGGCCCATCGCTTTCGGGAAAGGGTGCGCGATCTGGTGGCAGCCGCCGGCTACACCGAAATCTTAAGCCGGGTCTTCGTCGACGCCGGCGGAGTTCCGGGACCCGATCGTCCACCGGTCGTACACCGGCTCGTCAATCCCCTGCGGGAGGAGGAGGCGGCGCTTCGAACGGAGCTCTGGCCGAGTCTTTTGGAGACGCTCGCGTTCAATCGCGACCGTGGCGTCGATCTGGCCCCTCTTTTCGAGGTGGGGGTCGTATACCGGGGAACGCCGGACGCCCCGGTTGAGGAGTGGGAACTGGCGGCCGTGCTGCCGTTCTTGGAGGATCTGAATCTCCACCTCCACCTCCATCGGCGGGGGACGCCGGATGTCTACGCGCTGACCGGTCTGGTGGACCTCCTCGCGGAGCGTCTCCACTGGGATCTGCGACGGGTATCCGGGGATCCGGTGGCGTTCCTCCATCCGGGTCGTCAGCAAAAGGTGCTGGATGGCGGCTTGCTGCTCGGGCGGGTGGGAGAGATCCATCCAGACGTGCTGCAAGGCTATCGGCTTCCGCCCGCGGGCCTTGTCAGCCTCGTAATCCGCCCGCCGGCCGCGCGGCCCGCGCCGTCGGTGATTCGGCCCTCACGCTACCCGCCCCTCACCCGCGATCTCAGCGTGGTCTGGCCCGATGGGCTCCTCTTCGAAGAGGCGCGGCGGGCCATCGAGGAGGCGGGAAGCAGCATGCTGGAGTCGTGTGTGCCGTATGACCGCTTCTCCGGAAGCTTTGGTCAGTCGCTCACGATCCGACTTCGCTTCCGTGCCCCCGAGCGAACGTTGACGGAGGACGAAGGCGACCGGCTGGTGCAGGCCATCCTGGTGGCGCTGAAGCGGCACGGCGTCGTGCTCCGGGAATGACCCCGATGACGAGATTCGACGGAAGTCGTCAAATCTCTCTCTGCTTGGCAGGGTTTCGGGACGTCGGTCGAGAACCGAGAGTCCAAACGCTGGGGGAGAGGGGAGTCCATGGCCGACGTCACCCGAACCACGGTCGTGATTTACGGTGAGGAGTTGCCGTTGAAGAGCGACTTGCCGGAGGAGTTCGTGCAGGGTCTGGCCCGGATCGTGGATCATCGGATGCGTGCCCTCGCGAGCCGGCATCCGCGGGTGCCGGCGGGCCGGCTGGCCGTGCTGACGGCGCTCACGCTGGCCGAAGAGCTGGTGGAGCTCCGGGGTGAGAGCCGGGAGGCGGAACCCGTCCGCTTCCGGCGGGAGAGCAAGGGAACGGTGCGCCAAAACTCCTGACGGCGCCCCCGCTACGCTAGCGTGGTGAGGAAATCACTCGGACCGGACCGGTGTCCGGTCCGGTTTTTGTCGTGCGGGTCGGTCGCTCGGGCCCGTCCATTCCGCACAGCCGGGGTTTTCGGTGTAACGTGGAGTGATCTCTGGACGGGGTGGGGGGCGTATGTTTTCGTCATATGGCCTGGAGCGGATCGAGTGGGGCCGGCTCCTCACGATGGTGGCCGGTCAGGCGGCGATGGCGGAGACCCGCCGGCGCCTGATGGAGCTGGTGCCGGATCCGTCGGCGGCGGGGCTCGCGGAGCGTCATACCTTCTATCGCGAGGCATCGGGGCACGAGGAGGTTATGGCGCTTGATTTGAGGGGTGCGCTCTACCTGAACCCACTTCTCGACCAGGCGGTGCGGGGGCGCCGGCTGGATCCGCCGGAGCTCCTCGCGGTCATGCGTACGGTTCGGACTGGTGCCCGGATGACGGAGGTCCTGACCGAATCGGAGGTACCAGCCCTCTCGACTCGCTTTGCGCAAGGGGGGGTGCCGCTGCCGCTTTCGCGCCAAATTGACGTGTGCATCGACGAGGAGGCCCTCGTACGCGACAGCGCAAGTCCCGAGCTGAAAGCCATCCGGGAGGGACGTCGGCGGGTGGAGCGTGAGATTGACGCCATCTTCGCCCGCATCCTGAGCGCTCCTAGCATGGCGCCCCTGCTTCAGGATGCGTTGGTTACACTCCGCAACGGCCGGAGGGTGGTACCGGTGAAGCATGCACACCGCCACGAGTTTCCGGGCGTCGCGCACGATCAGTCGGGCAGCGGACAGACCGTCTTCATGGAGCCGCTGCAGGTGGTGGAGCGGCAAAATCGGCTCGTAGAGCTCGCGAGCGAGGAGTCGGCTGAAATCGAGCGCATCCTGGTGGGGCTCACCAGTGCCGTGGCCGCGCAGGAGAGTGGCCTCCGGATGTTGTCGGAGCACCTGGTCGGCCTGGACGAGGTGCTGGCGGCCGTCCGCTTCGGTGAGTCCGTGCAGGGGATCCTCCCGGAGCTGGGGGGTGAGGAGTTGGACCTAAAGGGGGCGCGCCACCCGCTCATCGCCAATCCGGTGCCGGTGAGCCTCCGCGTGGGGGGATCGCACCGGGTGCTGGTGGTGACGGGTCCCAACACAGGGGGCAAGACGGTGGCGCTAAAGTGCGCGGGCCTCGTCACGGCCCTGGCCCTGTCGGGATTGCCGGTTCCGGCCGCAGGGGCACGCGTGCCCCTCTATCGCGAACTATTGGCCGATATCGGGGATGAGCAGAGCTTGCAGCAGAGCCTGTCCACCTTTTCGGGACACCTTCGGCAGCTCATTCCGATGGTGGAGCAGGCAGCTCCGGATGTGCTGCTGCTGGTGGACGAGATTGGGGCCGGGACCGATCCCGAGGAAGGAGCGGCCCTGGCCGTGGCCCTGGTCGAACATTTCCTGGACCGGGGGGCCACCGTCATCGTGACCACCCACTTTGCGCGCCTGAAGCTCCTGGCGTACGAAACCGAAGGCTTTTCGGTGGCGCGCGTGGAGTTTGACCGTGAGCGCCTCACGCCGACCTACCGGCTGGTGATGGGCCAGGCGGGTGCCTCCGAGGCACTATACATCGCGGAGCGACTAGGCCTCCCGGTTCCCCTTTTGGCGCGGGCGCGTGCACTTTTGGGCTCGGAATCCCACGACGTGCAGAAAGTGCTGCTGGAAGTCCACGAGCTGGAGCGCACCCTGCACGCGCGTCTCCAGGAGGCCGATCGCGAGCGCCTGCGCTTTGAGGCCGAGCGTGAACGGGACCGAGCGGCCCAGGCGGCCGAAGCCGCACGGCGTCGCCAGCAGTGGGAACAGCTAACGGCCCGCTACCGGGCCGAGCTGGCCGATGTACGAATGCGCGCCCGCCAGGCCCTGGCGGCCGTCCGGGAGGCCGAGCGGCACGACCGCCGCGAGGCTGTCCGCCAGCTCCAGCAGACGCTCGATGAGATCGACCGCCTGCCCGATCCGGAGGTGGTCGCCCCGATGGCGCCACCGGTCGATGGCCCCCCGCCGGAGGTCGGAGACTTCGTCCGCGGTGGATTGCTGGCGGAAGCCGGACGACTTCTGGCCGTGGAGGGGGACATCGGCGTGGTGGAGGCGGGCTCCCTGCGTCTGCGCATTTCGATGAAGGACCTGGTGCGGGAGCGGAGGCTCCCGCCGGAACCCGTGCGTCCGACCCGTCCCACGCTGCCGGAAGCGCCGGCCGTCACCCTCGAATGCGACGTGCGGGGGATGACGGTCGCGGACGCGGTGGATGAAGTCGACCGCTACCTGGACCAGTGCCTGCGCTCGGGAGCGCCTTTCGTCCGGATCATTCACGGCAAGGGAACCGGCGCCCTCCGGCGGGCCGTGACGGAAATGCTGCGCGTGCACCCGGCCGTGGAGCGGTCGCGGCTCGGTGAGGCGGGCGAGGGTGGGGATGGTGTCACGGTCGTGACGTTGAAGGCCTGACGGGCCCGCGACGGAGAAGGAGCGAGCGGATGAGCACGGACAAGACCGCGTGGATCACACGGATTGACCAGTCGGTGGATCGTCGGATGCACGAGGCACATACGCCCGGCGTCGCCCTCGCCGTTACCGACCGCCATCAGATTCTTTACGAGCGCACGTACGGAGTGGCCAGTGTCGAAGGAGGCACCGCCCTGGGCCTCGCCCATCGCATGCCCTTCGGATCCATCGGGAAGTCGTTCACCGCCATCGTGCTGCTCCGGCTGCAGGCGGAGGGTCGGATTCGGCTGGACGACCTGGTGGAACTGTACCTGCCCTGGTTTCGGGTGCGGAACCGGCCCGACATCCGCCTCTATCACCTGCTTTCCCACACCTCCGGGCTCATCCGTGGCACCGACCATCCGCCGGACGCGCGGGTCGAGGTCTGGTCCCTCCGCGAGACACAGACGATATGGGTGCCAGGCAGCCGCTTTCACTATTCGAACGTCGGATTTAAGATACTGGGCCTCATCCTGGAGGAGGTCACCGGCCGCAGCTATCGAGAGCTCGTGACGGAGTATGTGCTGAACCCTCTTGAGATGGGCGAAACCGATGCGGTGATCACCCACGCGCTGCGCCCGCGGCTGGCGGTCGGGCACGAGCCGCTCTACGATGATCGGCCCTACTGGCCGGGCGATCCCCTCGTTCCCGCCCCCTTTGTCGAGACCGACACCGCCGACGGCTGTCTTTCCAGCACGGTCTCTGACCTGGGCCGCTACGTGCGCCTCCTCCTCAACGGAGGTCAGGTCGGGTCGAGCCCCCTCCTCGCGGCCGACGACTTCCGCCGGCTCGTCGCCCCGGTCATCGCCGCAGGGCCTGACGGCTGGTACGCCCTCGGTATCGGGCGGCGGGGACCGCACGCGACATCCGTCATCGAGCACAGCGGCGGCATGCTGGGCTATCACGCGCACATCATGGCCGACCCCGTGTCTGGCTTGGGCGTGGCCGTGCTGATGAACGGCCCCGGCCACCCGGACCGCATCGCGGCGGAGGCACTGCGGGCCGCTCGTGACCACACGGCTCGCGTGGAGGACGACCCTGGGGGCACTCCGCACGACGAAGGACGCTTGGCCGGAATGTTCTCCTCGCCCGAGGGTGACGTCCTGGAACTGACCCCCACCGCCATCGGCGCGCTCGGCGCGCGCTTCAATGGCAGTGCGATCGCGGATCCGATCTGGAAGGGTCCCCGTACGCTTCTTTTCCACCACCCGGCACTCTCGCGCTTCCTCCTGGAGTGGGATGGGGCGCCTGGCGGGGCGGCGGGGCTTTATCATGGCGGCACGCCGTACCGGGCCGCCGGTGCGAAGGAAGCGGCGGCGGGGCTGTCGGCGCGGCAGACAGCGTTTATCGGCCACTATCGAAGCCACAATCCTTGGGACTCGAACTTCCGGGTGGTGGCACGGGGGCCGGATCTCTACTGGATACCGCCGGACGGGGACTCGGCCCGCCTCTTGCCGCACGCGGATGATCCCCACCGATTTTCCCTCAGCGACGACGACGGGCCAAATCCGGAGGAACTTTGGTTCGGGGCCCGGATTAACGAGGGCCCGGCGTGGGCGGCGTGGTTGGCGGGAAACCCGTTCGCCCGCTTCTTTACACCCTAGTCGCAACTCCCGACCCGAGCAGGCAGGGATCCGGGACGCGGAGCGGGAAGGGAAGGAGCGACAACGGTCTTGCTTTACTCTTTGGTGTCCGAGGTGAAATAGTTGGCGGCACGGGATGAGGAGATGCTGGGTTGGCGGCGGCTTCAGGAGGGACGGCTTGACGAGGCGGAAGGCCATTTCCGCCGGTCGCTGGAAATGGATCCGGCACGTGTCGATGCCTTAAATGGCTTGGGAAGTGTGTATCTCAGCTGGAACGAGCTGGACGAGGCTGCGGAACTTTTTCAGATGGCCATCCAGATGGCCGAACCGGAACTTCCCCGGCGTCGGCGCCGCACGGGGTGGCACGATCCGAGCCTTCGCCCTTACCTGCGTGCGTTGTACTCCCTGGCCATGACCCGCATCCGGCGGGGGGCTGTGGAAGAAGCGGCGGGACCCTTGGAGGACCTTATCGGCTGGGATGCGGGTGGCCTCGACGGCGAGGCCTTTTTGTTGTTGGGCCAGTGCCGGCAGCGCCTGGGCCAGATCGCGGAAGCCCACGCCCTTTATGAAAAGGCCCGCGTCAAGCACGTACACGCCTGGTATCTCCACGGCCTCACGGCCTACTTGATGGGTCACCTGGATGAGGCGGCTCGCAGTCTCCGGACGGGGGCCACACTGCAGCCGGAAGTGGCGCCGCTGGTGGCCTTTCACCCGCAGGTGCGTGGACTGTCGGTCGACTCTGCCGACGAAGCCCATCGTCACGCCGTGCGATTTGTCGACAGTACAGCCGGCCTGTGGACGGCGGACAGCCGGAAATTCCTGCGGGACGTGCTGTCCTCGGATCGGGCTCTCGCCCGCTGACGCCCTTGGCTGATCTGCGGCGCACACATGTGGGATAATGCGTGCGCAGCGGGGTCTGCACGGCGGGGGTGGTGATCACGGACAGCGAGCAGTATGGGGAGAGGACGCTGCGGATCGGGCTCGCGCAGCTGGATCTGGCGGTGGGCCGTCCGGCAGCCAACCGCGAGCGGGTAGAAGCCTGGGCGGAGAAGGCGGGCGCTCTGGCGGTCGACTGGCTCGTGTTTCCGGAGCTCACCCTGTCTGGCTACCCACCCGAGGATTTGTTGTTTCGGGAGGACTTTCTCCAGGCCGTGCAAGATGAACTGGCGGCTCTGTGCCAGGTGCGCCATGTACCGGTGATGGTGGTGGGGCTGCCCATGCGGTCGCCGGCGGGGCTGTACAATGCGGCTGCCGTCATCGTGGACGGCATGGTTCACGGCCTTTACGCCAAGCAGGAACTGCCCAATTATGGTGTCTTTGACGAGGCGCGTTATTTTGCCCGCGGCCGCGATCATCTCGTCCTCGATTGGGATGGCTGGCGCGTCGGCATCAGCATCTGCGAAGACATGTGGCTGCCGGACGGGCCATGGCTCCACGATGCCCGTCAGGGCGCTGACCTCTTAATCAATCTCTCGGCCTCTCCTTTCGAGCGGGGCAAGTCCCGCCTGCGGGAGGCCATGCTGCAGACGCGGGCCCTGGACGCGGAGGCGTACGTGGCCCTGTGCAACCTCGCGGGGGGCCAGGACGAGCTGGTGTTTGACGGAACCTCGGCTGTCTACGGCCCCTCCGGCCAGGTGCTAGCCCGGGCGTCGCAGTTCGCGGAGGAACTCTTGGTCGCCGATCTGCGGCCAGGGGTGGCGAGGCATCGCCGCCGGACCGACCGCCGCTGGCGTCCGGAGCGGGGAGACGAAGCGGCCAAGACGCTTGCGGCGCCCGCCCCTGTGAAAAGAGCGGCCGCCGAGCCCCATGTCGCAGCGTTCCTGCCGCCGGTGGAGGAGCTGCGCATGGCCCTTGTGACCGGCCTTCGCGACTATGTGGAGAAGAACGGCTTCGGGGGCGTGGTGCTGGGACTATCGGGCGGCATCGACTCATCGGTGGCGGCGGCCTTGGCCGTGGAGGCCCTCGGCGCGGAGCGGGTGCACGGGGTGTTCCTGCCTTCGCGCATCACGGCCGACACATCGCGCGATGATGCCCTAACGCTGGCGGCACGGCTCGGGATCGTCTGCCACACCATCCCCATCGAACCCGTGTTTCAGGCCATAAAGGCGGTGCTCGAGCCCGTTTTTCGGGGGCGCCCGGCCGATGTGACGGAGGAGAACCTGCAGGCGCGCATTCGCGGGACCCTCTGGATGGCGCTTTCCAACAAGTTTGGGTGGCTCGTCGTGACGACTGGCAACAAGAGCGAGATGGCCACCGGCTACGCCACCCTCTACGGGGACATGGCGGGAGGGTTCGCTCTCCTGAAGGACGTATATAAAGAGGATGTATACGCGCTGGCGCGGGCCATCAACAGCCGGGCGTCGGAGATCATTCCGGGCGGCGTCCTCCAAAAACCGCCGACCGCCGAGTTGCGCGAGGGGCAGCGGGACCAGGATTCCCTGCCGCCATACCCGCTCCTCGATGCCATTCTCGCCGGGTATATTGAGCAGGATTTGTCGCCCGAGGAACTGGTGGCGCAGGGATATCCGGAAGACGCGGTGGCGCTTTCGGTCCGACTCGTGAACGCCAGCGAGTATAAGCGGCGGCAGGCACCGGTGGGGGTGAAGGTGTCGCCACGGGCCTTCGGCCGGGACCGGCGCCTGCCCATTACGGGGCAGTTTCCGCAGCGTTGACGCCCAAGACGTGCCAGCGGCTTGCCAAACCAGAGATAGGAGGCGCGTGTGTCCGGACATTCCAAGTGGGCCAACATCAAACGCAAGAAAGCGAAAGTGGACGCCGCTAAGGGCAGCGCCTTCTCGCGGCTGACCAAAGAGGTGATGTCGGCCGCCCGCCAGGGCGGACCCAATCCGGAGACCAACTTCAAGCTCCGGCTCGCAGTAGCCCGGGCCCGCGACGCCAACGTGCCCCTGGCCAACATCGAGCGCGCCATCCAGCGCGCGCAAGGTTCTGGGGATGGCCAGAGCCTGGAAGAGGTGATTTACGAGGGCTACGGGCCGGGCAGCGCCGCCGTCCTCCTCGAAATCTTGACGGACAATCGGAATCGGACCGCCGGCGAAATCCGCCATTTGTTCAGTCGCTATGGGGGGAACCTGGGCGAGAGCGGGTCTGTCCTGTGGATGTTCGACCAGGTGGGCCTGGCGGTGGTGCCGGCCGTGGCGGGGGTCACCGAGGAACGCGTGCTGGAGGTGGCATTGGAAGCCGGAGCCGACGATGTCCGCAGTGAGGACGGGGAGTACTGGATCCTCTCGAGCCCCGAGGCTCTGGAAGCTGTCAACCAGGCGCTCGAGCGTAGCGGTCTGCCCGTGGAGCGCGCGGAGGTGACCCGCCTGCCCCAGACATCCGTGGATGTAAGGGGCGCCGAGGCGGAACGGCTCCTGCGGCTTTTGGACCTGCTTGAGGAGCACGACGACGTGCAGCGGGTTTACAGCAACGCGGACCTGCCAGAGGAATCTGACAGCTGAGCGCGAACAATCGGGCCAACAATGGCAACGGAGCCGACAAGGTGAGTGGTGCCGTGCGCATCATGGGTCTGGACCCCGGGACGGCCCGCCTTGGTTACGGGATGCTGGAGTCCCAGAAAAATCGGGTGGTCGCCCTGGGGTTCGGAGTGCTCGAGACCCCGCCGGGCCCGCTGGGTACCCGGCTTGAGAGTCTATTTGTCGAATTGGAAGCGCTCCTGGAGCGTGGCCGGCCGGATGTGGCCGTGGTGGAGCAGCTGTTCTTCGGACAGAATACACGCTCGGCGCTCGCGGTGGGCCACGCCCGCGGCATTATTCTGCTAGCGCTGGCGCGGGCAGAGGTCCCGGTGCTGGAAGTGACGCCCGCCGAGGTCAAGCAGGCGGTAACAGGATACGGCGCCGCTGACAAGGGGCAGGTCCAGGCGATGGTGACCCGACTCCTGGCGCTTCCCGCTCCGCCGCGCCCCGACGATGCGGCGGATGCGCTGGCCATTGCCTGGTGCGGACTCGGGCCGGCGCGGATGCGGGAGCGACTATCGTGATTGCCTTTGTCCGCGGGACCCTGGTGGCCCGCGAAGCGGGATCGGCCCTCGTGGAAACGGCGGGCGGGATGGGCCTTCTCATTCTGGTGCCCGACACGACCCAGCGCCAGCTGCCCGAGCCGGGAAAGAGCGTGCGCTTGTATACGCATCTCGTGATCCGGGAGGACAGCTGGCAACTGGCCGGTTTCATGAGTGTGGCCGAGCGTGACATCTTTCTGGCCCTCTTGAATGTGACGGGCGTGGGCCCGAAGCTCGCGCTGGCGATTCTGGGGCAGGTCGGCATTGACGGACTGGTGGCGGCCATCTCCGAGGGGCGCTGGCAGCGCTTGCGCGAAGTATCGGGTGTCGGCCCCAAGCTGGCCCAGCGCCTGATTGTGGAGCTGAGAGGAGTCCTGGCCGAGCCGCTGTCATCCGAGGAAGCGGTGATGGGCGAGGAGAGGGCGGGCATCCCAGGCGCGGCGGACGTGCCCGCTGACGACGTACTGGATGGACTCCGGGCCCTCGGGTACACCGATAGCGAGGCGCGGTTTGGGCTTGCGGGGTCTGAGGGTCAGACGTCGGCAGAGCGTCTGCGATGGGCACTGTCGCGCCTGGACCCGGGAGGGGGGATTCGCCATGCCTGAGGACCGCATCGTGGCAGGCCAGCTCAAGACCGATGACCTCTGGGACCGAGCGCTTCGACCCCAGCGGCTATGCGAATACATCGGGCAAGAGAAGGTAAAGGAGCGCATCTCGGTGTTCACCGAGGCGGCGCTGGGCCGGTCCGAGCCGCTCGACCATGTGCTGCTGTACGGGCCACCGGGCCTCGGCAAGACGACCCTCGGCCACATCATCGCCAATGAGCTCGGGGTGGGCATCCGCTTTACGTCTGGTCCCGCCATCGACCGCCCGGGCGATCTGGCCGCGATCCTGACCAACCTGAACGACCGCGAGGTCCTGTTCATCGACGAGGTGCACCGGTTGAACCGGACGGTGGAAGAGGTCTTGTACCCCGCCATGGAAGATTTCGCCCTCGACCTGGTACTGGGCAAGGGCCCGAGCGCCCGATCACTCCGCCTCGACCTGCCGCGGTTCACGTTGGTCGGCGCCACGACCCGTGCGGGCATGCTCACCTCTCCCCTGCGCGACCGTTTCGGGGTGATCCTGCACCTTGACTTCTACCCGGCCGACGAGTTGTCCGTAATTGTGACCCGTTCGGCCGAACTATTGAGTGTGGACCTCGAAGACGGGGTCGCATTGGAAATCGCACGTCGAAGTCGTGGAACGCCGCGGGTGGCCAACCGCCTCCTGAAGCGTCTTCGCGACTATGCTCAGGTGCGGGCTGAGGGACGTTTGACGCGCGCCGTGCTGGAAGAGGGCTTAAGTCTTCTGGATGTGGATCTCCGCGGGTTAGACGCGGTGGACCGCCGGGTGTTGGACGCGGTGGGACGCCGCTATGGGGGCGGTCCCGTGGGTCTGGAGACCCTAGCGGCCGCCGTCGGCGAGGAGCCGGGGACGCTTGAGGATGTGGTGGAGCCGTATGTCCTGCAGATGGGGCTTATGGAGCGTACGCCGCGCGGCCGCCAGCTCACGCTTGAGGGGTTCCGCTATCTTGGCTTGGAGCCGCCCGCGCGGCAGACGGTCCTGCCGCTGGAGGGGACGGAGCCAGAGGGCTAGTGCGACACGAAGTTCCCGCGACAAAAAATTTGCCGGGAACAAATAGTACCCCTCAAAAGTGATTAACCCGCACGAAATTTTTAACGACAGCGAGGTGAAGGGCTTGAGCCCTCGCTCAGGGAGTGGGTCCACAGCCGAGGCACTCTTGGATCGGGCGAAAGATGGCGAGACCCAAGCCCGGGATCGGCTCATATCGGACTTCATGCCGTTCATCTTGCGGGTCGCCAGTCAGGCG
>JAKATP010000033.1 GCA_021818685.1 Bacillota bacterium | reverse complement strand
ATCGAAGATCCTTTCCCGGCGGGCTCGGTGGATGCCGTCTTGCGACCGTTCCACCGTGGGATGGGCTTGGGACATCCATCCCGGGCCAGTCCGGGCGTCATGCATTCGCCCGGGCGGCAAGGGGCCGTACCGTTTTCGCTGCGGAAACCCACGACGGACGTTTAAGAAGCTTAAGAAGCTTAATAGGGAAGAATCCTCACGGCCGCCCATCCCGGTCCGGGTCTGCCGGCAGAGTGACCCGGAATGCCGGGGCGTCGCGGCCGCCCTTTGCGCCGCCAACATACAAACTGGCGAAAGGACTCGACATGATACGACGGCCAGGACGGCTTTCAGGGGGCTCCACTCTAGACTGACCTTGTGAAACAGGTTCTCGTGCGGAGGCGGGATTGCCGCCCCGGTTTTCGCCGACGCCTCGGAGCTTTACCGGCAGGCGCTCCGGGTGGCCCTATGGTCAGGAACGTCTCAATCGCCCTGCCAAGGCTCCAATTTACGTTTTTTCTATGTTGGCCAGGAGGTGGTCACTGACTTTTTTATGGATAGGCGGCTACACTACGTCCGAACGTCCGGTGTCTTAAGACTGGGGGACGAGTGCGGCATGACCATTCCGGGAGTCGTAGGGATTCTTCTTTTGATGGCCGCCATCATTGCGCTGGCCAAACCGGTCGGGTCGTATCTGTACGCGGTATACAATGGGCCGCGCACGTGGCTCGAACCGGTGATGGGGCCCCTCGAACGGCGGCTCTATCGCTGGACCGGTGTGGATCCCCGGCATGAGATGCGGTGGACGGAGTATGTCCTGGCCCTTTTAATCTTTAATCTGGTCGGGTTTGTCGTCTTGTACATTCTGTTGAGAATCCAAAGTGTGCTGCCTTTCAACCCGCAGCACTTTCCGGACGTGGGTCCGCATTTAAGCTTCAACACCGCCGTGAGCTTCATGACCAACACCAACTGGCAGGCCTACTCGGGCGAGACGACCATGAGCTACTTCTCCCAGGACATGCTCATGATTCAGCAGGTATTGTCTCCAATCACCGGCCTGTGCATGGCGGTGGCTTTTGTCCGCGGCTTCTCCCGCAAGAACGCCGACACGCTCGGCAACTTCTGGGTGGACCTCACCCGGACGCTTCTTTTCGTGGCCCTGCCGGTCCTGCTGATATCGGCGCTGGTCCTGGTCGCGATGGGAACGCCGGACACGCTTTTGCCGTATGCCCATGTGACGACGCTGCAAGGAGGCCATCAGATCATTGCCCGCGGCCCGGTAGGGTCCTTCGAATCCGCCATGCAATTTGGCGACAACGGTGGCGGCTACTTCAACATGAATGCCGGACACCCCTTCGAGTCTCCGGGGGCCGCCTCGCTGATATTCCAGATGCTCCTGGGCGTGTCCATTCCGGTCGGCTTGACCTACTACTTCGGCAAGGCGGTCGGCGACACCCGGCAGGGGTGGACCATCCTGGCCGCCATGATGGTCATGTTTGTCGCCGGTGTCTTCATCCTCTACCACTCGGAAGTCGCCACAAACCCGCTCTTGGCTCAGCTCGGCCTGCACGGGCCCAATCTGGAAGGCACGGAATGGCGGTTTGGTCCGGCCTTATCGTCGTTCTTCGAGACGTTGACCACGGCTGTCTCGTGGGGCTCGACGGCGGCAGCCAACGACAGCTTGATGCCCATCGGCGGGATGATCCCGCTCTTTAACATGATGAGCGGCGAAGTCATCATCGGGGCCTGGGGCGTGGGCCTCCTGGGGATGCTGGCCTTTGCCATCATGGCTGTGTTCCTGGCCGGATTGATGGTCGGCCGGACGCCGGAGTACCTCGGCAAGAAAATCCAGGCCTTCGAGATCAAGATGGCGGTTCTCGCGATGATCGTCCCGACGTTTGTGATTCTGGGCCTCGCCGCGTGGGCCGTCTCCTCCAAGGGGGGTCTCGCCGGCATCTTCAACCCCGGTCCGCACGGACTGTCCGAGATTCTATATGCGTTCGCCTCTGGCGTGGGCAACAACGGGTCGGCGTTCGGCGGCCTCGGAGCGGCCCTGCCGTTCTACACCTGGACCGTCGGCCTCGCGATGCTGTTTGGTCGGTTCGCGATGTACATCCCGGCGCTGGCCATCGCAGGGTCGCTCGCGCGAAAGCAGACGGTTCCGGCCGGTGCCGGGACCTTCCCGACTCACGGTGCCACGTTTGCCGTGCTGCTGATCGCGGTGGTTGTGATCGTGGGCGCGCTCACGTTCTTCCCAGCGCTCGCGCTGGGCCCTCTGGCCGAACACTTCCAGTTGTGGTCGGGCCACGTCATTGGAGGAGGCAAGTAACATGGCAGTGGCAAGCCCGGCCGGTCGTGTGGCCGCGGGAATCCCGCTCAGTGCCGCGGTGCGAGAGTCGTTTCGTAAACTGAGTCCGCGCTCCATGGTCTTGAACCCGGTCATGTTCGTCGTGGAAATCGGCAGCGTCTTCACGAGCGTCGACGCCATTCGTTACGCCATCCAGGGTCACACGAGCCTGTTCAGTTTTACCGGGCAAATCTCTATCTGGCTCTGGCTCACGGTCTTGTTTGCCAACTTCGCGGAGGCGCTGGCGGAGGGACGCGGTCAGGCGCAGGCGGCTGCCCTCCGCAGCACGCGCACCGATACGGTCGCCAAGCGGCTCGTAGGGGGTCGTGCCGATCGGGAGCGGATCGAAGAGGTCGTCGCCAGTCAGCTGCGGGCGGGTGACCGGGTGGTGGTGGAGGCCGGAGACACGGTGCCGAGCGACGGCACTGTCGTCGAGGGCACCGCGGCCATCGACGAGTCGCCTATCACCGGAGAATCTGCACCGGTGATCCGCAGTGCCGGCAGCGACGCGGATGCGGTAACGGGCGGAACCCGCGTCATCTCCGACCGGATTGTCGTCGAAATTACGGCCAATCCCGGAGAGACGTTCTTGGACCGGATGATTGCGCTCATTGAGAGCGCCGTGCGCCAGAAGACCCCCAACGAGATTGCGTTGGCCATCCTGCTGGCCGGGCTCACGCTCATCTTCCTGGTGGTCGTGATCACGATCCAGCCGTTTGCCGTCTACTCCGGGCACGCCGCCTCGATTACCATCCTCATTGCACTGCTCGTCTGCCTTATTCCAACGACCATCGGGGGCCTGATGTCCGCCATCGGCATCTCGGGCATGAACCGGCTCCTGCGCCGGAACGTGCTGGCCATGTCGGGGCGCGCCATCGAGGCGGCGGGGGACGTGAACGTCATCCTGTTGGACAAGACGGGGACGCTCACGATGGGTAACCGGATGGCGGTCGAATTCCTGCCCTCTCCAGGCCTCGATGCCGGCGTCCTGGCCGAGGTGGCGCTCCTCTCCTCGATGGCGGACGAGACGCCGGAAGGGCGCTCGGTGGTGGAGCTGGCACGCAGTCAGTTCAACGTTCCCAACCCCGATACGGACGGGGCCGAGTTCCACGAGTTCAGCGCCGAAACCCGCATGAGCGGCGTCGATATTCACGGACGCGTGGTGCGAAAGGGTGCTGTGGACACCGTCACCGCGTTTGTCCGAGACCAGGGTGGCCAAGTTCCCGAGGAGTTCGTCAACCGGGAGGTGCAGCGGATCGGGTCCCAGGGCGGCACCCCGCTCCTGGTGGCCGAAGGAGACCGGGTGCTGGGCGTCATCCACTTAAAAGACGTCGTCAAGCCGGGGATTCGTGATCGCATCGTGTCCTTGCACGAAGCGGGCATCAAGACTGTGATGATCACGGGCGACAATCCGGTCACGGCCGCCACCATCGCCCGCGAGGTGGGGGTGGACGACTTCGTCGCCGAGGCCAAGCCTGAAACGAAACTTGAGTACATCCGTCGGGAACAGGCGGAAGGCTATCTGGTAGCCATGGTGGGGGACGGAACCAACGACGCCCCGGCCCTCGCTCAGGCGGATGTGGCCGTGGCCATGAGCAGCGGCACCCAGGCCGCGCGTGAAGCCGGCAACATGGTGGATCTGGAGTCGAACCCCACGAAGCTCATCGACATCATCGAGATCGGAAAACAGATCCTCATCACACGCGGGGCCATGACAACCTTCTCTGTGGCAAACGACGTCGCCAAATACTTTGCCATCATCCCGGCCATGTTCGTGGTGATCTATCCCGGGCTCAGGGCGCTCAACATTATGGGGCTCACATCCCCGGAGTCGGCGGTGCTGTCGGCCGTCATCTTCAACGCGCTCATCATCCCGGCGCTCATCCCGCTCGCGATGCGCGGGGTGGCGTACAAGCCCAAAGGGGCCGCCGCCATCCTGCGGAACAACCTTCTCATCTACGGACTCGGAGGGCTGGCACTGCCGTTTGTGGGGATCAAATTGATTGACCTCGTCGTGACGGCGTTGCATCTGGTGTCGCTCCATGCGTAGCGGGCGCTGGGCGGCGGAGCAAATGCGAGGCGAATGGGTGGCGCGGGCGCGCGAGGGGGAGAGCGGACAATGATTCGGCACACGTGGACGGCCGTGCGACTTTTCGTGCTGATGGCGATTCTCGCGGGCTTCATCTACCCGGCGATCGTGCTCGGGATCTCCCAGCTGACAATGGCCTACCAGGCCAACGGAAGCCTCGTGCACTACGACGGGCGGGTCGTGGGCGCGAAGATGATCGGGCAGTCGTTTACGAGCCCGCGCTTCTTCCATGGCCGACCGTCTGCCGCGGACTATAATGCGGCGGCGTCGGCGGCCAGCAATCTCGGACCGTCCAATCCAGCGCTGGTCAAAGAAGTGAAGGCCAACCTCGCGCTGGTGCTGAAGCAGAACCCGGGCGTTCGCCCGAGCCAGGTTCCCATGGACCTCGTGACGAGCTCCGACTCGGGTCTTGATCCGAACATCAGCCCGCAGGCCGCCTACCTGCAGGTGCCGCGTGTGGCCAGGGCCAACGGGCTTCCCGCCTCCTTGGTGCGCGCGCTGGTCGCCCACAACATTCATGGCCGGTTTCTGGGTCTGTACGGGGAGCCGCGGCTCAATGTGCTGGAACTCAATCTGGCGCTCTTGAATCTCGTAAAGCATGCCGGGTCCTGAGAATCGTCCGGCTTAGGAGAGAGGAGAACGCGCATGTTGGACATAGCGGGCGTGCTGGTGGTGGTGGCCTACTTTGTGGGCTGTGAGTTGTACGTGCGTTACTGCGACACCCTCCTCGAGGACTCGCAGCGCGACCGGGGTGACCGCCGTGGTTGAAACAGTCATCGGGATTGTGGTGGGCATGGGGATCTTGGTTTATCTGTTCTACGCACTCCTATACCCGGAGCGTCTCTAGGAACGACGGCTTGGCAAGGGACGCATCGTCTATCGGATCCCCGGGGATAGGCGTGTGCCCTTGGGCTGCGGCCGGAGCTTGCGAAGTCCGGCCGTCGTGTTATGTTGGGGCCGATGAAAAACGGAGGGGCGTCCCAGGGGGGAATCCTACCGAGCCGCGATGCAACCGGGCTTGGGAAATGGCCGCTGTGGCCGCTTGGTCTCCTGCTACTGGCACTCGCCGCGGCCTATGCGGTGCTCTGGCACCACGTGGGCGTCGCGTGGCAAAATGATTACCTGGGCCTTTCGGCCAGTCTTGAGGCGCTCCGCCAGAGCGCCCTTCATCATGAGGCGCGCGAAGCGGCCCTGCGGGTCCTCGCGGCTACGGTGCTCGGGCTTCCCGTGCACACGGCCCCCGGGGTGTTGGAGACCATCGCGCTGAAGCGTCTCGCGGGCCTTGCGGGCTTCCGTGGCGCTGCCGCTTTCGGCCCGGCCGGGGTTGTGGGACTTGTGCTGGTGGCGGGCCTGGTTATTGTCTGGTCGCGGTACCACGACCGCATGAGCCGGGCCGATGCGCGCGGGGCGGAGCTTCAGTCGGAGCTGTCCCGCCTCGATGCCATCGTGCTGCAGGCGGCATCCCCGGACGCGGATTTGAAAGACGTGCTGCGCGAGCTTTTGCAGCACGGGGCTCTCCGCGGCGGGTTTTCGGACGCCGTCGTCCTGCGCTTTCATCCTGAGCGCGCCGACGACTGCCTGGAGCCGTTTTCCTATCAAGGAACCCGTCTGCCCGCCTCCTTCCGCTCCGTTCCTCTGGCCCTGGTGGATCCCGCCCTCAGCGCGGTCGGAGAGGTGCTGAGAAGCCGCCAGCCATGGCACTCACGCGGGTCCCCGCACCTCCCCCTGCTGCCGGGATGGGAGGCGGCGGCCGAGGTACACCCGCTCATGGTGGGTGACCAGCTGTTTGGTGTTTTGCTGCTGATAGGGGAAGGGAGTGACGCCGACTTTCCGCGCCATCTGTTCCGGAGTCAGGTCGAGGCGCTCTTAGGGCGCCTGCACGAGCCGGTGGGCGGACGGCGAATGGCGCGCGCGCGGGACGAAGCACGCCAGGATGCGGAGCGACTGGCGCAGTTGACCCATGAGCTCCGGACGCCGCTCGGTCTCATTAAAGGCTACGCCGCCACCCTGGAGTCAGCCCGTGACCGCCTGGGTGCCGACGAGGTGACCGAGTTCCTGCATACGATTTTGGAAGAGGCGGAACGTCTCGAGGCACGCATTAACGAAGTCCTCACGATGGCCGCCTGGGACGCCCAGGGGATCGCTGTCACGCCGCGGCTCGTGCACTTATCACCGTGGGCGGAGGATCTCCTGCACCGGTTTCCACCGGCCGAACGCCACCGCGTTCGGACTTCGGTCGACCCGCGGGTGCGTGTGTGGGCTGATCCGGACAAACTCCGCGACGCCGCCGCCAATATCATTCAAAACGCCATGAAGTATTCCCGTGGACCGATCGAACTGGAGGTGGGTCACGGGGCCGGGCGGGTTCGCATTGCCGTCCGCGACCACGGGCCGGGGGTCGCCGAGCGGGATCTCGACCGCATCTTCGACCGGTTTTACCGAAGTCACCGGGAACGGCCCGATATGGCTGGCGGCACCGGAATTGGCCTTAGCATCGCCCGGGCGGTGACGCTTGCGCACCATGGCTCGATTCACGCGGAAAACGCGGAGCGGGGGGGCCTGCGGGTGGTGATGGAGCTGCCGCTGGCGGACATGGCGGAAGAGGGGGTGCCGCTTGCCTGACGGCGGCTTCCAAGAGCGCATTCTGGTGGTGGACGATGAGCCACGCTACCGGCGGCTTATCGCAACCAACCTCCATCTGGAGGGATACCTGGTCGACGAGGCGGAAGACGGCCCCGCGGCACTCAGAGCACTGAGCGTGCGCTCCTGCGACCTGGTCGTGCTGGACCTTCGCCTGCCGGTCATGGACGGCTACGAAGTGTGCCGGCGCATCCGCCAGCAGTCCAACGTGCCCGTCGTGATGGTCACCGCCCTGGACACGGAAGCGGAAATGATTCGCGGCCTCGACTTTGGCGCGGACGATTATGTTGTAAAGCCGTTCCGTCCCGAAGCTCTTCTGGCCCGCATCCGTGCCGTGCTGCGCAGAAGCCGGGCCGGGGGAGGTGCTGGCGTCGCCGCTTGCGGGGGGGTCGCCCTCGACCCGGTCACCCGCGAGCTCATCGTGCGGGGGGAGCGAAAAGCGCTGACGGCCACGGAGTGGCGGCTTATGAACCTGTTCGTCGGGCAGTGCGGCCATGTGCTTACCCACGACTATCTCCTGGCCCGCGTGTGGGGGCCAGAGTATCAGGACGACGTCGAATACCTGCGCGTGTATGTGCGCCGGCTGCGGCAGCTGGTCGAGGAGGATCCGAAACATCCCCGGCATCTGGTGACGCGTGCGGGCATCGGGTACATGCTGACGGACGGAGCGCCCGCGTCCGCTGCCGATAGTTCCTAGCCCGCGGTAAAGTGGGACCGGACGAGCGGCGCGAACGGCTTCCCTGCACTCCGACAGGGGTTCTAGGTGGTCGGCCATTGACGACTTTATCGAGGGCGGTGTCATGATGGGTGGATGGATTCTCGCGCTGCTGTCGCTCGCGGTGCTGATCTATCTGGGCTACGTTCTCATCCGCCCGGACCGGTTCTAGCGGTCGGCGGAAAGGCGGCGTCCGGTGTCGTTTACGACTGCGGTGACGTGGCTCGTCGGGCTCGGAGCCCTCTTGGTGGCCGTGAAGCCGGTAGGCGCTTACCTCGCGCGCGTGTTCACCGGCCAGCCGACGCTGTTCGATCGCGTATGGGGGCGTCCGGAGCGATGGTTCTTCCGCGCGTCTGGCGTGGATCCGGCCGACGACATGAGCGCGGCGGAGTACGCGGCCGCGCTGGTGCTCGTAAACCTGGTCCTTCTTGGAGGCATCTATGTGCTCCTGCGGGTGCAGGCGTCCTTGCCCTTCAATCCCCAGCACTTTTCGGATGTCCGCCCGTCGATCGCCTTCAATACCGCAGCAAGCTTTGCGACCAACACCAACTGGCAGGCGTACGCGGGCGAGCGCACTCTCTCCGACTTCAGCCAGTTCGCCGCCCTCGGCTTCGCCCAGTTTATCGCGCCCGCCTCCGGTATCGCGGCCGCAGTGGCCTTTGTCCGCGCCCTGTCGGGACGGAAGCTTGGGAACTTCTTCGTAGACGTGACACGGGCCTGCACACGGGTCTTCTTGCCGCTGGCCGTGCTGGTCGCACTGCTCCTGGTCTGGCAGGGGGTGCCGGAGACCCTCGCCGGCTATGCCCAAGCCCATCTGATTACGGGCGGCCATGAACTCATCCCCCGCGGCCCGATTGCAAGTTTTGACGCCATAGCGCATCTGGGCCAGAATGGCGGCGGCTTCACCCGCGCTAACAGCGCCAATCCCCTCGAGAATCCGACGGCCGTGTCCAACCTGATCTACATCATTACCATGGGGATTTTGCCGGTGGGGCTGTTCGGCTTCTTCGGGATCATGACCGGGCGGATGCGGATGGCCTGGACCCTCACGGTCGTAGCGGGCGTGCTCTTCTTAGGCATGCTGGCCCTCTATTACGTGCCACAGGCGGCGGGAAATCCCATCATCAACAGCCTCGGTCTGCATGAGACGGCCAACTGGATTGGCCAGGAGCTGCGCTTCGGCACAGGGGGCAGCGCCCTCTTTACCACATCCTCTATGGCGTTCAGCACGGGCTCGGTCGTGACCGCCCAGGACAGCCTCCTGCCACTGGCCTCGTTGGGGTCCTTTTTCAGCATGTTTGTCAACATGGTGTTCGGCGGCAAGGGCGTCGGCGTCCTCAACATGATGGTGTTCGTTATCTTGACCGTGTTTCTAATTGGGCTCATGGTGGGACGCACGCCGGAATTTTTGGGCAAGAAGATCGAGACGCGCGAAGTGTCGCTGGCGTCTTTGGCGTTTTTGGTACACCCGTTTCTCATCCTGGGCGGCACCGCCCTTGCCGTCTATCTGCCGGCCGCCCGCCATGGAGTCAGCAGTGCGGGCGCGCACGGACTCTCCGAGATCCTGTACGCGTTCACGTCGGCGGCCGCCAACAACGGCTCTGCGTTTGCGGGCCTTCATGCTGCGCTGCCATTTTATACACTCGCCATCGCCGTCGTGATGATTCTTGGCCGTTATGTGCCGTTGTGCGCGATGCTGCTGTTAGGGGAATCTCTGCTCCGGAAGCGGACGGTGCCGGAGACGGTGGGCACCCTGCGCACAGACGGGGTCCTTTTTGGAGGCGTCCTGCTCGCTGCCGTTATCATCGTAAACGCCCTCGCGTTCTTTCCCGTCATAGCCCTCGGCCCCGTCGCCGAGCACTACCTCCTGATGGCGCATCACCTGTTCTCCTGATGACGCAGCGCGAGGGTCCGCCTGCGTTCGAGACGGAATCGGAGGGGCTGGGGACCGAGTGCGAAGTGCGGAAGGAGTAAAGCGAGTGCGACGGCGTGCGACGGAGGGGGGTTTCGGGGCCATGACGACGATGGGCGCGTGGAAGACACGGGCGTCTTCGGGCATCTCCTTCGGGGTTGTTCTGCGCGAGGCGTTTCGCAAGCTGTCGCCGCGGATTTTGTGGTTCAATCCCGTGATGTTCGTCGTGGAGATCGGATTTTTGGTGACCTGTGTGCTGGCGTTTTCGGCATCCGGTCGGGCCACGCGTGACTACGATGGGCTGGTGGCGGCCGTCCTCTTCATCACTCTCTTGTTTGCCACGTCGGCGGAGGCGTATGCCGAAGGGCGCGGGCGCGCCCAGGCCGATTCCTTGCGCCGTCTCCGGGGAACCTCGCGGGCGCGCCTCATCCCGAGTGGCGGTCGGCCTGAAGAGGCGGTAAGCGTCGACTCACGGGTGCTCCGCCGCGGGGCGCGGGTGCGGGTGGACGCAGGCGATACCATCCCGGGGGACGGGGTCGTGCTGGAGGGGACCGGATCCGTGGATGAGAGCGCCATCACCGGTGAATCTGCCGCGGTATTGAAGGGAGGCGGCGACGCCGTGACCGGGGGCACGGTGCTCTTGTCAAACCAGCTCGTCGTCGCCATCACGGTCGACCCTGGTGAGTCCTTCCTCGACCGGATGATAAGGCTGGTAGAGGGAGCCAAGCGGCAGAAGACTCCGAACGAGACCGCGCTCACCGCCCTGCTGGCCGTCTTGACCCTTATTTTAGTCCTGGTGGTCGCGACGCTCGTGCCCATTGCCCGATACTTCGGCCCCCACCCGACCGAGGCGGCCACGATGGTGGCGCTGCTCGTGTGCCTCATTCCCACCACAATCGGTGCCCTCCTGTCGGTCATCGGGATTGCAGGCATGAACCGGGTGGCCGCGGTGAACGTGATGGCGAAGTCCGGGCGCGCCGTCGAGGTGGCCGGCGACGTTGACACCCTCATCCTTGACAAGACGGGGACCATCACGACCGGTAACCGTGTCGCGACCGAATTCCTGTGCCTGCCGGGCGTGAGCCAGGACGACATCGCGTGGGCCGCCTGGGCAAGTTCCCTGGCCGACTCCACCCCGGAGGGCCGTTCGGTGGTGAGGCTGGCCGAGCGGATCCTGGCGGGGCGTGTGCTCCTGCCCCCGGAAGGGGATCCGGTCCCTTTTTCGGCGCGCACGCGCATGAGTGGGATCGATTTGAAAGATGGCCATCGCATCAGGAAGGGAGCCCTCGCTGCGATCGGGGCGCTGGTGCCCGATGCGCCGGCCCTGATGGATGAGGTGGGCGAGGCGGTGGCAAGGGAAGGGGCCACTCCCCTGGCGGTGGCGGTCGACGACGAGGTGCTTGGCGTCATCCGGCTCAGTGACGTCGTAAAGACTGACCTGCGAAGACGGCTCAGCGCCTTTCGCGCCATGGGGATCCGGACCATCATGGCGACCGGCGACAATCGCATCACGGCGGCTGTCATTGCCCAGCAGGCGGGGGTGGATGACTATGTGGCGGAGGCGACGCCAGAGGACAAGATTGCCCTCATTCGCCGTGAGCAGCGCAGCGGGCGACTCGTCGCGATGACGGGCGACGGAACCAATGATGCGCCCGCGCTCGCGCAGGCCGATGTGGGGCTGGTGATGGACTCGGGCACCATGGCCGCCAAAGAGGCCGGCAACATGATCGATCTGGACTCCGATCCGACGAAGCTCCTCGACGTGATCATGATTGGAAAGCAGCTCCTTATCACGCGGGGAGCGCTCACGACCTTTTCGATCGCCAATGACGTGGCGAAATACTTCGCGATCCTGCCGGCGATGTTTGCCAGTGTGCCGACCCTTCGCGTGCTCTCGGCGCTTAACATCATGCACTTAACAACCCCCCACGGGGCTATCCTGTCCGCGCTGCTCTTCAATGCCTTTATCATTCCGGCCCTGATTCCGTTTGCGACCCGGGGGGTGCCCTATCGGGCTGAGTCGGCGCAGCGCATGCTGGTCCGCAATGTGTTCAACTGGGGTGTGGTGGGCATCGTGGCGCCGTTTGCGGGGATCTTCGCGATTGACCGGATCCTCGGGCTGTTTGGCCTGGGATAGGAGGCGGCATGCGCTGGGGATTTTTGAAGTCGGCACTGTGGATGAGCGTGGGGCTTTGGCTCCTTCTCGGCCTCGCCTACCCGCTGGTCACGACCGGTTTAAGTCAGTGGTTCTTTCCGAGGCAGGCTCAGGGGAGCCTCATCCGCCTGGGAGGCCGGGTCGTAGGTGCCGCCCACGTAGGGCAGAACTTCTGGGGGCAGCCGGACTACTTCTGGGGCCGGCCGTCTGCCACGCTGTCGCCGCTGACGGGCAGGCCGGAGCCTTACGACGCAGAGAATTCCGGCGCGAGCAACCTCGGGCCCACGGCTCGGAAGCTGTTAGTCGGTGTGGAGGTTGCGGTCCGGCAGCTTCAGGCGGCCAATCCCGGTCTGCAAAGGGGGCAGATTCCCCTGAGCCTCGTGGAGTCGTCGGCGTCCGGGCTCGATCCCGATATCACGGTGCGCGCGGCGCTCATCCAGGTTCCGCGGGTATCGAAGAACACCGGACTGTCCCGGACCTACCTGAGCGCTCTGGTCCAGCTGGCCGCCCGGGCTCCCGAGTGGGGGCTTTTCGGGACCCGGCGGGTAAATGTGCTGGCATTGAATCTCCTTGTTTACCGGAGTCTGCATGCGACCTCCCGACCTTAAGCGCCGTGTCCGTGGCCGCGTAGACTTCGCTGGGGCGACGATCAGGGCCAGGGGGAGCTGCCCAGCACCACGTCGGCCGTCAGGCTTTCACCCGCTGCATTGACCCATGACACCGTCACGCGGTCACCCGGCCGGTAGTCCTTTTCGAGTCGAGACAGCTCTCCCGGACCCGTCACGGTCCGACCGTTGAAGGTGGTGATGAAGTCACCGGGCACGATGCCCGAATTCCGGGCGGGACCCTGACCGTCCACGGTTTCGACGGCGGCCCCGTGCATGACGAAGGCGGGAACGGGGCCGTAGTGAGCCGCCCAATACGCGAGCGAACATACCTCAATGCCCATATTGACGGGCGGCCGGAGATAGATGGAGGGTGTAGCCGCGTGCCGCTCGACCCGCTCCGCGATGGCGAGGACGGTCTTGATGGGCACCGCAAACGACGGTCCGGTGAATCCGGATGCAGCGTCGGACGGATTAAGAGAAGCCGTGTCCATCCCGAGCACGAGGCCCCACCGGTTTATCAGCGGTCCCCCGGAGTCGCCGGGCGCGAGCGGAGCCGTGGTCTCGATCATGCCATACAGCGTTTCGGGCCCGGCCGGGCCGGTAGCCACGATGGTGGCGCCGGTACCAAGAATCTTGCCGGTGGTGGCCTTCGGCGTGCCACCGAGGCCGCCCGCGTTGCCGAGGGCGATGACACGGGTGCCCGGCATCGGGGCGCCGGAGGCACCCGTCACGGTGGGAAGATCCTGTGCGCCTGGTATCTGAAGCACGGCGACGTCGGCCGCGGGATCGACGCCGATGATCCTGGCGGAGACAGCGCGGGAGTGCCCAGAAAGCCAGATTGTCACCGTGCGGGCGTGGAAGACCAGATGATTGTTGGTGAGCACGATGCCGTTTGCGGTCAGGATCATGCCAGTCCCGAATACGACCGGACTCCCGGCGCCCACGGGCACGACCCGTATGTCTACGATCGCCTCGTCCACCTGGTGCTCGACCGCCTGCGGGGATAGCGACTTCGGAGGTAGCGGGCGGGCGGCCACCACGCTTCGCAGGAGCAGTGAGGCCCGCGACGCGATGCGTCCCGGATCCCACACGCCTACCACGACCCCGAGTCCCAGCAGGACAACCCCTATCGCGAGGCCGCGTCTCACCGCCGTCACGTCCTTAGCCGATAAAGCCCGGTGGAGTCTTTTCGCTCATGGTCGCACACGGGGGAGGCGCTGTCTCGGACGAGAGCTGGAATGCGGACTGGTGGTCCCCGGCAGCGACGAGGGGTCCGGGGCCGCACCCCGACGAAGGCAGTGGGTCGGGGCGTGTGCGAGCCGTGGAACAGGCTTAGGTCAAGCCCACCCCCGCTATCGATTGACTGGGCTCGGGCCCGAAGTGCGCAGACCGGGAGAGCGTCCTGCAGAGGATCACACCCAAAGCGCGAAGCGAGCCGGGGCCTGACCGCAGCGTCCCGGTCAAATCCGGCCGCCATTTTCCCGATGGCGGGAAGCGCCTGACCGCCGGTGCCCCGTCCTCGACGCTGACGGCCGCCAGTGGTCGGACCGTAACCGGATGATCGTTACAGCGTTTCGCGCTGTCCTCTTCGCGCCACGCGCGCCCCGCTTGCCTCCACCGCCACTCGTACGGCCGGGCTCCATAGCCGGTTCGAGTGATTCAGGTGAATGAGGCGAACACGCGCCAAGAGGCCCGCTTCGTATGGGCCCAGTGCGGCCAGCGTTTCTTCGACCGTCGGGTGGGGGATCTCACGGCGATCACGGCCGGGGAGCTCCTGGCGGTCAAAGAAGGTGGCGTCGAGATAGGCCACGTCGACGGTGGCGACCACCTCGCGTATGGGGGGATGCCAGTCCGCCCAGCCATCCGTATCGGGACAGTAGAGAAGCCGGCGGCGCGGACCCTGCACCACCACCGCCATCGTGTCAGAAAACTCCTCGCGGTGAGGAACCGGCAAGAGCTCGATGTGCATGCCGGCGCCGAGGGGGTGCGGCATACCGGGGGCAAGCACCACTGGCTCGATGTTCCCGAGCGAGATGAGCTGCGAGAAGGGGGCATTGGCGGCCAGAAAGTCGATCATGCGCCGGCTTCCCCACACGGGGATGGCGCGCGTGTTCATCGCCTCACGACCGAGCGAGAGGAGTCCCGCGTAATGTCCCATGTGGGCGTGGGTGAGTACGGCGCCCGCGAATCGATACCCGGACCCCAACTCCCCTTGCAGCCAGTCGTATTGGCGGGCGAGGGCCGGACTCAGGTCGAGCAGCCAAAACTGCCGCGTCCGGTCGTCCACGAGGGCGATGGAGCTCGGATCCTCGGCCATGGCCAGATCGCGCCGGGCTTCTCTGCAATGAGCACAGACGCATCCCATCTGGGGAAGGCCGCCATCCTGGGCCGCTCCCAGGACGACCGCCCATGCGGACTCCATATGAATCATCGTCCCTCCTGATGCAGTGTGGATCGGCGCTGAAACGGGCGTCTCCATCCGGATACCGGCTGGGCGAAGCACGCGAGGCTCGCCCGGATCCATGGCAGCGGTACACTTACCGGCGGCGGAACCCGATGGCGGCCGCGACAGTTCAATGGATAAGACCACAAAGGAGGCACTGCCGTGGAGCTTCAGGCGGAGGACCTCGTCAAAGTGTACCGCCACCGGCCGGTGGTAGACCACCTGTCGTTCGAGCTGCAGCCCGGGGTGACGGGGCTAATCGGCCGGAACGGCGCCGGGAAATCCACCCTGTTGAAGATGCTCGCCACCGTTCTCCCGCCGACGCGGGGGCGGGTTCGCTATGGCCCCTGGCAAAGCCCCCGGGATTTGTCCGCCATTCGGCATCGACTCGGTTACCTGCCGCAGCTATTTGGTCTTTACGACTACCAGACGGGCCTTGAATTTCTTACGTATGCCTGTGCGCTGAAGGGCGTCGCGCCATGGCGTGCGGCTCGCGAAGAGGCCGCCCGCTTGCTGGAGGTGGTGGGCCTCGACCCGTCTTCCGCGACGCGTCTCGGCCGCTACTCAGGGGGCATGCGCCAACGGGTGGCCCTGGCCCAGAGCCTCATCCAGGAACCGGAACTTTTGATTCTGGACGAGCCCGGCGCGGGGCTGGATCCCGAGGAACGAACCCGGATCCTGAGCGTCGTGAGTCTCATCGCCGGCCACGGTCGCCTGCTCTTGTCTACCCATGCGATCGCCGACCTCGAGCAGCTTGCCGACCGCGTCCTCGTGATGCATGAGGGGCGAGTGGTAGCCGAGGGATCGCCTTTGGAGATCGCACGGAGGGCGGCGGGACGAGTTCATCTCCTCACGATGCCGGTCGGGCTTTGGACCCGGATTGCCCCTACCTGGACCACGCGCCGGGCAGGACCCGGAACTCCTCTGGTCGCC
Source organism: Bacillota bacterium (assembly GCA_021818685.1). Taxonomy (GTDB): domain Bacteria; phylum Bacillota; class Sulfobacillia; order Sulfobacillales; family JAIMBI01; genus JAKATP01. The sequence goes on along the minus strand of JAKATP010000033.1, from coordinate 6,661 downwards.
AACGTGCAGCTGGTAGGAGAGGTCGTCCGGGTCCGGGTGCTGGCCGAGACGATTCCCCTGGACGGGATCGAGGCCGTTTCGGAGGAGCCGGGCCTCGCCGACGGATACCTGGCCCTGACGGGGCTCTCCGGTATTGGAGATACCGCATGAGAAATACCGGGCGGCACACTTGTGCCCGGCTTGGCCGGCGGGGTATGGAATCATGGGAGGCGGGCCGGCCCGGGGCCATCCAGGCGGACGGGCGCCGGCGGATGGTCTCATGAGCGGGTCGAGTTTGTCGGGGTGGATGGCCTCGATGCGGTGTATGGCCCGCCTGTGGCCGCGCTCGCCTGCCGGGGCCGTCGCCATCGTGGGCGCGCTCGGAGTGTTCCTCGCCAGCCGGGCGGCGGAGCACGGAGCGTTCATGCCGTCCGCGCTCATTAACCCCGCTGCCGCCGCGGACGCGGGTGCTCATGCCGCGGCTGCCTTACTGGGCCTGTCGGGTCCCGTGACCGCGCTCAGCGTCGTGCTGGTGGGGGAGCAGACCCTCCTTGAACGGCGGCGCGCGCTCTATGCGGTCTTTCCCGATCTCACCGCGTCCCGCGCCGCGCAGTGGGCGATTTCCGCCTGCGCCCTGGCGACGGGGGCGACGGCCTTGGCCGTCGCATATCCGGTGGCGTCCGGAATCCTCGCCTTCCCGTTTCTAGCGCTGGCGTGGATTTTGCCGGCGGCCATGGCCGCCTCGGGACTTCAGGTGCTGGTGGCCGAAGCGGTGCGGGAACCGCTGGCGGGGTTCCTGACCGGGGGAGCATGGCTCCTGGTCTCGTACGTCGCCGAGAACGTGCCGGCGTTGCGGCCCCCCGAACCTGTCCCGCTCCTCATGCTGACCCCCGCGACCGTCTACCCTCCCGGCGCGTCGCTCTGGCACAGCAGTGCCGTGACCATGGCGGTCGCCATCATCCTCTGGATGGCGGCTCTCGCCGTCGCTGGTCACTACCGGGCTAGGGGATGGGACGTATGACCCTCTTGGGGGTGGAGGCGCGGCGGGTGGGAACCGCGGTACTCCGCACGGGCATCATCTGGTGGCTTCTGGCCGCCGTGGTGGTCGTACCCTGCGCGGGGGCGGTCATCGTGTCCCGGACGATGGGGCCTCCGCCTCTCCTCGAATTTGCGATCTGGCTCGCGGTCGCCCCTCTTGTACCTTTGTTGTGGGTGTACGCTGGCATGCGGCTTGGAGAGCAGGATGAGTCGACACGGGTCGGGGCGCTGAAGCGGGCACTGCCGGCGTCACGAGGTGTGCTGTGGCTCACTGACGCCGCCGTGACCAGCGGGATCGGTGTAGCGGGCGCCCTTCTCACAACCCTCTGTCTCGTCGTTGCCATCCCGGCGTGGCACGCGGGAGGATTCGGCGGCGTGGCAGCCGGATCCGCCTGGACCATCGGCGTGCTGGCTTCCACTTATGGCCTGATGTTGGTATGGGGCAAGGCGTGGCGATCCCTGCTGCCCGCCGGGTGGTCCGGTCCGGCCGCGTTTCTCCTGCCCCTTTTCGGTTTTGTCGCAAGCTTCATGACGGGATCTGACACGCCCTTCTCGCGCGCATCGGACCCTGTCGGCTTCATGAATCTTCTGGCTACCGATCCATGGGGCTACTTCATTCAGAAAGCCGGGGACATCTGGGGATTTGGGGCGTACGAGCCGCTTGCTCTTCAGGTGATGGTAGTGTTGGTCGTCGCCCTCCTCATCGGAACCGGGATGGCCACCGCGCGGCAGCTGGGAGGGTCGCGGCGGATGACGGAGGGGATGGCCGTGGGTGCTTGTCTTGTCGTGGGCGTTATCGTGCTTATGGCGGGGGAGATAACGGCTCTGGCCACGCCTTCTTCCGCGCCGACAGCTTGGTCCTCGATCCGCCAGCAGGGGGTGCGGCGTGAGCTGGTGCACGTGATGGTCGGGCTCTCCCGGGGCATCCGGGCGACGGCCACCGTGTGGCCCGGACATGCGGGCCTCTCGGCCCTGTTCTTGAATCCTCATCTGCGCGTCGTGGCCGTTCGCATGGGTGGTCGTCCCGTCGTGTATGCCCGTAGAGCCAGCGGCTGGATTCGATTTCCAGACACCCATAAACCACTCAGCGTGTCCTATGAAGGTGACCCCTTGGTGGTGGTGAGGGCGACGGGGGCTGAGCCTGTGGTGGCAAGTTTTGCGAACGGATCGGGCGCGATGTTGACAGGCGGTGGGTGGTACCCCCTGTCGGGAGAGGCGGTCGCTCGGCCCTTGAACCCGCCCGTCCTCCCCTACGGTCTGCAGGTTACGGACGCGGGCCCGGGCGTGGCGGTAACGAATATCGGTGCCGCTGCGGCCGGGCTCCAGTGGCGGACCACGACCGGGCTTGTCGTCTACGCCGGCCGCCTTACGCCCGTGAAGCTTCCGGGGATGGTGCTGTGGTCGGGACCCTCGGCGTCCGCGGTATGGGCAGGAAACTTCTGGGCACCGACGGCGCGTGACGCAACCGACGCCGGTCACCTCTATTTCAGTCCCGGTCGGCCCCAGCTCCGGGCGGAATTCCGGTTTTTCGGCGGCGGCTCACCCGCCACCGTGGTATCCCTGCCGTGGCTTGCGGTCCCGCAGGCGATGGCGGCGCTCGGCAATCCTAATACCGTTTTGGCACCGGGTATTGGCCCGGTGCCCGTGGACACAGCATCGGGAGCCTTCGGGTTTTTGACCTCGATGGGCCGTACGTACGAGACCCTGGCCAGAGCGTTTGCCGGCCAGGAGCTTGCGGGCCTCTGGCCGCACTGGTCGCCGGCGTGGATTATGACCGATCCCCGGTCGGTCACGGGCGGGGACGCGCGGTTCCCTGCCTATCAGCGCCCCACCCTGGGCCTGTTCAGCATCCTGGAGTCGTCGTGGGTGGGCTTCTCGCAATGGTACGCCCCGTGGCCGCTTCAGTCTCCGCCGTGGGTTGTAAGCCTGTCGGCGCTCCCTTCGAGCGCGGGCGAACGGGTGTGGAGGCGCTTTTTGCCCCTGGTGGCGCACGGCCGCTGGCCCGGCTGGCGCCAGGTCAAAGGGCTGGCGCCAGCCCGCACGGTGCGCCCATGATGATAGCAGGAGTGGGTGCGTTGCCCTCGGGGGGACGAGACAGGAGGGATCCGGCACTGGTGCGCTCACGATCAGATGAGTCCGGGGGCACGGACAGCGATGAGGCGCTTATGGCACAAGTCCGGAGCGGAAACGCCGATGCGCTGGCCAGGCTCTTTGACCGCCATGGCGATCCCCTCTATCGCTACCTCTACGGACTGACCGGACGGCGTGAACTGGCGGAGGATCTCCTGCAGGACACATTCTTGCGCCTCTGGCGTTTCGGCCCGCGGCTTCCCCCCGAAGTTCACATCTCTTACGTGTACCGGATCGCGATGAATCTGGTTCGTGACGAGCTCCGGAGGCCCGAGGAGCGCCCTGGTCTCCCGGACGAATTTGGACGCCAGGAGAGTTCGGGGGCATCTTTTGAAGAACAGCTGGCCGTCCGCGACATCTTGACCCGGGCGCTCCAAGTGCTTTCCATCGATCAGCAGATGGCCGTGGGTCTCCACTATTTTGCCGATCAGTCGGTGGACGCGGTGGCGCGCATTACCGGCGTGGCTCCGGGAACCGTGAAGTCACGGCTCCACCGCGCTTATAGACGGCTCGCAGACCGCTTGAGGGAACTGGAGGACGGCCATGCATGAGAGCGATAGATGGCGGGAGCTCGGCATCGGCCCGGACGACAGGGAGACCCTCGCCCGCCATGCCGTGCCGGGGCTTGACCCCGAGCAACAAGAGCAGCTGAGGGCAGCTTTATGGTCGCGGGCCCGTGCGGCAGGCGGTCCGGGCCGGTTTGCCGGATTGCGGGTCGCGTGGATGCAGATTCGCCTGCAACCCCTCCTTCACATCGGGGGGTCGCTTATCTTGTGGTCCGCGGGAACCCTCATCGCCATGGCTTTTCAGGCCCAGGGGGTGACGGCGGTGCCGCTGGTCGTATGGCCGATCCTGGCTCCCTGGATGGCCTTCATGGCGATTTTCGGACCGGGCGGCTGGCGAACGGGGGCGCTTGGCAGGATCCTGGCTGCGGCGCCTATCCAGCCCTGGCAGGCGCGGGTCTGGCAGTCGATGGGGCTTGGTGCCCTCAATCTCCTTTTCATGGCCATCCTGTCGGTGACGGGCCTGGGAGGCGTGGGCATCAAGGTCCTCCTGGAGTGGTGGATTCCCTTTGCTCTGGCGGGGGGCGTCCTCTTGTGGATCACCACCTGGCCCATCCGGCCGCGCATCGGCATGGCGATGGTGGCCGCCTTTGGAGCCGCCGACTCTGCTTTGGTGCTGCTCTTCGGTGCACTGTGGCCGGCATGGATTGCGCAGGAAGGCGGCGTGCCCTTCGCCGCCTGGCTGATCGGGCTCGCCAGCACCGCGGTGCTGGCGTCGGGAATCTTAGCCCGGATACGAACGGCGTGACGCCCTCCATCGCGGTGGAGCAGCTCGGCTGCCGGGCGGGCCCACGCTGGCTGTGGAGTCCCGCCACGTTCGCGCTCGCGCCCGGTGTCACCGTCATCAACGGGCCAAGCGGGAGTGGCAAGACGACGCTCCTCGAAGTGCTGTCTGCCCTGCGGCGTCCCGACCAGGGCCGGGTACTGTGGCGCGGCAGGAGACTTGCCGGGTCGGCCCTCGACGACTACCGGGCAAACCGGGGCTACTGCCCAGCCGCACGTTGGGAGGCGCGTACGATGACGGTGCAGAGCGCCTTGCAGTGGGCCGCCGTTCTTTGGGGGGTGCAGCGGCCGGTGGAGCACGCCATCCGGGAGCAGCGGCGCTGGGGCCTTTGTGAATGCGCCGGTGAGCGCGTAGCATCCCTGTCTCAGGGCTATCAACGACGCGTGCTGCTGGCGGCGAGCCTCGTCATGGCACCCGCCGTCTGGCTGGTTGACCGGCCCTTCGAAGCCCTCGACCTGGAGGGACGGGTGACGTTGCAGACTCTTTTGGCGGCCGCAATGGCTGGTGAGCCGGGGGTTCCCCGGCTGGTGGTGATGGCCGATGCGGCGCCCGAGAACCTGCCGGCCAGGCTGCACGCACTGCCGATGAGCGGCAGCCGGTTGGTTCTGGGGCGCCTGTCGGCCTGACGGGCACCCATGCGCCGACGGGCGTTGCGCCAAGGTGGCTTAACGGACAACCAGTGCGATGAGCGGGAACAGCAGCGCGATAAGACCGATGACGAGCGTCGCGACCCACGTCTTCAGGCGCCGCGCAATACCCAGCACCGCGTCAATCGCGATGAACGAAACAACAGCTGCTGCCGCCAGCATCACGATCGTCGTGCGGACACCAAGCTGATGGATGGCGGTGAGTCCCCCATGTCCAATCACAACTGGCACGATGCCGGCTCCAACCAGCGCGAGCACGTCCAGCATGAAAGAAAGCCGCAGAGACTCTTCGGCCGAAAAACCCATGAGGAGCAGGGGCGTCATGGTCATGGCACTCCGGCTAATGCCGGGGAGTGCAGCCAGTCCCTGCATGCCGCCCGTGACGATGGCCGTGACAAACGTGAGGGGCTTGTCCGGAGCTCCGGCGGCCTCCTTTTCCAGGTGCGCCTTCTTACGCGAGATGTAGCTCGTGATGAGGAGGAGCACCCCGATGAACAGCATGGCGACCGACCCGCCCACAATCGAAAAGGTCTTCTGCACGCCGAGGTAAATCGGAATGCCGGTAACCCCGGTGGCCAGCGTCCCGAAGAACAAAAAGCGCAGCAGCGCGGAGTAGCGGTCATGGGCAAAGGGATGGGCCAGGCTCTTTAGAACCTGCCAGATCTCCCGGCGAAAGTAGTAGAACGCCGCGAAGAAGGAGCCGAAGTTTGCGATGAGGCCAAGATTGTAGGCGCTCTGCACCTTGATGCCGCTCAGTGCGAAGTACAGCGTAATCATGGTTTTGCTGCTGACAGGCAGCCACTCTACGACGCCCTCGATAATGCCGGCCACGATGGCTGGCCCTAGATGATGCACCGAATTCCCCCAGTCTTGAAGCCAGGTCTCGGGCGGATTCTACCATGACGGCATGAGAAACTCTTGACATCCTCCCCCGGCCAAAGCCGGGGATTCCGACTCTCACGAGCCGGGTTTCCTGCTTCATCGCCCCATGGCTTCTGAGGGCGTTGGCCGTTCGCCCACCAGAGGGGGCTCCCCAGGCTCACCGGGCGTGTCCCGCCCTGTCGGGTGCTTCGCAAAGGCGAAGCGTTTGATATTGTACGCCGCCAGCACATCCCGATCATGGTGGCGTCCGCCATGCGGACAATCCCACTGACGGGCGGCCAGCGTGAGACCGGGGTGCTAGTAGCCACAAAGACAGAGGCGCGAGGACGGCGCCAGCCGTCCGATGACGCGCACATGCTTACCGTACCACTGAGCCTTGTGTTCCAGTTGGCGCCCACCCTTTTCCCCGGTCGACAGCACCAAGAACGCGTGGAGTCCGAGCTCGCCCCCGACGGCACGTTCCCATGTTGCGGCGATGGCGTCAGGGACTTGGGTTTCGTCCTCACCGAGCACCGCGACCAAGAACTTGCCGGAGAGCACGCGACGGACGGGGACAGTTTTTACGGCGCCCGAAAAGCGGCGGCGGAATACGAGCGAATCCACCCCGCCGTGGGACGGTAGCCCACGCCGGTGTCCCC
>JAKATP010000193.1 GCA_021818685.1 Bacillota bacterium | reverse complement strand
TGAAGAGGCTGCCCCACTTCGAGAACTCCAGGTTCGTCGTCAGGATGAGACTGCGGGTTTCGTAACTGTCGGCGATGACCCGGAACAGCAATTGGGAGCCGTCCCGGTCCACGGGGACATACCCCCACTCGTCCAACACCAACAAGTCGGCTCGTTGCAGGTCCTGCTGGAGCCGCTCCAGGGTCCCCGCCCGACGCGCTTCGCTGAGGCGGAGCACGAGGTCGGTGACGGTGAAGAAGCGGACGGTGTACCCCTGTTCACAAGCGCGAACACCCAAGGCTGTTGCCAGGTGCGACTTGCCGTTATGTGAAGCTTCACATAACGGGAATTATGCAAAGTCCCGCCTTATGGAAAGTCGTGCCCGGGACACCCTGTCATCGCGGTCATGGAGGTCGAACTTTCTTCTCATAACGCCTCAGGATGGAGGGGAGCTGCGGCTCGCCTATTCCATTCTGAGGAGGCATGCTCATGGACTCGCATCCACCCTTATCGCTCCCCGAGGTCGTCAGCGGGGTCCTCGGTGAACTGGACCGGCATCACTATGCCCCGTCGAGTCAGGACCGTTACCGGCGTTTCTACCAGCGTCTGCTACGATGGACCACGGCCGAAGGCCTCACGATCTGGTCGGAGGCGGTGGGCCAACGGTTTCTGACGGACGTCTACGGCATCGTGTGGGGGGAGCTCCCCGTGCCGCCGCCCCGGCGCTACCGCCATCTCCTCCGTTTTCTGCGATGCCTCAGCACCTATCAACGCCACCGCACCCTGGTGCGCCGTCATCACCCGAAGCCGCCTTACACCCCGCCGCCACCGTTCGCGCCCGCCTGGACCGCCTTTCTCCAGGAATGCGCCCGCCGGGGGTATTCTCCGTGGGCGGCCCGGACACGGGAAGCGCGCCTCGCCACCTTCCTCGACTACGTGGCCGCCCAGGGGGTCATGACGGTAGACGCCCTCACGGCCGCCCATCTGAGCCAGTACACCGCCGCGCTCCTCGGGTATCACCCCAAGACGGTAGCCGCTATGCTCACGCACCTGCGCACGTTCCTCCGGTTCCTCCACCAAGCGGGGTTCCATCCGGACGACCTGAGTGGAGGGGTGCCGCGGTTGCGCAGCGGACACTATGACCGGCTCCCCAGCATCTGGCCCGCGGACGCGGTGCCCCGGCTCTTGGCCTCCGTGGACCGGGGCAACCCCATCGGCAAGCGGGACTACGCGATTCTCCTGCTGGCCGCCCGTCTTGGCATGCGGGTCGGGGACATCAAGGCGCTGCCGCTCACCGCGCTCCACTGGGACACCCAAACGATTGAATGGGTCCAGCAGAAGACCGGCCGGGTGGTGACGGCCCCGCTCCTCGAGGACGTGGGGTGGGCCCTTATTGACTACCTCCAACACGGGCGCCCCCCGACGGACGTGCCGGAACTCTTCGTGCGTCACCGGGCGCCGGTGGAGCCCTTCGGGCCCCACGCCAACCTCCATAACCTGGTCACGAAGTACACGCGGCGAGCCGGGATTCCCGTCCCCCGGGGATCCCATGGCCTGCACGCCTTACGCCATAGCTTGGCGAGCACCCTGTTGGAAGCCGCCACGCCGTTGCCCGTCATCGCGGAGATCCTCGGCCATGTCAGCACCCACAGCACCCAGGTCTATCTGCATGTGGACCCGGAGGCGCTCCGGCGCTGCGCCCTGGATCCGGAGGAGGTGCTCACCCTTGTCGACGCCTAAGCCGACTTACACCAGTGTCCTGGCTCCGTGGCTCGCCGGGTTGGTGGCCGAGAAGCAGGGGACGGGGTACCACTATATCGCTACGGCGGCCGACCTCGCGCAATTCGACCGGTTCTGCACCACGGTCGGCCACGCGACCGGGACCTTGCCCCGCGCCCTGGTGGAGGCCTTCATCGCGAAGCGGCCCCAGGAGACGGAGACGAATCGGCAGCACCGGGTCAGCCTCGTCCGCCTCCTGGGGGAGTATCTCCAGCGGCACGAGGTCTCGGCCTATGTGGTCCCGCGGGGCGGGCACGGTCCGGTTCTGGCCCCCTATGTCCCGCACATTTTCACCCGGGCCGAACTCCGCGCGTTCTTTCAGACGCTCGACGCGATGCGCCCGGAGCCCGCCGCTCCCCAGCGCCACCGAGTCTACCCGCTGCTGTTCCGGCTGTTGTATGGGACGGGCCTGCGGGTGTCCGAAGCGGTGGGGCTCACGGTGGCGGATGTCGACACCACGACCGGGTGGGTCCACATCCGCGCCGGCAAACTCGGCAAGGAACGCCGGGTGCCGCTCCACCCGGCCCTGACCGCACGGTGTGCCGCCTATGCCGCCACGGTCCTCGTGGCGACCCCTGCGGACGGACCGTTCTTCCCCGCCCCCCATGGCGGTCCCTACACGACCGGGACGGTGTACAAGGCCTTTCGGCAGTGGCTGTGGGCCGCCGGCATCTCCCATGGCGGGCGCGGCCACGGGCCCCGGCTCCATGACTTCCGGCATCCCTTCGCCGTCCATTGTCTGCGCCGGTGGGTGGAGGCGGGGACGGACCTGTCCGTGGCCCTGCCGTATCTCTCGGCCTACCTGGGGCACACCGGGCTCGGCAGCACCCAGGACTACCTCCGGTTGACGGCGGAGTTGTACCCGGCCCTGGTGGCCCGGCTCACGGCCCAGTTCGGGGCCTGCATTCCGGAGGCCACGCCATGAAGCCCACGGACTTCGCCCGTCTCCTGACCCGGTACTGGGGCCAGTACCTCCCCGGGCAACGCAACCTGAGCCCGCATACGATCCAATCCTACCGGGATACCTTCACCCTGCTGCTCCGCTATGGGCGTGACCACTGTGGCTGGGCGCCCGAGGCGGTGTCGCTCGCGGCGCTCGACCGGACCTGCGTGGAGGGCTTTCTGGACTGGCTCGAACAGGACCGCCATTGCCGCATCGCGACGCGGAACCAGCGCCTCGCGGCCCTCCATGCCTTCTTCCGTTATGTCGCCGTCGAAGCGCCGGAGCATCTCGCGGGGAGCCAACGCATCGTGGGCATCCCCTTCAAGCGGACCGCCGCCTCGCTGGTCGGCTACCTCACGCCCACCGCCCTCCAACGCCTGCTGGCCCAGCCCGATCCGACCACGCGGGACGGGCGGCGGGCGGCGGTCCTCCTCGCCCTGCTCTACGATACCGGGGCGCGGGTGCAAGAAGTGGTGGACCTGGCGGTCCGCGACTGTCGGCTGACCCCACCCGCCGTGGTGACCCTGACTGGCAAAGGGCGCAAAACGCGGCAGGTCCCGCTCATGGCACCCACGGTGGCGCTGCTTCAGGCCTATCTGGCGGAATGGCGGTGGGACCGGCCCGGTCACCCAGACGCCCCACTGTTCGTGAACCGCCAACGGCGACCGCTTACCCGGGCCGGGGTCACGTACCTGCTGGCCAAATACAGTACGCAAGCGCGAGCGCAGGATGCAGAGGGCTTCCCCGACCGGGTGACGCCCCATGTGCTGCGCCACACCAAGGCGATGCATCTCGTCCAGGCGAACGTGAACCTCATCTATATTCGCGACCTGTTGGGGCACACCGATGTGGCCACGACGGAGATCTATGCCCGGGCCGACGCGGAGACCAAGCGCGCGGCCCTGGCGCGCGCTTACGGCGACACCCCGTCGGGTGCCCCGCAGCCACGGTGGGCGGACGATGGGGACCTCATGCGCTGGCTCCGGGCCCTGTGCCGGCCGGAGTCCTAGCCGGCCCGTTATGTGCCGTCGCTGAACCCGTGGCCGCCGCTCGACGGGGGCCGGCGGCCACGGCTTCGCATAACGCCGGGCTCCGCATAATTCCCGGTTCCGACGGCGCCGTAGAGCACGAGATTCCGAGCGGTCGCGAGGTAGGCCCCGGTCTCCAGGTCGGCCCAGGTGACGGTCGACGGCAGGTGCACCCCGCTCCGGTCGTAGCCGTCCAAGGTCTTGAGGAGGGGGAAGCCGGCCCGATTCAGCAACCGGGTGCGGCGTTGGGTCTCCCGGTGGGCTAGTTCCGCTTCCAACACCGTCACCAGGAACGCTTCTTGACCGGGCCGGGCCTGCTCACACAGGGTGACCGCCTGCTGGCTGAGGGACAGCCGCCGGCAGGCGGCAGCGACCCGCTGGCGGCGGGCCAGGCGCTCCAGGGGCGGCACGAGCATCACTCCACCCCCCGGGTGAGCAGCGTGTCATACGCCGCCAAGTCGGGCCCGGGATCGGCCGGCCGGTCCGGGCCCCACGTGGCGAGCCGGGCCGCCAACACGGTGGCATCAGCCACCACGGATCGTCCGCGCTGGACGGCTTCGCGGAGAGCCTGCAGCGCCACGTCGGCCCCGTACTGTCCCTGCAGCGTGGCCCAGGCTTGCAGCACCGCCCGCAACTCGTCCCGTGCATAGGTGTCGAGGCGCGTGCGGAGATCGGCCGGCGCCTGCTCGCGGACGGCGCTATTGCCCCA
>JAKATP010000192.1 GCA_021818685.1 Bacillota bacterium | reverse complement strand
CCCAGGGCGATCGGCCCGTCCCCCCACGGCCACTAGGCTAGCTGTGGCGGTGGGGCTGGCCATCACGGCGTACACCGTGTTGGACAAGGTGACACTGCAATACCTTCCCGCCGTCACCTTAAACGAAGCCAGTAATCTCGGGAATCTGATCGCATTGTCGTGGTGGGCTGTACGGTCGGGGGAGATCAGAGCCCAGTGGACCCACCATTGGCGGACCATCGTGCTGGGCGGGATCGTGTCGCCCGGTGCGTATTTACTGTTTCTCCTCGCGTTGCGGATGGGGCCGGTCGCGCAACTGGCGCCGATCCGGGCGATTGGGACGGTCTTCGGTACCTTGTTGGGCATTCGCGTGCTGAAAGAACCCCAGGGCTCACGACGGATGGTGGCCGCCGGGCTGATTACCGCCGGTGTGATCGCCCTGGGAATCTGGGGATGACGAGGCGGTCGAACGAGAGTCTCGGCCGGTCGCGGAAGTGACATCACACTTCCGGCACTGCAACTCCGAACTTGCTGCGAACCTGGGTTCGAGGCCGTCCCACCCGCGCAATTCGACCGCGAGGTAACCCGCACGCTGCAGGACGCCCGGCTCTCCCGCCGATGCCGGGACAGCTAGCCGGGCGCAGTCCGATCCCAAGGTCACCGTATCGGGTTTATCCAACACGGATGCATCCGACGGGGTTTCTTAACGTACTTCGGTACCCGGGAATGCCGCAAGCGATCATCCACCGCGATTTTCCGGAATCCCAGAGGTAGTAATGGGTCCCTGCTCTAAACGACCACCATCCGTAAGCCAACCAGCGTCTCGGTGGTGTCCGTCAGGGTACACGCTAACCGGACGTCAGGATGATCCCCCAAACCCGTCCGGTGAGGGCGCGGTTCCGCCATTCTTGACACGTTATCCTTGGGGTTAGAGAGGTGTGTCTGACACGTTTTTGGGAAGGAAGGAGGCCCCCCTCATGGCCGGACCCCGCGTGGGATATATCCGAGTGAGCAGTCTCGATCCAAACCCGGATCGCCAGTTAGATGAGGTCATGGTGGATCGCGTCTTTGTCGATAAGGCGTCCGGCAAGGACGTCCACCGGCCCCGGTTGGACCAACTGCTGGCCTTTCTGCGCGAGGGCGACACGTTGGTGGTGCATAGCATGGACCGCTTAGCCCGGAATCTGGATGACCTGCGCGGGCTCGTCCAGACGCTGACGCGGCGCGGGGTGGCCGTCGAGTTCGTCACTGAGCGCCTGACCTTCACGGGCGACGACACGCCGATGGCCACCCTGCTGCTCTCCGTCATGGGCGCGATGGCCGAATTTGAACGCGCCCTCATCCGGGAACGCCAGCGAGAAGGGATCGCCCTCGCCAAACGGCGGGGGGCCTATCGGGGGCGAAAGAAGTCCCTGAACGCCGATCAGGTGCGTGAACTCCTACGCCGGGCGCAGGCAGGCGAAGCGAAGACACGCCTGGCTCACGCGTTCGGAATCAGCCGGGAAACGGTCTACCAGTATCTGCGGGCGGGTACGACAGCAGGTCCGGTAAGGGATTAACACGAGGAGGAGAGACTCATGCGCCTCATCATCGCCGAGAAGCCGTCCGTGGCCCGCGCCATCGCGGGGGCCCTCGGGACCCCAACCCGGCACGACGGGTATCTCCAGGTCGGGTCCGACCTCGTGAGTTGGGCCTTGGGCCACCTCGTGACCCTGGCCGAACCGGAGCAGTACGACCCCGCGTGGAAGCGCTGGACGTGGGACGGGCTTCCGATGCTGCCGGACGCCTTCCGGCTCCGGCCCATCCCGTCGGGAAGGCCCCAGCTCAAGATTCTACGAGACCTCCTCAAACGACCGGATATGCAGACGGTGGTGCTGGCGACGGACGCCGACCGGGAGGGCGAACTGATTGGCCGGTGGATCCTCCGGTATGCGGGCGCCCGGCAACCCGTCCAGCGCTTGTGGCTGTCGGAAACGACCCCGAGCGCCATCCAGGCGGCCTTTCAAGGTCTGAAGCCCGCCTCTGCCTACGACACGTTAGCGGCGGCGGCTGAAGCGCGCGCGCAAGCGGATTGGGTGGTCGGGCTGAACAGCACCCGGGCCATGACGCTCCGCCACGGGCAGAGGGGGCAAGGGGCACTCTCGGTTGGGCGCGTCCAGACCCCGACCCTGAAGCTCATCGCGGATCGGGACAGCCAGATCGAGAGCTTTGAGAGCACGCCCTACTGGCAGGTTCGAGCCACAGTTAATCCTGACGGTGACTCCGTGGCCTACTCGGGGCTCTGGGTGAAGCTTCCGGGTGAGGAGCCCGCCGACCGGGTCGCCGTCCAGGAGGACGCGGAGCGGATCGCGGCGGCGGTGCCGCCGGGGACCCCCGGCGCGATCCGGTCGGTCGACCGGAAGCGCGTGACGGTGAAACCGCCCACCCTGTACAACCTCGCCGACCTCCAGAAAGACGCCAACCGGCGCTTTGGCCTCACGGCGGGGGCGACCTTGCAGGCCGCCCAGGCGCTCTACGAGGCCAGACTGACCACGTATCCTCGTACAGATGCGCGGGCCGTCGGCGCCGCCGAAGCCGCCACCCTGGCGCAACGGCTAAAAGGGCTCCAGGGCGTCTACCCCGATCTGCACGCCGCCCTTCCGACTCCGCTGCCTGTTGGGCGTGTGACGGACGACGCGGCCGTGGCGAAGGCCGGCCACCCGGCCATCATCATCACCGGCCAGGTCCCTGGTTCGGATCTCGGGGAACGGGAGCGGAAAATCTTCGACCTCATCGCCCGGCGCACGTTCGCGGCCCTGCTTCCGGTCGGGTCGGACGAGCGCACTACGGTCCTCACCGACTCCGGCGGGGAGACGTGGCGGACGAAGGGGACCGCGGTCGTCACGCTGGGGTGGCGGATCGCCACCCGCACACTACCGGAGGCGAAACCCGACGCGCCCGAAGACGCCTCCGACGGCAGCGCCGTCCCACCGGGCTTGCGGGCCGGGCAACGGGTGACCGTCCAGAACGTGGAGATCCTGAGCAAGCAGACGAAGCCGCCGGCCCGGCTGACCGACGCCAGCCTACTCGCCCTGATGGAAAAACACGGTCTTGGCACGCCGGCCACGCGAGCGGCCATCCTGGATACGCTCATCCGGCGGCTCTATGTTCAGCGCGAGAAGAAACGTCTGGTCTCGACGGAGAAGGGCCGCGCGGTCCTGGCGGTCGCGCCTCCCGCGCTCCAGAGCCCCGATCTCACCGGCGAGTGGGAGGCACGGCTGGAAGCTATCGCCGGGGGGAGCGGTGACGGGGACGTGTTCCTGCAGGGCATTCGGCAGTACACCACGGAGGTGGTGGCCAAGGTGAAGGGCCAGACGGGACAGGCGATCGGCAGCGACCTCGGAGCGTGCCCTGTGTGCCATCAGGGCCGCGTCATCGCGGGGCGAAAAGGGTGGGGCTGTTCGCGGTGGCGGGACGGCTGCCGGTTCACCATCTGGCGCGAGGTGGCCGGCAAGCGGCTCACGGAGGCCCAGGCGAAGGCGCTGCTGGCCGGGAAGACCACGGCCTCGATCAGCGGCTTCAAGAGCAAGGCCGGGAAGACCTTCAGCGCCCGGCTCAAGCTGGACAAGGACCACGTAGTGTTCGTTTTTGAGTCATCTCGCCAAGGAGCCTGAAACACGATGGCGAACCGCGAGGGCTCTCCTCCGCCATCCGGCGGGCGACGCGCCCGCTGGCCGTTGGGGGCTCCCTGGCTCGGGTTTAATCACCCAACTCCGGTTCTCGGTTCCGATCCAATTGGTGGAGATAGTCTCGTAGGCGGGGCAGATCGTGCCGGATGATATCCCACACCGTGTCCACATCGACATCGGCGTACCCGTGGATCAGCACATTGCGGAGCGCTTTCATCTCGCGCGCTTCCATGGCGGGATGCGCCTCCCGAAATGTCTCCGAGAGCCGCCCCGCGGCTTCCCCGGCGATTTCCAGCTGGCGAATGACCGCCGACTGCCGGAATTCGTCACGCATAAAGGCATCACGGGAAACTTGCGCCCACTCCATGGCCTTCGTAATCGCCTCTTGGATATGGTGGACATATAATTCATCACGGTGCCGCGACATAAATGGGTTTCGCCTCCCGCAGCACGTCGTCACGAATCAGGGGGTCCAGCCGGGATGGTTTCACGAGATCGACCCGCCGGCCCCACAAATCCTCTAAGGTCAGCAGGAGACGGATCCACGCCATCCCCCGGGCCGGCGAATCCGGCAGCAAGGTACACAACACATCAATGTCACTCTGGTCGGTGAAATCATCCCGCAGGACGGACCCGAACAGCGCCAGTTCCCGCACGCCGTAGCGTCGGCAGATCTCTCTGAGCTGGTCGCGACGGATAGCAATTGGCAAGTTGGAAGGAATCATGAGCGTGTCCGTTTCCATGCGCTTCGCCCCCCGACCCTTTCCCCGACTCGATTATAGCCCACCATCGGCGCCG
>JAKATP010000032.1:10228-23286 GCA_021818685.1 Bacillota bacterium | reverse complement strand
GGCGATCAGGTTGGCCATGACGCACCTCCTGCATCAATGTTAATCACGAGTTAAACATTAGTGCAAGATCACGTAGCGAAAGTATCCCCGACTGCGTCTCATCCATTTCGACGCGTCCGTTCGCGAACCGGCCCTTGGATGCACTATGCTGAGCGGGTAGGCTTTTTCGAAAGAGGACGGCGATGGCGGTGCTGTACGTGGTGGGCAGCGTCAACTTGGATGTGATGGCACATCTCGCACGGATGCCAGCCGCGGGGGAAACGGTGGTCGCGAAAAGTGGAGCTCTGGCGCCGGGTGGCAAGGGTGCCAACCAGGCGCTGGCGGCGAGGCGCATGGGTGTGCCGGTGACGCTCGTGGCGGAGGTGGGAGACGACAGTTTCCAGGAGCCCGCCTTGGAGCTTCTGAAGGCGGATGGGGTCGACCTGACCCAGGTCCGGACCACGGAGGCACCCACCGGGATCGCGCTCATCTGGGTAAGCCCGGAGGGCGAAAGCACCATCGTCGTCATGCCCGGCGCCAATCAGAGTTTTTTGCCAACGCGCTTTGATCCGGGGCCGCCGCTAGCGGCCGGCGACGCGGTCCTCATCTCCATGGAAGTGCCCGAAAACGTGGTCGAAGCAGCCTTCGCATGGGCTGTGCGCCATCACGTCCCCGTGTACCTCGACCCGGCACCCGCCCCCGATCGCCTCTCCGCCTCACTGTTCCGGGCCGACGTGCTGATGCCCAACCGGGGGGAGGCGGAGCGCCTTTTGGGTGTGGAGCTGCCCGATGTGCGGGCAGCCAAGTGGGCTGCCGAAAAACTGGTAGAACGGGGGGCGCGGGTCGGCATCGTGAAGCTCGGGGGGGAGGGACTCGTGTACGCCAGCCGGAGCGGCGTCTTCGTGCGGCCGGCCCCGCGGGTACCGGTGGTCGACACCACGGGAGCGGGGGACTGCTTCGCGGGCGTGCTGGCAGCCGGGCTTGTGAGCGGTCTTGGCCTGTCCGAGGCCGTGGACCGGGCCATGGACGCCGCGGCGGTCGCCGTGACCCGCCCGGGAGCGCAGCCCTCTTATCCGTACATCCATGAACTATGAACGGGACCCGCCATGTTGACGCGAGACTCTGGACAAGCCTTCATCCTTGCGACAGGGTGGATAAAGGGAGGCACGCGAGTTGGCTCAGGTGGAAATTCAAGGCGTGACCAAACGCTTTGACAGCGTGGTGGCGGTGGACAACGTCACCCTCACGGTCGAAGATCGGGAATTTCTGGTCCTTTTGGGTCCCTCCGGCTGCGGCAAGACGACGACGCTGCGCATGGTCGCGGGGCTCGAAGATCCCACCTCCGGACGCATCGTGATCGCGGACCGGGACGTGACCTACGCGGAGCCCAAGGACCGCGATATCGCCATGGTGTTCCAGAACTATGCACTCTACCCGCATATGACCGTCTTCGACAATATGGCCTTTGGCCTCAAACTGCGCCGGTTGCCCCGGGAGGAAATCCGGACGCGCGTGCAGGAGGCCGCGGGTATTCTGGGCCTCGAAAGCCTCTTGCATCGGCGTCCGCGCGAGCTGTCCGGGGGCCAGCGTCAGCGCGTCGCCCTCGGCCGCGCCATCGTCCGCAACCCGAAAGTCTTTTTGATGGACGAACCCCTCTCCAACCTGGATGCGAAGCTCCGGGCCCAGACCCGGGTGCAGTTAAAGGCGCTCCACGAGCGTCTGCAGGCCACCGTGATCTATGTGACGCATGATCAGACGGAGGCCATGACCATGGGCACCCGCATTGTGGTCATGCGGGACGGGGTGGTGCAGCAGGTGGACACGCCCGAGAACATTTATCACCATCCCGCCAATCAGTTTGTGGCCACCTTCGTCGGCACGCCGGCCATGAACATTCTGAACGGGAGTTTGACGCGGACGGGCGACACCCTGTCAGTGGAGCTCGGACACGGTACCGCAGTCCCCCTCACCCCGGCCCTGATCCGGGTGGCTAACCGCCTTACCTCAGGGGCCGCCATCGGCATCCGGCCCGAAGACGTCTATCTTGATCGATCGCACGCCGGTGTACCGGTCGAGGCGGTCGTGAGCGTGTTTGAGCCCATGGGACATGAGAACATGGTGTATCTGACGGTGGGGGACGGGCAGACGCTCATCGTCCGCGTGAACAACACCTGGCACGGGAATCCCGGCGACCACGTGGTCGCGATGCTGGATCCGGAGCGCATTCATGTCTTCGACCCCGAAACCGAACAGGTCCTGGCTGTCGGCTGAGGCGCCGCTGGCCCAACGCATCCGCGGCTGCACACGCTGTCCCGCTCTGGTTCGCTGCCGGAAGGCACCCGTACCGGGCGCGGGGCCGGGCGATGCCCGGCTCATGATCGTGGGCATCGCTCCGGGACGTCTCGGCGCCGACCGCACCGGCGTGCCATTTTACGGCGACAGGAGCGGAAAACGGCTTCGGGATGCGCTCGGTGCCGCTGTCCTCGGGGTGTACATCACAAACGCGGTGAAGTGCGCCCCGAAGGCCTGCGGCGCGGTGTCTGACGCATCCGGTCTGCGGCCCCGGTATCATGCCCGGGAAGGGGGCTGCCTGGTCGAGGGAGGGGCCTGTCGGCCGCGCAATCGGGATCCGGTACCGGACGAGGTCCGGAACTGTGCGCCCTACCTGCGGGAAGAAGTCGCCACCATCCGCCCCCAGGGCATTGTGGTGCTCGGACGCCTGGCCGAAGAGGCGCTGGACCAGGCTCTCGGACAGGCGCCGATCCGCCGTCTGGCGGGCCGGCCGACCGGCTCGGAGCCGTTTGTTGTCTACCTGCCGCATCCGGCCGCGCTCCATTACGATGCGGGGTGGAATCGGGACTTTGACGCCAAGCTGAGGCATATCTGCGCAAAGGCTGGTGTAACCCCGGCCCCCTGACGTCCGTTCTAGCAGGTAGAACCGGAAAGAAGGTGAACTGATGGCCGGGGCCCGCCCGAAAGATCAGCGCCGCGCGGACTATTTTCTCTATACCTGGCAGATTCGCGCCATCAGGCATCTGGCTGACGAGCGGAGCGAACCGCCCAGTCAGGTCGTACGCGAACTGTTGAGTCAGGCATTGTCGGGGCCGGCCGAACCGCCGGCCACAGCCGAGCGAGCGGCCGTCCGCTAGCTTGGCCCCAGCCACGGGCCATGCGACAATCGCTACGAAAGGCGGGTGTCGCATGGCCCATTCTCGTGTCCTCGTCAATCTGACCCGGGGCCCGGACGATCCCGACCGGGCGACGGTCGCGTTCGTGATGGCGAATGCGGCGGTCACCCTCGACAAGACGGCCGTGGTGCTTCTATCCACCGAAGGTGTTCGAGTCGGGGTGCCGGCCGCTATCGACGTCATCCACGAGCCAGGCTTCCTGCCGCTCCGGGAGCTTATGGCCACGTTCCTCGAAGCCGGCGGGGAAGTCTGGGCCTGCACGCCCTGCGTGACCAAGCGGGGACTCGACGGCAGCATGCATCCGGCCATCAAGAATGTGGGCGCGGTGGCGGCCATCGAATTCGTGGCCGAGGACGGAGTGAGCCTCTCCTTCTAAGCCTCTAAGAGCGCGGGCCGCGCTTCACAGGTGGCGGCTCTAGGCTCCACCACTCGTGATCCGGCAGGGACACACAGTGCTCTTCGGCGCGCGCGAGGACGTCGGGTTGGAGGCGCCGTCCAAAAAATGGGGTCCAGCCCGTGCGCGGCGGGTGCGACCACGATGCCCGCGCCCGCCGGAGGAGGCTCTCGCGGGCCTCCTCCGGAGCTCCCACAGCGAGGGTATCGCCGTAGACATAGACGACACCCGCACGGCAGGCGGCCACAGCCCGCACCGGTTCGCCCTTCGGACCCCACTCATCGGCCAGGGGATAGAGCCGGACCTCCCGCGGACTACCGCCCGAGGGCTTCGATGACGGCTTCATAATGCGCCGCGTCGGTCGCGCTGAAATTCCGGTTTTCGTAGCTCACGGTGCCGTCGGGGCCGATGACGAAGGTCGACCGGGTCGCAAACCCCTGCTCTTCGTTCAGCACCCCGTAGTCGCGACTGACGGTACGGCGCCAGTCCGACGCGATGGGGAAGGGGAGCCCGCCGAGCTTTTCGCGAAACGCGCTCAAAGATGGCACCATGTCGACGGACATGGCCAGTATCTCCGCGTGCTGCGCCCGAATCCGATCCGCGTATCCTCGCCACGAGGATAGCTCCGTGCTTCACCCGCCGGTAAACGCCAGTGGGAAGAACGCCAAGATGAGAGGCTTGCCCGCGTAGTCCGAAAGACTGCGGCGGCCGTCGGTCGTGTCGACCGAAAACGCGGGAGCCGACTTTCCGGTGAGATCCATGTCGCACCTCCTGTCCCTATGATGCCGGATAAGAGGCGGAAATCCCAGGGAGAATGACATCCGATGCCCGTTCGCCGCGATCGGATCCTCGGTCGATGTTCGCGTGGCCGCGTAAGGGCCGACCTCCCTGCGCCAGGCTCGGGCTCCATCCCCGGGGGCGGGCGGCCGTCCTCGCGGGCGACCCTGGGGAGTTCCCGGGCCAACACCCAGGGTCTCGCGGGGCGTTCGGGTGAGCCCCGTGCAGGTCGGACGGTGCCATGCCCGAAGCGCTCGGTGGGCCGAAACCCAGCGCGTGACGCCGTTCAGCCTCATCCGGCGACGGATGTCGGAAGGTAGAGGCGGGAGGGGAAGGGCGGACACTACAGATATCCCTGACGAAGGGCCCGGCCATGGGCGGCTCGTGACGGCAAGCCCACGACTCCGCAAGATTCCACGGTGTACTTCAGTAAATCAAAAGGAATTGGCCGTTCCATGCCGAACTGTAGCGGTGACAGGTGAACGCGATCGCGGATTTTGTCTCGTGCGCTAGCGCGGCCGCGGCGGGACGACGGGGATAGAGAACCCGGACCGCGCGAACGACCTCAGGCCGATCCTCTCGCTTAGTGTCTCGCTTCATTAGACCCAGGAGGTGCCATGTGAAGCACTGGAACATCTTTCGATTCGGAAGCGGAGGAACCGTACGATCTCCCGGACGCCACGTGCGTGCGCTGGTGCTCGGGGTCGTCGGCGTGTCGATGCTGGCGCTCGCCGGTTGTGGTGCCGGACCCGTCTCGAGCGGAAGTTCGGTGTCCCATCCGAGCGCGCTCAACATCGCCATGTATCCCCAAACCGACGTCACGTGGTGGCCGCCGCTGATTCCCGCCAACAACTGCGGAACCGTGACCGGCGGGCCCGGAGGCGGCATGTGGACCTATGTGCCGCTGCTCATGATGAACAGCGCGGCGCAGGTTGACTACAGCCAATCCATCGCCGACAACGTGACATACAACAAGGCCGGGACCGTCTACGTGGTCCACCTGAACCCGAAGTGGCACTGGTCAAACGGCCAGCCCGTAACCGCGCAGGATGCCGCCTACTGGTTTACCCTGGCCTCGGCGGCCAGCAATCCGAACGCGCCGATCTTCTACTGCTACGCGGGAACGGGCGGCGTGCCCACGGCCTACAAGTCGGTGCAGGCGACCGGCAAGTACACCCTCACCATCACGACCAAGGCGCCACAAAACCCGCAGTGGTTCATCTACAACAGCATCGCGCAGTTCATTCCGCTCCCGAAGGCGCAGTGGGACCGCTACAGCAATCCCACCCAAGAGCTCAACTGGATTAAGTCGATTTCGAACTCCCCGACCAACCCGGTGTACCAGGTCACCGACGGCGCCTACCTGTTCAAGAAGGCCGTCACCAACCAGTACTACGAGTTTGTCGCCAACCCGAACTTCTCCGGCAGTCCGAAGGCTCACATCAAGAAGGTGTTCTATGACTACGAGACCTCGTACTCATCCATCTTCGCGGCGCTGAAGAAGGGGGCCGTGCAGTACGCGCCCTACGACAGCACCCTGTGGGCGGACCGCGCGCAACTCACCAATGACACTATCCTGTCCACACCGCAGTACGGGTTCTACTACGGACTTACGAACTTCGAGTCCAATGCGCAGACGGTCGGGCCCCTGTTCCAGGACCTCGCTGTCCGGCAGGCGATGCAGTACGGAATCAACCAGCCGGCCATCATCAAGGACTTCTACTACGGACAGGCAACACCGACCTACACGCCGGTGCCGACGATCGCGTCGTGGTACGACAAGTCCCTGAAGAACCCGTATCCGTTCAATCTGGCGAAGGGCCGGGCGGTCCTTATCGCGAACGGCTGGCACATGGTCAACGGGGTGATGGAAAAGAACGGCAAGCAGCTGAAGTTCCAAGCCCTCCTGCCGACCGGGGCGCCGGTGCTCCTCCACATCGCCGAGTACGAACAGGCGGAGTGGGCCAAGGAAGGCATCGACGTCACGTTGAAGACGCTCAGTCTGGACGCCTTCATTAACATCATCGGGGCCAACCCCGCGACCGCGCCGAAATGGGCGTTCGCGTTCGGGGCGGAGTGGTTCTACATCCCGGACTACTTCCCGAGCGGTGACGGCCTCGTGACCACGAACGGCGGGTACAACTTCGACTACTACAACAACTCGACAGATCTCGACCCGCACATGACGGCGCTCATCAACAAGCTCACCGGGCCCGCCACGCTGTCCCAGACGCGGCAGGCGTTCTACCAGTATGAGCAGTACGCGGCGCATCAGCTGCCGATGCTGTACTTCCCGACGCCGACCGCGCTGACGGCGGTATCGACGAATCTCGGTGGGATGAAGGCCTACAACGACCTCTACAGCGAGACCAACGTCCAGAATCTCTACTGGAAGTAACATCCGCCAAGCAACCGGGGGGCACCCGCCCCCCGGTTTCTCGTTGTCGGATCGGCGCTTGCTTGACGGGATAGCGGCTCTGGGCTTTTGTGGGGAAGGACGATTTGATTGCGTGGATTCAAGGGGGATATGAGACATGGCTGACCGCTTTCGCACGGAACGCGACTCGATGGGGGAGATGCAAGTCCCCGAAGACGCCTATTATGGCGCCCAGACCCAGCGGGCCGCTCTCAATTTTCCGATCAGCGGCATTCGGTTTTCCCGGCCCTTCATCCGGGCCATGGGCCTCATCAAGCAGGCAGCGGCTGAGGTCAACATGGACCTCGGACAGCTCGATCGGCGCCTCGGCACCGCCATCGTGCAGGCGGCGTCGGAGGTGGCCGACGGGCGGTTTGACGGCGAGTTTGTGCTCGACATCTTTCAGACCGGGTCGGGCACGTCCACCAACATGAACGCCAACGAGGTCATCGCGCACCGGGCGTGCGAGATCCTGGGCGAGGCACGGACCTCCAAGACGGTTCATCCGAACGATCACGTCAACATGGGTCAGTCGAGCAACGACGCGGTGCCGACGGCCATACACGTGGCGGCTCTTGATCTTATCGAGCATGACTTGCTGCCCGCCTTCCACGTTCTCGAACGGGGCCTTTCGGACAAAGCCCGTCAGTTTGACGACGTGATCAAGATCGGACGGACGCACCTGCAAGACGCCACCCCCATCCGGCTCGGCCAGGAGTTTAGTGGCTACGCGAGCCAGATCACGCATGGGATCCGGCGGGTAGAGCGCTCGGCGGAGGACCTGCGCGAGCTTGCCATCGGCGGGACGGCAGTGGGCACGGGCATCAATACCCATCCGGAGTTCGGACGGCGGATGGCGGAGCGTCTCTCCACGCTTACCGGCATCGCATTCCGGGAGGCCGACAACCACTTTGAGGCACAGGCGGCCAAGGATGCTGCCGTGGAGATGAGCGGCACCTTGAAGACGTTGGCGGTGAGTTTCTTTAAGATTGCCCAAGATATCCGCCTCTTGGGATCCGGACCGCGGTGCGGCATCGGTGAGCTCATCATACCCGCCACGCAGCCGGGCTCCAGCATCATGCCCGGCAAAGTGAACCCCGTCATCTGCGAATCGGTGATGATGGTGTGCGCCCAGGTGTTCGGCAATGATGTGGTCGTGACGACGGCCGGCCAGCACGGGAACTTCGAGTTGAACGTGATGATGCCGGTCCTGACGCACAACCTCCTCCAGTCCCTTGAGTTGATGGCCGCCTCCGCGCGGAACTTTGAAGAGAAGCTGCTGCGGGGATTGGACGTCGACCGGGAGCGCGCGGCGAGCCTTGTGGAGCAAAGCCTGGCCATGGTGACGGCGCTCGCACCCGTGATTGGCTATGATCGCGCGGCCGAGATCGCCAAGCACTCCTTTGAGACGCGCCGCACGGTGCGCGAACTGGTGCTGGAAGAAAAGGTGTTGCCGCCCGAGGAAGTGGACCGGCTCCTTGATCCCTGGAGTCAGACGGAGCCGGGACGGGGATAGGCCGGTCTTCGAAGGCAGGGGGACGCGGGTAAGCGGCCCCCTGCTCAGGTGGGAGAGGCGAGAAGCGTGGGGGGAGAGCGGGCCCGGCTAAGGGGCCGCACTGGCACCGACTCGAAGAGCCGCACTGCCAACCTTCCTGACCACCATCAGGATGGTTGGGGTTTTCGATGTCCCAGCGGCCAGGGGCCCGGGGATACGCCGAATCACATCGCCCGTACGACGAAACGCCTTCCCTCTTGGGGCGGCCCAAGCCGTGGGAAGAGTCAGGGGCAGGCGCCAATGGCGCGCCTAGACGGGGTCTTTTAGCGCGGAATCAGTGAGCCCGATCCGGTGACCGGTGGGCAAAAGGAGGAGATGGACAGGCTCCGTCTCCACGAGGCGGGTCTCCAGCACGCGGCCGCCCTGAGACTCAAAGGCATCAAGGACGGCGGGGAGGCTCTCGGTGTAATAGACCGGGTAGAGCTCCCGCGCTCGGTGATGGTCAGGCTCGATTTGGATGAATATCCGGGAGCCCTGCCCCTCCAGCACCGCCCCGTCGGAACGGAGTCGCAGCACCCGATACCGAAGACTCCGCCACGTAAGCAGGGCGGCGGCCAGATCGTCGGTGAAGAGGAGCAGACCCAATAGCTGCGGACGCTCAGGCATCTGGCACCGCGGCGACGTCCCAGGACTCGAGCCGTCCGATGACGGCCCGCGTAATCTGGCTCGGGGTGGAGGAACCTGCCGTCACGCCTACCCGTCGGACGTGGGTGAACCACTCCGGGCGCAGATCCTCGGCCGTCTCCACCCGGTACGCCGGCTTGCCCCCGATTTTCTCGACCACTTCCACCAGTCGGTTGGAGTTGTTGCTGCGGGGATCGCCCACGACCACCACCGCGTCCACGTCGGCGGCCGCTTTGACGGCTGCCTCCTGGCGGAGTTGGGTGGCGAGGCAGATTTCATTGTGGACCTCGGCATCCGGCCTGCGGGCCGTGAGCACCGCGATAATGTCCGCCGTGTCCCACTGAGACAGGGTCGTCTGGGTCATGATGGCGAGCGGACCCTCCGGCAGGTCCATGGTGCGGGCCTCGGTCACTGAGCTCACGAGGGTCACGCGGCCCGGAGGCGCCTCGCCCATGGCGCCCTGCGGTTCCGGATGTCCGGGTGTTCCGATGTACACGATGTTGAAGCCCTGCGCCACTCGCTCCCGCACCAGCACGTGCGTCTTGGTGACATCGGGGCAGGTGGCGTCTAAGACGTGAAAACCTTTTTCCCGGGCGCGCTCGCGCACGGCGGGTGACACACCGTGGGCCGTCAAGATGACGGTGGCGCCCGCGGGCACCTGGTCCAGGAGCTTTAAGCGGTCGGGACCGTCTAGTGTGAGGATGCCGTGTCGGTCGAGTTCTTCCACGGCGTAGCGATTGTGCACGATTTGACCCAAGACCACGATTGGCCGCGGAAGGGTATCGTCGCGGGCGGCCTGCTTTGCGAGCGTGAGCGCGTCCACCACGCCGTAGCAGTACCCGCGCGGCGTGACCTTCAAGACGTCCATAACGGGACCGCCTCCTTCCCGAGTTGCTTCCAGCATCCGCCGCGTTTGCGACCACGTCAAGGTAGGATGGCAGGGCGGGAAGGTGGTAGGGCGGGGGTAAGCGCCCCTACAGAAGACCCGGGATGCGGCTATACCAGCCCGTGATGAGAGCGGCACCCAAGAGAACCAGGAGCAGGCCGGCTGCCCGTGAGACGAGGGGGAGATGGCGGCCCAGGCCGTGCAGGATGGGGATAACCCGATCGAGCACCAGCGCCATCGCGAGAAACGGGAGCGATAAGCCTAACGCATACACCAGCAGCAGGAGCCCCCCCGTCGTGACCGAGTGGGCGTTTGCCGCCAGGAGCAGGATACTGCCGGCAATGGGGCCGATGCACGGCGTCCACCCGGCCGCAAACACTAGGCCCATTAAAAAGGCGCCCAAAAACCCCCGGCGCGGTCGCGATTGAAAGCCGAACTGGCGCTCGAAGAGGCCGATCTGGATCACACCGAGCAGGTTCAGTCCGAAGATGACGATCACGATCCCCCCGAGCTCGGCCAAAAGTTTCTGGTGGGCGGAGACGAACTGACCGAAGCTTGTGGCGACGAGCCCGGCTGCGACCAAGATCACCACCAGCCCAGTCATAAACGCCAGGGCATTTTGCACCACCCGTCCCCGGAGCCGAGTGGTATCAGACCCTGCGCCAACAACGGCCGTGCCGGCCAGGGCCGAGAGATAGGACGGCACCAAGGGTACGACGCAGGGGGATAGGAATGACGCCAGACCCGCCAAAAACGCCACTGCGAGACTCAAATTGCCCAAGCGGGAGTCCTCCGATACCGTTATAGCAAATGCCACACGGTACCGGATTCGCTTTGGGGGAGGACTCGGGGACGCGGCGTCGAAGTGCACCGGATCTGGGGGGATGCTGTCATCATCCGGTTTGAAACCGTCACCAAGCGCTATCCGAACGGCCATGTCGCGCTCGAGGATGTGTCGCTCACCATTCCCCGGGGGGAGTTCGTATTTGTCGTAGGTCCCAGCGGCGCCGGCAAATCCAGTCTCATCCGGCTTTTGTATCACGAAGAAGTGCCGACCAGTGGGGAGGTTTACGTCGACCAGTTTCGGCTGGGACGGCTGCGCCGCCGTCAGGTTCCCCGGCTCCGACGGCTGCTGGGAGTCGTGTTTCAGGATGTGCGGCTCCTACCCGACCGTAACGTCTATCAGAACGTGGCTTTTGCCATGCAGGTGGTGGAGGCGAGCCCGCGTGACATTAAAAAGCGCGTGCCCCAGGTGCTGGATCTGGTCGGGCTCCACGATCGCTCCCACCATTTCCCTCATCAGCTTTCAGGCGGGGAGCAGCAGCGGGTGGGGCTCGCCCGCGCGCTCGTGAACAATCCCCATTATCTTCTGGCGGATGAGCCGACCGGCAATCTCGACCCCGAAACCGCCGAGGGCATCGTAAAGCTGCTCGCCGAGATCAATCGCCGGGGGGCCACGGTCGTTATGGCCACCCACGCCCGCGACATCGTAAATCGCATGAACCGGCGGGTACTGGCGATGGAGGGTGGACGTCTCGTGCGTGACGAGGCCCGAGGCCGGTATGGGCTCGACACCCCGGAGCGGCCGGCATGGCTGTCCACGGTGAGCCATGAAGCTTAGGACCTGGGGATACTTCTGGCGAGAGGCGGCGCGCGGGGTGCGGCATACGGGGTGGATGAGCGTGGCCTCGGTGCTGACGGTGAGTGTGGCCCTCTTCGTCCTGGCGGTATTCGGTGTGCTGAGCATCAATCTGGAGCATGCTGCCACCGCCCTCGACCGGCAGGTGGAGCTGCAGGCGTATTTCAAGCCGACGATGAAGTCCTCGGCCGAGCAGGCGTTTCTAGCTCGGCTGAAGCGTGAACCGGGCGTCCGGCGGGTCGTCTTTGTCTCGAAAACCGAGGCCCTGAGCCAGCTCAAGAAGGAATTTCCCCACGACACCACGCTCTGGCAGCTGATTTCGCAGGGCAATCCACTCCTGGACGGGTTTCAAGTGTATACGAACCGGGCGGGGGAGATTCCTCCGCTGGCTCGCATGCTCCGCAAGAACCCCGACGTCGGTCAGGTCGTGTACCAGGCGACCGTGGTCTCGCGTCTGACCGTTGTGACGCGCATCTTGCGCGACGGCGGCTACGTGGTCGAGGGACTCTTAGCGTTTGCGACGCTGTTCATCATCGCCAACACCATCCGACTCGGGGTCTTTGCGCGTCGCCGTGAGATTGCGGTCATGAAACTGGTGGGCGCCACCGATTGGTTCATCCGCTGGCCCTTCCTGCTGGAGGGCATCTATCTCGGACTCATGGGAGCGGTGCTGGCCAGCGTGGCCGTCATCGTGGGCTACCACTGGGTTTTCCAGACGGCGGCGCACGTCGTGGCGTTCTTCCCCCTGGCCGGGGTGACGGTGGTCGAACGCTCCACCGTGGAGACGACCGGAGCGGGCGGGATGGCCGTCGGACTTCTCGGGAGCCTGTGGGCCCTGCGCCGCTTCCTGAAGGTGTGAACCGCTTTAGGTGTCGGGGAGTGAGGGCGTGAAATCCATCGGCCTCGCCGTTGCATCGCTGCTCGCGGCCGCCCTCGTCGGGTCCGGGGCGACCGTGCTCATCCTCGAGGGACAGGCCGCGCCGGTATCAGCGCCCGTCTCCGGTGTGCCCGCCAGCCTGGCCCGGAGCCCTGACTTCGAGCGCCTGGTACAGGTCTACGAAGACATCCGCACCCAGACTATCTGGCCGAACGCGCCCGGACAACTTCTCGCGGGGGCCATTAACGGCATGGTGGGCACGCTTCATGATCCCTTCAGCGACTATCTCACACCGGCCCAGATGTCGGGTCTCAACCAGGAACTCGGTCAGAGTTTCGGCGGCATCGGGGTGGAGATGGATGTGAACGCATCAGGCCAGTTTCAGGTCGTGGCCGTGTTTCGGGGCACACCCGCGCGCCGGGCCGGCATTCATGCCGGCGATGTCATCACCGCCGTAAACGGCCGGCCGGTAGCCGGGGAAAACGCCGACCAAGTGGCGGCTGCCATCCGAGGACGGGTGGGAACGACGGTGGTGCTGACGGTAAATCGCGCGGGACGTCGGTTGACCTTTTCCGTCAAGCGAGCCCAAATTTCCGCGCCGACCGTTTTTACGAAGATGCTGGCGGGTCACGTCGGCTACATGGACATCACCGAGTTTGGCTACCACACGGGCAGCCAGGTTTTGGCGGCCTACCGCAAGCTGGTGCACGAAGGGGCGCGGGG
>JAKATP010000032.1:0-10218 GCA_021818685.1 Bacillota bacterium | reverse complement strand
GGGGAATCCTGCTGGACCTCCGCAACAACCCGGGGGGTGACATCCGCCAGTGCCAGATTGCGGCCGGGGCCCTGGTGCCTCCCGGACCGCTGGTGACGCTCAAGTACAAGAATGCCAGTCAGGACGAGACCCTCGACTCACCGGGGCCCGGCACCCGGCTGCCCGTCGTCGTGATGGTGAACGGCGACACGGCATCGGCCGCCGAAATCCTCTCGGCAGCCATCGTCCAGCGGGGCGTGGGCATCCTGGTCGGAACCAAGACCTTTGGCAAGGGCATCGTGCAGGCCCTCGAGCCTCTGGCCGGCGGGGCTTACCTGAAGCTCACGGTGGCGCGTTACCTCACGCCCAACGGCGATTACATCGAACACAAGGGCCTCATGCCGAACGTGGTGGTCGCGGAGCCGAAGGGCGTCACGCCGTCTTCTAACCCGGCCTCGGATCCCCAGCTCGAGCGCGGCTATCGGGTGCTCTTGCAGCGCATGGCCAAGTCCTAGCCCCGCCCCGCCTTCGTTAAGAGCTGTTGGAAGTGCGTCCACTGGGATGTCGAGGGCCAGCTTTGCGACCGCCAAAGCACCTGGCCCCGACCTGTCATCAAGACGCTGGCGGGAATGTTCTGAGCTCCCAGCGCATCAGACAGCTGACCGGTCGCATCGTAAGCCACCGGCATCGGAGGCAGTGACGGGTTCATGGCCATGAACCGCTCAAACGATGCCGGCGACGGCTCCACGGTGCCGATGTCGACCAGGACCACACGGATGTTGGCATGCGCGTGAGCCTGTGCCGCGAGCGTGCGCCAGCGCGAGGCCAGGTCCGGAGCCCAGGAAGCCACGAACACCACCAGCGTCGGTCCGTGACCGCCGAGCGCCACGGTCTTCCGGCCGCCGGTCAGGGTGATGGCGGGCAGCGACGCCGTCCTCGACGACGGCGGAGGCGGAACCGTGAGACGGGGGAGCGGGTGCTGCGCGGCCTTCGGTAGCAGCGTTTGCACCACGCGCGCCAGCACCAGCGCTTCGGTGTTGACGGCCCGGTACTCCATCGCGGTTTCCGCGACCCATCGCTCCCGCCCGTCGGGAGCGATGACATAAAGGGCGGGGGTATGGTCGATAGCGCCGTGGATGACGGCTACGTAGATGCCGTACTGCTTCCAGACGCGGGCCAGCGTAGCCGGGGGCGCCGTCAAGAACAACCAGCGATTCATGAGCCCGTGCGCCGCGGAATATTGGCGCACGTCGGCCACCGACGTGGCGACGGGGTTGGCGTTTACGGCCAAGAGCACCATGTGGCGCGCGGCCCGAACACCCAAAAGGCGTTCGGCTCCCACCATACTCTCCATCGTGAGGGGGCAGATGGTCGTGCACTGGTCGTCGATGAACGCCAGCACGACCACCCGGCCCCGGAATTGGGCCAGGGTCACCGGGCGGCCAAACTGGTCCGTCAGGCGAAAGGGAGGGGCGGAGCGCGATAGAAACGCCCCCGCGTCTACCGGCGTGTTGGCGAGAATGGCAGCGGCGCTGGGGGCCGCGCTCGCGGGGGCGCTGCCGCGTCGACCGGTTGACCCGAGCCGGACGTACGCACCGAGTCCCAAGGAAAGTGCCACCAGGCACACAAGGAAGAGGCGTCTATGGCCCCTCACCAGGAAATCCCCCATGGGTCGTCGTCGCTCCCGTCTATCTGCGCCCCCATAGCGTCCGTCAAATGGCCTCCGTGAAGTGGAGTAAATGGAACGGATGGTCTATCCTGATGGAGCGACCGGAGTGTCCACGGCGCTCCGGTATCCGTGTATGGAAGGCCCCGATCCGACGCGGTACAATGTACCGGATCGGCTGGTGATTAGCCAAGGATCCGCCTCCACCCTCGTGCGCATGGCTCCGAATGACCAGGAGGCTCTGTCTCTCACGCCGAAGGAGGGCTACATGCCGTCGTTTCAAGTCGTCGCTCCGTACGAGCCCGCCGGTGACCAGCCGAAAGCCATCCAGGACCTGTCTCAGGGTTTCCGGGAGGGTCTTCACCGCGAAGTGCTCCTCGGGGTCACGGGGTCCGGTAAGACCTTCACCATGGCCCACACGATCGCGCAGGTGGGGCTGCCGACCCTCGTCATCGCGCCCAACAAAACGCTGGCGGCCCAGCTGGCCGGTGAGTTGAAGGCGTTCTTTCCGCATAACGCGGTCGAGTACTTTGTGAGCTATTACGACTACTATCAGCCGGAAGCTTACATCGCCCAGAGTGACACGTACATTGAGAAGGACTCGCAGATCAACGACGAGATTGATAAGCTTCGTCACTCAGCCACCTCGGCTCTCTTCGAAAGAAGCGATGTGGTCATCGTCGCCTCGGTGTCGTGCATCTACGGCCTTGGCTCACCGGAGGATTATAAAGAACAGGTGTTCTCGCTGCGGGTCGGCATGGAGCGCGATCGCAACGACCTCCTGCGGGGACTCGTGGCGATCCGCTACGAGCGGAATGATGTGAACTTCGTCCGGGGGAAGTTCCGCGCCCGTGGCGATGTGGTCGAGATTTTCCCTGCCAACCAGTCGGAGCAGGCCATCCGGGTCGAGTTGTTTGGGGACACGATCGAGCGCATTCGGGAGTTTGACCCGCTGACGGGCGAAGTCCTGGGCGAGCGACAGCACGTGGGCATCTACCCGGCATCGCACTACGCCACCCGTAAGGAACGCATGAAGCCCGCCCTGGATGGCATCCGCGAAGAGCTTCGGGAACGGCTGTTGGAACTGCGGCAGGCGGGGCGCGAGCTGGAGGCGCAGCGGCTCGAGCAGCGCACGCTGTACGATCTGGAGATGCTGGAGGAAGTCGGCCATTGCCCTGGCATCGAGAATTACTCCCGCCATCTCACGGGCCGCAAGCCCGGCCAGGCACCGTATACGCTGCTCGACTATTTTCCCGGTCCGTTTCTTACGATTATCGATGAATCGCACGTGACGGTGCCCCAGTTACGCGGGATGTACCATGGCGACCGTTCGCGGAAAGAGACGCTGGTGCATTTTGGCTTCCGGCTGCCGTCGGCCTTTGACAACCGGCCGCTCCGCTTTGAGGAGTTTCAAGAGCGCATCGACCGTGTGCTGTTCGTCTCGGCCACACCGGGTCCGTATGAGATGCAGGTCAGGGAGCGGGTGGTGGAGCAGATCGTCCGCCCCACGGGCCTTCTCGATCCCAAGGTGACGGTGCGTCCTACTCGCGGCCAGATTGACGATCTCTTGGGCGAGATCCGGGGGCAAATCGCACACGGTTACCGCGTCCTGGTCACAACCCTCACCAAGCGCATGGCCGAAGACCTGACGGAGTACTTCCGGGAGCAGCAGGTCAAGGTGCGCTACCTGCATTCGGACATCGACACTCTGGAACGGATGGCCATTCTTCGCGATTTGCGGCTCGGCGAATTTGACGTGCTGGTCGGCATTAATCTTCTTAGGGAGGGGCTCGACCTGCCGGAGGTGGGTCTCGTGGCCATTCTGGACGCGGACAAAGAAGGGTACCTGCGTTCGGAAACCTCGCTCGTGCAGACCATCGGCCGCGCCGCCCGCAATGTTGACGGCCAGGTCCTCATGTACGCGGACCAGATGACCGATTCCATGGCTCGCGCGATCGGGGAGACCGAACGCCGCCGCGCCATTCAGGAAGCGTTCAACCGGGAGCACCATATCACTCCGGCGTCGGTGAAGAGTGCGGTCCGCGAAGTGCTGGCGGCGACGCAGGAGGTCAAGGACTCCGTGTTGACGGAAAAGCCGCTTCGCGATCTCTCGGCCCGGGAGCGGATCAAGATGGCAAATCGGCTGAAGAAAGAAATGAAGGACGCGGCCCGCAACTGGGAGTTCGAGCGGGCGGCGGCTATCCGGGATCTCTTGATGGAGCTCGAGTCGCTGCGGCCGGTGCGCTCGGTGGCGGGAGGGGCCAAGCGTGCCTAAGAACGCCATTGTCGTCCGGGGCGCGCGTCAGCACAACTTGAAAAACATCGATGTCGAGATTCCCCGCGATCGGCTGGTCGTCATCACCGGCGTGTCCGGCTCCGGAAAGTCGTCCCTCGCTTTCGACACGATCTACGCGGAGGGTCAGCGCCGGTATGTCGAGTCGCTCTCGTCGTACGCCCGCCAGTTTTTGGGTCAGATGGACAAACCCGACGTGGACGCCATTGAGGGCCTGTCGCCGGCCATCTCGATTGATCAGAAGACCACGTCGCACAACCCGCGCTCGACCGTCGGCACGGTCACCGAGATCTATGACTACCTGCGCCTTCTCTACGCGCGCGTGGGCCGCCCCCACTGCCCGCAGTGCGGCCGGCCGGTAAGCCAGCAGACCGTCGATCAAATGGTGGACCGGGTGCTGGAGCTGCCCGAGGGAAGCCGTCTCGAGGTGCGTGCACCCTTGGTACGCGGCCGCAAGGGCACGCACGATAAGGTGATCGCCGACCTGGTCCGACAGGGATTCACCCGGGCGCGGGTCGACGGAGAACTTTATTCCGTCGACGAGATTCCGGCCCTGACCAAGAACAAGAAGCACACCATCTCGGCCGTGGTGGATCGGGTGGTGGTGCGGCCGGACGCCCGGTCCCGTCTGGCGGAGTCGATAGAGCAAGGGCTAGAACTCTCCGGAGGCACGGTCGAACTCCAGGCACCGGACGCCGGCGAGCCGATGCTGTTCGGTCGCGACCTAGCGTGTCCCGAATGCGGGATCTCGCTGGAGGAGCTCACCCCCCGCCTCTTCTCATTCAATGCTCCCTACGGCGCCTGTCCCGCCTGCACGGGTCTCGGGTTCCGGATGGAGCTCGATGTGGATCTTATCGTGCCGGACAAAGACCGGTCCATCATCGGTGGAGCGGTGGCGCCCTTCTTTGTCTCGTCCTCGCGCTTTTACCCGGACCTCTTAACGGCGGTGTGCCGGCAATTTGACATCCCGGTAGACCAGCCCTGGCGGACGCTCACGGCCGACCAGCAGGCGATCGTGCTGGGCGGAGCCCCTGAGGACACGCCCTACGAGTTCGAGACGGCGTTTGGCCGCCATCGCCGCCAGTTCATCCGTTATCAGGGCGTCATCCCGATCCTGGAGAGGCGCTACCGGGAGACAGACAGCGAGAGCCAAAAGGCGGAGATCCAGGAGTACATGCGCGAGGTGCCGTGCCCCTCCTGCGAGGGACGGCGGTTAAAGCCGGCGGTGCTGGCCGTGTTGGTGGGCGGCCTCTCCATCTCGGCACTCACGGATCTGTCCATCGTGGAAGCGCGGAGTTTTCTCGACGCGATCGAACTCACCGAGCGGGAGGCGACGATTGCCCGCCCCATTCTGAAAGAGATTGCAGAACGTCTAGGGTTTCTGGTGGACGTCGGTCTGGGATACCTTACGCTGTCACGCAGCGCAGGGTCACTCTCCGGTGGTGAAGCCCAGCGGATCCGACTCGCCACGCAGATCGGCTCGTCGTTGGTGGGCGTCCTCTACATCCTCGACGAACCGTCGATCGGACTTCACCAGCGGGACAATCAGAAGCTCATTGCGACCTTGAAGCGCCTTCGCGACCTGGGCAACACCGTGCTAGTGGTGGAGCACGATGAAGAGACCATGCGGTCGGCGGACTGGCTCATCGATATGGGACCGGGACCGGGGGTGTATGGCGGCGAGGTGGTCGCTGCGGGCACGCCGCAATCGGTGGAGGCGCACCCCCAAAGCCTCACCGGCCGCTACCTGTCCCGACAGCGGACGATTCCGGTGCCCGTGCGGCGGCGCAAGCCTGACGGGCGCTGGCTCACGGTGTCCGGGGCCCGGGCGCACAATCTGAAGAGTGTCACGGTCAGGATTCCGCTGGGACTGTTCGTGGCTGTGACCGGTGTCTCGGGGTCAGGCAAGAGCACCCTTGTTAACGACATCATCCGGCGGCGGCTTGAGATGGAGTTGAACGGCGCCCGCAATCGTCGCCCGGGTGCCCATCAAGACATGCAGGGTCAGGGCGCGCTCGACAAGATCATCCCGATTGATCAGAGCCCGATTGGCCGCACCCCACGGTCGAATCCCGCTACCTACACGGGAGCGTTCGACTTGGTGCGGGAGCTCTTTTCGATCACGCCGGAGGCCAATCTGCGCGGATTTAAGCCGGGTCGGTTCTCGTTTAACGTCCGCGGCGGACGTTGTGAGGCCTGCCGGGGTGACGGGATCCTGAAGATCGAGATGCACTTTCTCCCCGATGTTTATGTACCCTGTGAGGTTTGCAAGGGCAAGCGCTACAATCGGGAGACGCTCGAGGTGCACTATCGAGGCAAGAGTATCGCCGACGTCCTGGACATGACCGTGGACGAGGCGGTGGACTTCTTCCGGGCGGTGCCGCGCCTGTACCGCAAGCTGAAGACGCTGGAAGAAGTCGGTCTCGGCTATATTCGCCTCGGGCAGCCCGCGACGACCCTGTCGGGCGGGGAGGCCCAGCGCGTGAAGCTCGCGACAGAACTGTCGCGACGATCCGACGGGCGGACGCTTTACATCCTGGACGAGCCCACGACTGGGCTGCACAGTGAGGACATCGCGCATCTACTGCGGGTCCTGGAGCGGTTAGTGGGGCAGGGAGATACGGTGTTGGTGATTGAGCATAACCTGGATGTCGTGAAGACCGCCGATTTTCTCATCGACCTCGGCCCGGAGGGTGGGGACGAGGGCGGGCAGGTGGTGGCCTTCGGCACTCCAGAGGAGGTGGCCGAGAACCCGTCTTCATACACGGGCCAGTTTCTTCGACCCTACCTGGAGGCGGCGAATCAGGAACCGCAGGCGTATGAGTCACGACGCTGAGCTTTTAGCCAAGGTCCGCAATCTGCCCGACCGGCCGGGGGTTTATCTGATGAAGGATGCCGACGACGGCATTCTCTACATCGGGAAGGCCCTCTCGCTCCGTGCGCGCGTCCGGTCATACTTTCAGGATCCGGATCGGCTCGCCACCAAAGTGGCGGCGCTTATGCGGCACGTGGCCGATCTCGAGGTGATCGTCACCGACACCGAAGTGGAGGCCCTCATCCTGGAGGCCACGTTGGTGAAGCGCCATCAGCCGAAATATAATATTCAGCTGAAGGACGACAAAGCCTACCCCTATCTTCGGATCACATGGGAGGAGCCGTTTCCGCGCCTGTTGGTCGCGAGACGGCCCGCCGAGGACGGGGGACGCTACTTCGGCCCGTTCCCGCGTGCGGGCGTGGTGCGGGAGACCATCCGGCTCCTCCGGCGTGTGTTTCCCATCCGTAACTGCAGCAACCAGAAGTTTAAGACCACGCCGCGGCCATGCCTCGAATATCACATCGGACGCTGTCAGGCGCCCTGCCATAATCTCGTGAGCCGTGACGAATATCGGGCGACGATAAAGCGGGTGGAGCGGCTTCTCGACGGCCACGGGGACGAGGTCATCGACGATCTGCGCGAGCGGCTGGAAGCGGCCGCGCGGGCGCTCGAGTTTGAGCGGGCCGCCGAACTGCGGGATCAGCTGCAGGCCGTGCAGGCGTTCACGGCCCCCCAGAAGGTGGCGTCCACGGCCGGCCGCGAGCTTGATGCCGTCCACTGGGCCGTCTTCGGCCCGACGGCGCTGGTGCATGTCTTCACGGTGCGCGACGGGCGCCTCACGGGCCGCCAGCAGCTGGAGCTGAAAGGGGTCGAGGATTGGAGTGAGGCGGAGGTGGCGCACGCGTTTTTGACCCAGTACTACCAGAATGCACGGACCGTGCCGAAGGAAGTTCTAGTGCCGGTGGCGCCGGAAGACCATGCCGCGATGGCCCGGTGGCTGTCCGAGCGCCGCGGCGGAGCCGTCCATGTCACGGTGCCGCGCCGCGGTGAGAAGGCGCGGCTGTTGGCGATGGTGGGGCAGAACGCCGAATGGGCGCGTGACGAGGCGCGTCGGCGCGTGGAGATCAAGGAGGACGACCGGGAGGCCGCGCTCCTCGGCATCCAGCACACACTGGGACTGGACGTCCGTCCCCGGCGCATGGAGTGCTACGATATTTCCAATACCCAGGGCACCGAATCGGTGGCGTCGATGGTGGTGTTTACCGACGGCCGTCCCGACAAATCGCAGTACCGCCGCTTCAAAATCCGGACCGTCGAGGGGCCGGATGACTTCCGCTCGATGGCCGAGGTCATACGCCGGCGCTTCACCCACCGGGAGCTCGCGGAGCAGCAGCTCCGCCCCGACTTAAAGCGTTTTGCGGAATTTCCTGACCTCGTGATTGTGGACGGTGGGCGCGGACAGCTGTCGGCGGCGTTCGCGGTGCTGCAGGAGATTGGGGTGGACGTGCCTATTTTCGGGCTCGCGAAGCAGCACGAGTGGCTGTTTCAGCCTGGCTCGCCGGAGCCCATCATCCTCGACTGGGACTCGGCGGCCTTAAAACTCCTGCGCCACCTCCGGGACGAAGCCCACCGATTTGCCATCACGTTTCACCGCAAGCTCCGGACACGGCGAAACCTGCGCTCGCTCCTGGATGACATTCCGGGCATCGGGCCGAAGCGCAAGCGGGCCCTCCTGGCCGCGTACCCGAATCTTGACGCCATTCGCAGTGCGAGTGGCGATGAGCTGGCCCGGGTGCCGGGCATGACGTCGACGGCGGCCGAAGCGGTGGTGCACTACTTCGGAGCGGAGAAAGGGTCGTGAGGCGCCGCTTCTTTGTGTTCGTCGCCACCGCCGCCACGCTTGTCTTACTGACGCGGCTTCACCTCGGCATCGGCGCCACGGGCATCATGCCGGCCGTGTGGGCCGCCCTTATCCTGGGGCTCTTCAACCTCCTCGGGCGTCCGGTGGTGCGCTGCCTTACCCTGCCGTTCAACATCCTGACCCTGGGCCTCTTCGGTCTGGTGGTGTCGGCGCTGGTTCTCTGGGGCACGACAGCTTTCGTGCCCGGATTCTACGTAAACGGCTTCATGCCGGCGCTTTGGGGCGCTATTATCCTAGGTCTGGTGTCGGGGGTGGTGGGTTGGTTAGTGAAGTAGAGTCGGTGGAGCTCGTGGCCATTGATCTGGATGGCACCGCCATGCAGTCCGGGGATGTGATATCGGACCCAGTCCGGGCCGCCATCAAGGCCGTGCAGGATCAGGGCGTGCGAGTCATGCTGGCCACGGGCCGCATGGTGCAGTCGGCGGCGCTCTACAGTCAGGACCTCGGACTCCGTGACGGTCCTGCCATTTGCTACAACGGTGCGGCGGTGGCGGACCTGCCGGATATGCATTTCTGGTTTCGGGATACGCTGCCCGACGAGGCGGCGCGCGTGCTGGTGCGGCATCTGGTCGATGAGAACTACCTGGTGCAGGTATACGTGGGCCTCGAAATCTGGGCCAGCCGGGAGGATGCCCGCGTGCGGCGTTACGTGGAGCGCAATCACGTGGCCGCATGGGTGCGGGGCCCGAATGAGATTGTCGCGTGGCCCGAACCGCCTATCAAGGTCCTGGTTCAGG
The DNA here is from genome assembly GCA_021818685.1 of Bacillota bacterium. Classification (GTDB taxonomy): domain Bacteria; phylum Bacillota; class Sulfobacillia; order Sulfobacillales; family JAIMBI01; genus JAKATP01. The sequence continues at coordinate 807 of JAKATP010000032.1, read as the reverse complement.
ACACTCCCGGGCGTCTGGCCGGCCTCCGCATGGAGCTGGAGGAGAACGGCGTTCCGGGCATGCGGCTCGTCGAGTCGCAGTCCGACTACCTGGAGGTGCTGGCCGAACAGAGCGGCAAGGGGCGGGCGCTCGCGCAGGTGGCGGGGCGCCTGCAGATTCCGCGCGAGCGGGTGATGGCGGTCGGTGACGGGGAGAATGACGCGGACATGCTGGCCTTCGCGGGATTGGGGGTGGCCATGGGTCAGGGTCATCCGGCCGCGAAGGCGGCCGCGGATCTCATCGCTCCTCCGGTGGAAGACGATGGCCTCGCGTGGGCCCTTCTACGCCTCTTGCAGCCTTCGGGGAGCTCCGTCGGGGGGAGCGCCCGCGAATGAAGACCGGGGGGCGTACCAGGTCCTGCGGGTCGTTTCGATGACGCGGGGGACGGACGGCGGATACGGGGGGACAGGAGGATGGCGCATGCCGCTCGGCATCGAGGGGATTGGCCAGATCGCGCTCGGCGTGCACGACCTGACGCGCGCGGTCGGTTTTTATCGGGACACGTTGGGCCTTCCGTTCCTGTTCGAGACGGAGACGATGGCGTTCTTTGACTGCGGCGGGGTCCGTCTGATGCTGGCCATGCCGGAGGGAGCCGGATTGGATCGGGCCTCGTCCACCATCTACTACCGGGTGGCGGACATCGACGCGGCCTACGCGCGGCTCCGCGATGCCGGCGTGGAGCCGGCAGACGTGGGGGGCGCGGGCGTGCCCCATCGGGTGTATACGCTGGGCGGCGTCGACGGCTATATGTGCTTCTTCCGGGATCCG
>JAKATP010000191.1 GCA_021818685.1 Bacillota bacterium | reverse complement strand
CCTAGCCATGATCTCCGGAAGTGGTATGGCCATGAGCCGACGCGGTATCGGGAATTCGCGGCACGCTACCGCGACGAACTCGCCGGACGGCGGCAGGACGGCCCGATCCTCCGCCTTTTAGAGCTCGTGGGCGCCCAACCCGTAGTCCTTCTCACGGCCACCCACGATGTAGGGAAAAGCCAGGCTCCCATTCTGGCGGAGTTCCTGACCGATCAAGCGACGGCCGAATCGGAATCGCCCCCCATCTTATGAGGCTGACCAAGGCCGTCGTCCTGACAGACATCGTCGACCGGCATTCGGACCAACTTGCCCTTATAACCCCGATCACGGCATGGACCATCGCGAACCCAGGCGCGTCCACCACGCGCTGGTCTTGCTTAGCGCACAAGCTCACCTCGCGCGTCACAAAACGTCGGATCCAAGACCTGTTCGCACCAGGCGATGGCACTGGTACCTTTGTGGCGCGGGTCTTTCAGTGGAATGCCCGCTCCGCCTGGTTAGCCGCGAACATGCCGCCAAATCGCGAACAACACCAGGCCTGTGGCACATCTGCCTCGGTTGTTGGTCGAAACGTTCGCAAGGGTAGCCGGACGGCCCCGAGTCAACAGATCACACTTGTGCTGGGTACACGCCTGGCGGCCACGCTTGCCCAAAGATACCGTCTTCCCTATCGAGTCCGATCCCGGCTGCAGGAACTCTACCCCGCTCCACCCCCGCTTGCGAGGGGCACGAATGAGGATTGCGGATATGCTGAGCGGCGCCTTCTAAGGCGCGTGAACCTCACCAAGCCCTCCCGCGCGCTAAAAGAGGGGCGACTTGATCCGGACGATCTTGATATGCAACCCCTGGGAAGTGCCACAAGGGCCCTGAGCGGCTCTGACGAAATGGCCCCCGACCGAGCAGATGCTGCTCCACGATCACAGCCATCCCGGACGCGACCCAGTCGTAGGGCGAGCGATTCAAGCGGCGTAGTTCTCTGACCGACGAGGGAGACGGTCTATGCCAAGAGGGCCAGGGACGCCGGCATCGCATAGAACAGTCGGAGACGCAATTTGGGACTGGCCTTCTTGCTCCACACGCGGTTGGCCAATAGCCTGGTCCGGCTAGCATGAGTCGGACGCACACGACAAGGAGGATAACCATGTCCCGACGGATGACTTGGACTCACGTAGATCCAGAGGCTTTGGCGAGCATGTTGGCCTTCCAGCGCTACGTCAACGACAGCGGGCTGGAACCGTCCCTAATTCAGATCATTGACGTTCGCGCGTCGCAAATAAACGGGTGTGCTTACTGACTCGATCTTCACACCCGATCGGCCCGTGCGGCCGGCGAATCAGAGGAACGACTGTATGGCCTTTCGGCCTGGGAGGAAGCCCCCTTCTATTCCGAGCGCGAACGGGCAGCCCTGGCATGGACGGAGGCCATCACCCTGGTGAACCAGGACCACGTACCCGACGCCGTTTACGAGCACGTACGCCAGTACTTTCCTGACCAGGATCTGGTCCATCTCACGATGGCCGTACTTGCCATCAACGCCTGGAATCGGCTTGCCATTGGTTTTCGGACCCCCATAGACCGGCCGATGGAGTAATCCGCAGGAACTTGCTTGCGGTTCACGGCCCGCTGTTCGGGAAGGAAGCCTCCCGATGCGAAGGCAGGGGCCCTTAGAAATCGTTCGGTGGCACGAGATTGCCGCGAGGCTCTGGAGCGGGCCCTGTCATCGCGATGACGACAGGGCCCGGATGATGCGTGACTATGTACGGGCACGGGCCACCGAGATTCAACGATGGCGGCACGCGTAAAAACCAAACCTTACTGGTGGCAGCGACCGCCCAGGCAGGTCAGATCTTCTCCTCCGCCAGAGACGAAAACCTCATCAGGACGCCCTCCTCGTGACGCGTATGGGCGATGAAGTCCTGCACGATACGCCGCATCATGGCCACGGCTCCCGTCTCATCCCCGCACGTGATCATGGCGCGAAGAATCCGCACCTCTCGGCGAAGGGACTCATGTTCTTGCACGAGAGCGTCGACCAGCGCCCTCCGATCCTGGTGGCCGCTCAGCCATACAGGATACAGACGGCGTTCTTCGTTGTGGGCGTGCGTCAGTACGTCGCGCTCTACCGTCTCGAGAAAGTCGCCGGCGCAGGGATGGAAGCTGCTCGAGCCCACCGGTAGGGCGTGAGCTCGCTTGGCACGAAGATACGCAGCTTCGATCCTTCGCCGCACATAAGCATGTCGGGTCTGGTGATAGTCGGACCGCTGGAAGGCTACCACATCCAGCACCCCAAGCCGTGCCACCACTCTAAGAATCCATACAGCACCCGTGTGCACCGTCTGTGGCCGAGCCCCGTGACCACCTCTCACGCTTCCCACCTCCGTGAATGTCCGGCGCATCAACGTTGAACCGCAACGCGATCCAGACCTCACTACTGCATCGGCCTAATTCCCCGGATCCCGAGCCGTATGGCGCCGCACAGTCTCTGCGTCCTATTATGGTTAATCTGTTTGAACCCCCATAATGTGATCCCGATCACATGCGCAGGGCCCGTCCGAGCGTCGACCGTTTTCGCGGCGAGAGACCCGTCGCCGGACACCCGATCGCATCTATCGGACCGACGATTTTTGTGATTCACCGCACAGTTCGGCAGGCTCCCCGCTCCATGGTTGAAATGCGAGATCTGGTCATCCCTCATCAGACGATATCTCTTCGGTTGGGGAGGCGGCGGAGCACGTGGCAGTAACCTATCGGTACCTCATCGTGGGCGGAGGCCTAACAGCTGATGCCGCGGTGGCCGGCATCCGGCAGAATGATGCAGACGGGCGGATTGCCGTAGTGTCGGAAGAGCCGTTTCCGCCGTATAGCCGTCCCGCGCTGTCCAGGAGTCTATTCCAAGGGGGACGGGTGGAGGAGATCTGGCGCTTGCTCGACGAGCGGGCGGCCGGCGTCGATCTTCATCTCACCACACAGATCGTGAACCTCGACCCCGGTGCGCATCAAGCCATCGACAGCACCGGGAGGATATTCTCCTACCAACGATGCCTACTTGCCACGGGGGCAGCACCGCGCCGACTTCCGCAACTGACCGAGCCGGTCATCTATTACCGCACGCTGTCTGATTACTTCTTGCTCATGGACCAGATACAGCACGCTCAATCCGTCGCCATCCTTGGGGGCGGTTTCATCGGCACGGAAATGGCAGCGGCTCTCACTCTGGTCGGCAAGGAGGTCCATCTGATCATGCCGGAGCCCGGCATCCTCCACCGCTACGTTCCCGAAGACCTCTCCACCTACCTTACCGACTACTATCGGGAATCCGGGATCCAGGTGTATCCCAACATGGCGGTGACCAAGATAATCCGCCATGGAGCGGGCGCACAGCTTATGACCTCCCGCGGAATCGAACTGCCGGTTGATCTCGTCGTAGCGGGGGTCGGGCTCGAACCCCGAACCGAGCTTGCGCGCGCCGCTGGTCTTCTGGTTCGCGACGGCATTGTTACCGGGCCCACGCTCGCAACGACGGCACCTGATGTGTTCGCGGCCGGCGACGTGGCGAACATATTCAATTCGGCTCTCCGGCGGTGGCGGCGAGTCGAGCACGAGGACAATGCGACCAAAGGGGGCTCTCTAGCGGGCCGAAACATGGCCGGCGCCCATGAGGTGTTTGACTATCTTCCCTTGTTCTATTCGAATCTCTTTGACCTGGGCTTCGAAGGGGTGGGGCGTGTCGATTCAAGGCTTGCAACGATCGCGGATTGGAAGGTCCGCTACCGGTCCGGGATCGTCTACTACCTAAGCCGGACCGGTTTCGTCGAGGGCATCCTCCTATGGAACACCTGGAACCGGGTGGACGCTGCCCGAGCCCTCATCGAACGCCGGACTCGTTTCGCAAACCCGGATGACCTGCGCGGGAAGATTCCACTCTGAGGCCACCCCACACGGTACCAACAACAGCCCCGGCCAGTCCGCCCGACAGGGGAGCGGGCTCGTCGGCGTAATCGACAGACAGGGCAGCGAGCCTGGGAAGGCGGGTGACTGTCGTCCGGCTGATGACGGGCTTGAGCACCGTGCCCCCGACTGTTCGCTTTCCAGCGGTCGCGGCCTCGCGCATCGCCATCACCCGTCCACCGATTGGCACGTATCCTGAACGCCACCCCGCCGTCCCCGGCATGGTGGACCGCCGAGAGTGCGGGTTCTTTGTGACCGAAGAGCCCCGTCTGAGCTATGCGGGGAAGGGCATCAGTTCACCATGGACGCGTCCGTCGAACCGGACCGGTAGCTGCCCGTCCACTTGAGAGCGCTCCCCGCCGACCCGTGACGCTCACGTACAGCGGCCGAGACAGGTCCGTTGGTCGGGGAGCAGGGTATACCGGTCCCGCTCCGGCAACTCCATCGCTGCGGTCTTCGTCAGCCGTGCCCGGTAGTGGATTCACATGGTCGCCCGCGGCATCGGAAGACGGCGATATTGTCACGGTCCGAGTAGCTTAAGTGCCGTCGCTGGTGCTCTTAGGGCCAGGTAGAACGCACGATCCGATGTGACCAGA
>JAKATP010000190.1 GCA_021818685.1 Bacillota bacterium | reverse complement strand
CGCCAAATCCTCAATGTCCCGGTGCGATAGGAAGGTGAAGGTCTTCAGCAGCGGCACGACGTCGGCGTCCTCGACCGTCAACCAGAACTGGTAATAGTGGTAGACCGACATCTTTTCCGGGTCGAGCCAGATGGCGCCCCCTTCGGTCTTGCCGTACTTGGTGCCATCGGACTTGGTGATAAGCGGGAACGTCAACGCGTGGACGGTCCCCCCGTCGCTCCGGCGCACCAGCTCGACACCGGCCAGGATATTGCCCCACTGATCTGAACCGCCCATTTGGAGTTCGCAACCGTAACGCCGGAAGAGCTCGAGATAGTCTCGCGCCTGCAGCAGCATGTAACTGAACTCGGTGTAGGAGATGCCGGATTCGAGGCGTGACGCGACGGACTCGCGATTCAACATGACGTTGACGCTGAAATGTTTACCCACGTCACGCAGGAACTCGATGACTCCGATGGGAGCCGTCCAGTCGTAGTTGTCGACGACCCGGGCGGGATTCTCGGCCGTGTCAAAGTCGAGAAAGCGGCGGAGCTGAAGCTCGATCCGGTCCCGCCAGGCATGTACGGTCTCCACCGTGTTGAGCGGACGCTCCTGGCTCTTGAAGCTGGGGTCGCCGATAAGGCCGGTGGCACCGCCGACCACGGCAATCGGGTGATGCCCGGCGAGCTGCAGGCGCCGCAGCACCAAGATGCCGACTAAGTTTCCCATGTGCAGACTTTCGGCCGTGGGGTCAAAGCCGATATACGCCGTGATGGGCCCTTCCTGGAGACGGCGCGCGAGCGCCTCGCGGTCTGTGGTTTGAAACACGAGCCCTCGCCATTCGAGGTCTTCCAGCAGGTCCACGCACCTGGCCCCCCAAGACATGTTCCCGTAAGAATACCATGGGATTCCTCTAGCGACGGGTGTTCCCTGTCCCACCGAGGAGGATTGCGGGCGGCTGCCGGAGCTCCGACGGGTCGGGGTGGCTCGGGCCCGAAGACCGTCTTTTAGGCGCCGTCGCGCGCGTGGCAGGTGCTTTTCGTTCGCGCATCCCCGGGAGGACCTGGGCTCGCCCCCCTATTCGCGACACGGATCCCCCTTGATCGTCGGTGGAAGCCCCCGCCAGCGTGGGTTCAGAAGGGGGCCATGCGGCTGCTGCCCCCGTCGTGCTGAGGGAGGCCCGGCGGACCCGCTGTCAGTCGTTTGGCTGGTGCATGGGGTCGGGGGCACATGGCGGTCAAGGGGGACGTGCATCCGCGCGAGTCGCACGGGATGATGGCTTCCCACCGGGCGAGCGCGCGCTCTGCTCGGCGGTGCAGGTGCGGTGCGGGCGGGGCGGCGGTGCGCCGGAGACAAACACCATGCGCTCCCGCAACCGGCATTAATGTCGCAGGCGGGCTCGCCCTGCGCACGTCTCTCTCCCACAACCGGTACCATCTGACTCATCGCCGGGCTCCCACCGGAGGATGGCGTTCCACCCCCTTCCTCTCGCGGCGGGAGCGGTCATGACCGGCGATTGGGGGCCGATTGCGAAAAAACAGCGGGCGTCCCCCGCCTGGGGCATCAAGGAGCCGGGCCGGGGCGCGGAGAAGGACGTGGACAGGAAGCGGACAGACAGGGGAGGCAGCTCGGTTGAGTATGACGGTGGTGAGTACGCCCTATGTGCCGGGTCACCGTATCGAGACGGTGATCGGTCTCACCTGGGGCACGGTCGTGCGGAGCCGCGGGATCGGCTACCAGGTCACGGCGGGGCTGAGGGCCATGGCCGGCGGCGAGATTCCGGAGTATACGAACATGCTGAACGACACCCGACAGCGTGCTCTTGATCGGCTTATGGAGCATGCCCAGTCGCTCGGGGCCAACGCGGTCGTGAGCGCGGCCTTTGACTCCTCGGAGCTCGGGCAGAACATGTCGGAAATCTTGGCCTACGGAACAGCTGTAGTGGTGGTGGCGGAGGATGGTGCCGTGCAGCCAGCACGCCTGGTGTAGATGACGAAGCGGGGGAGCTCGGCGCCCGACGCACCGGGCTTCCCGGAGGGAGCCGAGTCCCACCCGATTTCCGGTCCCGCGCTTTCGGCTTTTCTTTAAGGAGGAACCCACGTGGACATCCATACGCGGTCCGTGATGCCGGTACATACGCCCACTCCCGCCAATTCGGTGGCACCGCCTCTATACCAGACGTCGGTGTATGCGTTCGAAGACATCGACGAAGTGGACGCGCTCCTCGGGGGCACGCGCAAGGGCTATTCCTATACGCGGGGCGGCAACCCCAATTACGACGCGCTCGCTCGCTGGCTTGCCCAGATGGAAGAGGTCGAGGCGGCCGTTCCCACCGGTTCCGGCACGGCGGCCCTGCTGGCGGGCATCCTGTCGCTCCTACCCCATCCCGGCCGCATTCTGGTGGCGCGGGAAATCTACGGCGGGACCGCCGGCATCAGTCGTCGGCTTCTCGGCCGCCTCGGCTACCGCATGGAATGGATCGACACGCATGACCTCGTGGAGGTGGAGCGCGCCGTCACCGGAGACCCGGCCGTCTTGGTGGCGGAGACCATCTCGAATCCCCTGGGCCGCGTGTGTCCCCTCGACGAGATTATCCCGCTGGCCCACGCGCACGGGGTCCCGGTCCTGGTGGACAACACCTTCGCCACCCCGTTCCATGCCCGTCCGGCCGTGTGGGGCGCGGATCTGGTGGCCCACTCTCTGACCAAGTTCATCGGGGGCCACAGCGATCTGGTGCTCGGCATGCTGGCCGGCTCCGGGGCTCGCATCGCGGATGCCACGGCCCTTATCGACAGTGGCGGGCTGACCCCCGATCCGTTCGCCGCGTGGTTGGCGTTGCGCGGAGCCCGGACCCTGTCACTCCGGATGGAGCGCGCGAGTCAAAACGCGCTCGCCCTGGCGCGGCACCTGGAAACCCTGCCCGCAGTCCGGCGCGTCTACTATCCGGGCCTCGCGTCCCACCCGGACGCGGACCATGCGGCCCGACTCCTGTCGCGGGGGTTCGGCGCCATCGTCTCGATGTCATTGCAGGGGGGATACGAGGCCGTCCAGGCCATGGTAACCCGCCTGAAAATGGTGAAATTCGTGCCGAGCCTGGGCGACGTGAGCACGACCTTGTCGCATCCGGTGGTGGCGTCACACCGGGAACTCACAGCGGAGGAGAAAGTCCGGGTGGGCATCGACCCGAGTGTCGTCCGGATTTCGGTCGGCATCGAGGGCCTCGCGGACATCTTAGCGGACTTCACAGAGGCTCTCACGACCGGAGTCTGAACCAGCTTGGCTCGCGTCGAACAGGAGGAGAATCGTGCAGACTCCATTGTCGTTCTGGCGTGTGACGGCGCCGCCCGTGGCCGTGAGCGGAGGACCGCTCCCGTTAGACACCGATGTGGTGGTGATTGGCGCCGGTCTCTCGGGCCTGTCGGTGGCGCGGCGGCTGGCGGAGGCGGGTCGAGACGTCATCGTGCTCGACCGGACCGGGGTCGGCGCGGGCGCTTCGGCGCGCAACGGCGGCATTGTCGCACCGGGATTGGTCGATGGAATGAGCGCCGGGATCCGTCGCTTAGGGGAGACGGCTGCGCGAACCCTGCTCCAACTGACCTGGGACAGCCTCCGGATCATCCGGGAGGTCGAGGTTGGAGCCGCATTTCCGCTCGAGCTCGACTTGCCCGGCCGGTTCATCCTGGCGCGGAACGAGGAGGAGGAGGCCGGCCTTCACGAAAACGCCCGCCTGCTGCGCGCCGCGGGCGAGACCGTCCGCGAGGCCGGACGGGAGGAGGTACCGGGGCCCCTGCGGGGATCCTACATCGGCGGCATCATCCTGGAAGGCGGCTTTGTGCACTCCGGCCGGCTCACGATGGCGTTTGCCGCGCGAGCGCTGGCGGCCGGTGCCCAAATTTACGCCCCCTGCAATGTGGACACGATCGGGCGGGAGGCAGGGGTTCTGGTTGTCCGGGCGGGAGCATCCACGATTCGGGCCCGCGACGTCGTGGTGGCCGTAAATGGGTTCATCGCACGGGTCCTGCCCCAGATGCCGGTCGAGCCGGCCCGCGGGCAGATGATCGTGACGGAGCCGGTCGCGCCCGTTCTCCAGTATGCCATGAGTGCCCGCCACGGCTTTGATTACTTCCACCAGCGCCGGGACGGACGCCTGGTGGCGGGTGGCTTTCGAGACCTGGCGCTGTTGGCCGAAGCGACCGACGAGATGGTGCTGAACGGCGAGATCCAGGCGGCACTGACAGAGCTTGTTACGATACCAAAATCGGGCGTAAAGCCCCGGCGTTTACGCCTGGGGATATAAGCCCATGGCCCGATAGGGCCAAAATCTTGAAGAGTACCGGCTTTTGAGCTAGACTACTTTTGCAAGCGGATTCCTTCGGGAATCGGAAGGGGAGTCACTTCTGCAGACGGGCTTGCGAGCACAAAGAAGCCGCGAGAGTCTTGCGTCGCAAGAACACCCGAGAGGGTCGGAGCGGTTCGTCTGCGACCGGGATGGTAGGCATTCGATGCCGACGAATGTTGTGTGAGGCCCAGGATGGTGTAGGGGGAACCCGAGAGCCTGGGAGAGCCAACAGGAGACCGGAACCCCCCGGATTTATCCGTGGGGAGACTCAG
>JAKATP010000189.1 GCA_021818685.1 Bacillota bacterium | reverse complement strand
CGACGGGGGAATCGAGGGGCGGCCCGCCTCCGCATACCAGTGCGCGTACGCGGTGTCGTGCACGTGGTCCTGGGTCCACTGCCGCACCACGGCCCAGATGGACCGGGCCGGAATCCGGCGATACCATTCATCGGTGTCGGCGAACGACGTTTGCGGGGAGCGGCGTCCGAGCATGGGATCCCTCCGGTGATCCAATATGATCCAATTATCTCGGATCCCCGGCCCGGAGGTGCCTCTACAGGGGGTTTTTCACAGGTCTCCTAGGGGGTACGGCCTATTCGGCCACACCAGGCTCGCGATACCACTCGCGCCAGCGAGCCACCCAGCTCCGGCTTCGTACGGGCCCGCCGCTCATTGCAGGCACGGTACGCGAGCACGATGGTCCATGACTGGAGCCGGTCGTTGAGGCCGCGAGGCAAGAGGTGTTCAAACTTGGCATATCGCGGGGCGCGTGGCTTTTCTAGCACCATCACACGCCCGCCCCAAAAACACCCTCCTGATCCTGCCAAAGCCGGATCCGCCGCCACCGCTGACGGGTGCGGCTCCGATGGCCCTGTTTCGCCATGCCGATCCCCTCCTCTCGTCCGATGGAGCCCCACCGCCCCAAATCACACCTTGAACCGGACGAGCCGACTCCCGGAGGCGCCGTGCCCACTTATAGCGCGTCCATCTCCGCGGACCGGGTCAGCGACCTGGTCGCGCAAGCCTGGACCGTGAGTCCGTGGCGCTAGGCGGTTTCCGGCCATGCGGCCCGCTCTTCCGGGGCCACCCGGATTCGGACCACATAGGTGACACGATGGCGGTCACCCCGCCGGGGGCATGGTTGCCCGCGCGTTCGCTTACTCACGACATTTCTCCTCCCCAATAGCCTCCTCGCGGAGCAAGCACTACACGGTCCTGGCGCCGCACCCCAGCTGGACGGCCGCCGCGCGCTGTGCTAGCCGCCCGCTGAGAATCTGGGGCCGGATCGCCGCCCATGCGGCCAGGAAGGTACGATCGTCGGTGCGCTTGGGCCGCCCGATCGCGATCCCTTGGGCCTTAGCCCGCTTCATCCCGGCCGTCACCCGCTCCCGGATCAGTTCCAGTTCGAATTCGGCGAGGGAAGCTAGGAGGTTCAAGAGCAAGCGGCCCAACGTGTGGTGTCGGAGCCTTCTTGGGCCGAGAGGAATCCGATGCCCAATGGCTCCCAGACGTCTAATGTCTGGTACATGTGTCGGACGGACCGACACGCGGTCGAGTTTGAACACGAGCACGGCATCAAACCGGCGTTTCGCCGCACCATCCAGCAGCCGGCGCCAGGCGATCCGGCCCCGGAGGTCGTTGGCGCTGGCCGTGTCCGCGTATTCCCCCACCCACCACCTGCCAGTCCGCACGCTGAGCCACCGCCTGGCGGAGCCGGTGCAGCTGGGTTTCGGGCTCCTGATCCTTGTCCCGCCTGGAGACGCGGACGTAAAGCGTGACGCGCACGGCGATTCCCTCCCACGAAGAGAGGTCCACCCCCGAGGGATGGGTCGTGCGATACGGCCACAAAGACGTCCGGTATGGCGACGCCTCCCAGTGCCGCGGCCCGGAGGCGGCAACGAGAGCCGGCCACCGGACGTTTACGCCATCGGGGGGAACGACGTTGAAGGCAGTCGTGGGTGTCCTGTTGATCGGTGCCCTGGTCACCGCCTGCGGAGCGCCCGGTCGGGTTTCATCCCCGACGACCCCGAGCCGTTCGCCGGCGCCTGCCTCGTTGACGCCACCGTCCCACCACCATCCGAAACGGCCGCCCCCAACCTCACCCGGCTTCCCGCTCATCGAGGCCATGGACTGGCTCACGTCGCAGACGGGGTGGGTCGTGGTCCAGCCGTCGCCAGGCGTGCCCATGACGCCAAAGATCTATGAGACCTCCGATGGTGGACAGCAGTGGACCCCGATCCGCTATCGCGCCCAGGGCGGGACCGCGTCCTTCGGTCGCCAGGTCATGGGTATCGAGGCCCTGCACTTTACTGACCCCAAACAGGGTGTTCTGGTCACGTCTCTGGGCGTTGGGGCTTGCCAGGCATCCTTCGCGGTGTGGACCACGAACAACGGAGGCTACACGTGGTCCGCCGTTGGCACTCTCTTCGGCAGCGACGGTCCCGTCGGCCTGACCCAGTATGCGTCGACGGCGCCGATTTGGGTGGCGGACGGTTCGTGTGCTAATTCGGCCACCTTCCTGTTTCAGTCCGGCAACGGTGGATGGCATGAAACCACATACCCGGCGCACCCCCCCGGACCACCGGAGGCGAGTAGCCCCATGAGCGTCGTCCTGCTGCCGAATCCAGCAGGCGTGACCCTGCTCGCGGACTACGGCAAGTATTCTGCTTCGGGCAGTACGGGTCCTTATCTGTACGTGACCGAAGCACCGGGCGGATCAACCACCGAGCGGACCTTCCCGGGTCAGGGATGGGTTCAGAAGATGGCGTTTCTGTCGCCCGCATTCGGCTGGATCCATACGAGTCGCCACCTATACCAGACCTCAGACCAAGGCGAGCAGTGGACCGTGATCCCCACCCCGCCCGCCACCCCTGACACAGTTCCGCTCGTGGCACTCAGTGGGACGGCGACCAGCCCCGTGGGTTGGTATGCGTCCGGGCCGAGCCTTTGGAAGTCGGTCGATGATGGCAAAAGGTGGACCGAGGTCCCCGTCCCCTGGCTCCCTTAGGCGCGGCGACCCTGCTTCCTTCACCGCGAGCGCTGGTGTGCGGGCTTAGCGATGGTAAGACGCCCGAGTCAGAAAGGCTCTTGGGACTTGGGTGAAATTGGTCAGCCACACGGAGTGTGGGACCGACGCGCTAGGGTCCACTCTACTCCGACGCGGTCACAGAGCGCCTGTGTCGGAACCATCGCGCGGATATGCCGAACGGCACCCCCGTCTCAGGTGCGCGGGCGTTTCTGCGCACCCTTTGGTTGGGGTGGCCATGATTCGGCGGTCTGGGCGGCGCGCTCCACGCTGTCGTCTACCCCTCCGTACCGGACCTCTTCATACAGTTGGGCCCCGGTGAGCGCCGCCTCGCCAAACACCCGCCGCGCCCACGCTCGCACGGTCTCCCCCGGCTGGGCCGCATGAGGGCGTACCGCAGCGTTCCGCAGCTGCTGGTAAATGACCCGGCGGGTATGGCGGAGGGCTGACCGTGCGTCCGGGGACACCGTCACGGGTCGGCGTTCCAGGAGGACGCGTCCGGGGCTCGCACCGCGCTCGTCCTCGGGCTCCCATTTGCGCAGCATCCGACGCCGAAGCCAGAAACCGGCCCCCAGCAAGGTCACGCCGCCCATCAAGGTCAGCCATACTGTCGGTAGCCCACCCGTCACGGACCCGCTCGCGGAGCGGAGCTGGCGGAGAATCCCCAACGGACGGCCGGAGATGGGGTGCTTGAGATGATGCACGGGCCCGGCGCGGTACAGGGGACCGTGAGGAGGTTCCGACAGTCCACGGTCCGTCGTGCAATGAGCCGACCACGATCCCCCGGGCCCGACCGTGCATGGCAGCACGGGGGCCCGGCCGCTCGCCAGGGGCGCCACACTGAAGACCACGAGAGCGATACCCACCGCCATCAGGATGAGCGCCATCGCCAGCCCCCACCAATGTCGCCGGGGGACGTGGAGCGACTGCTGCCCCTCCACCAACCCCAGGACGCCGATGCCCAGCGCCACAGGAAGCACCGGCCACCAATGTGGGAACCGGATCACCAACGCGCTCAACGCGAGCAGCACGAGGACCAACCGGGTGACAAGACCGGTTCGCGGGGTGGGATCCCAGGATGCCCACCCCGCCCACGCCGCCAGTCCGGCCGCGATCGCACCCGAGATGTGGCCGAGGAGGAATCCGAGTCCGAGCGCGACGACGAGGCCCCCCACCACGACGGCACGTAGTCGTTTGGCGGCCGCAAGTTCTAGGAAGGCGGCCCCCACGATCGGCGGGACGACAACGGCCCAGCCGGCATGGACCGCGATAAGCCAGGGGATGAGCCACTCCACGCTGAGTGTCAGACTGACCAGGCGGGTGCGCGTCATCGTCCGCGCCTCTCCCGCTTGCCCGACCCCTCGGGTGAGCCGTTGCTCCGTCGGGTCATTCGCGGGACCCCTTCGCCTAAACCCCCGGCGAGCAGGCCGACCAGTCCCGCCTCCCAGGCTATGGCCGTCGTCGCCACCCTGCCGGGCCAGCCGAGAGCCGCTCCGATCGCCCATGTCCCGCGCCGCCAAACGGCTCCAGCACTCACGATCTCGCCCGCCGCCGTCCAGTGTGCGGTCAACTGGTCCACCGTGTAGGTGTGCTATCGGGCGGCAAAGCCGGCCACAGGCCCGGAGGCGAGGCCGATGACCGCGAGCCCGATCCAGAGCGTGGCGACGCGCCGACCCGGCATCACACGTGCCTCCTCCCGGGACTTCAGGCAGTAGTCAGTTTGACATACTAAGTGATCCTGAGCCTACGAGCGGTTTCTTCCGTTGTCAACGGCACCGGATGACGGCACGAACCCGTCGCCAGTCCCCCAACCCACAACGGACTTGCTCAATGCACTGACCGGCTGTCGAGTGCCGGCGGTCATATCAACCGGCGCATACGGACACGTCCTGCGCGGCGCGACCGCCTCCGACGTCATGG
>JAKATP010000188.1 GCA_021818685.1 Bacillota bacterium | reverse complement strand
GATCTTCCAACGCCAACCGCTGGTTCTGCAAATCCGGTCGCTGGCTTTGGCTGCTGACGCGGCAATAAGCCACGATCTTCCGAGTCCGGGGTGGCCCGAGCCGCTGATGTCGGAAGGCCAGGATTTGGTCTTCGGAATAATAGCGACGGCCTGTGGCCGTCCGTCCGGCAGGTTTGAGCCGATCCTCCCGATCCCAACGTTGGATTGTCTTGATGTTGACCCCGAGCAGATGGGCAACCTCATGACTGGTTAGTGTGCGCTCCATGACCCATCTTGTACACCATTGGTCACTTACAAGCAAACTAGCTTATAACTCCGTCAACTTCACGGGACATTCCTCCCCCTGCGAATAACCATCGATCGGGTTCGTCGCCCGATGTATTGGACGACGCGCGGTCCGATCCTTTCTCACCCCACCGCCGCCACCAAACTTGGCGTCCTGCCGCCCAGCCGGTCAGGCGCTCTGTTGCCCACGCAATCCGGACCCTCTCATACCGTGGGATCCCCGCGTGTGGCCCGAACGGGGTCTCGATGCACGGAGCGCAGAAGGGGGACCGGCCCGACCGTGGCGAATACGTCACCCGGGAGGGATGTTGTGAACAACACAGCGGGGCCGGTACTGGTGACCGGCGGAGGCCGGGGCATTGGTCGGGCCATCAGCCTCCTTCTGGCGCAGTCCGGCTACGATCTGCTGATCCATTACGGGCATGACCCAAAGGCGGCGGAGACCACGGCTGCGGACTGCCGGGCCCGGGGCGTGACCGTGACCGTCTTGCAGGCGGACCTGTCCCGCCGCGAAGAGGTTACGCGCCTGTCGGGAGAAGTGCTAAGCATGGCCGACGCCCTGGGGGGCCTCGTCAACAACGCCGGCGTCTATGAGGGTCATGACTTGGCCGATACCAAAGACGAAGAGTGGGACCGCGTTCTCACCATCAATCTGTCGGCGCCGTTTTTTCTCATCCGGGATCTGGCAGAAGCTCTCCGGCGGGGCAGGGGGTCCGTGGTGAACGTCACCTCCATCCTGGGCGTGACGGCCTCCCCGGGCGCGTACCCGTACCAGGCCAGCAAGGCGGCTTTCAACCATCTGACGCGGAGCCTCGCGACCGAACTGGCTCCCGATATCCGGGTCAATGGCGTCTTCCCTGGCTTTATCCGAACCGACATGAACCGCGATGGGTGGGAAGATCCGGAATTTGCGGCCCTGGTGAAATCGGAGACCCCGCTCGGACGCTGGGGAGAACCGGAAGATGTGGCTCCGGCCGTGGCCTTCCTCTTGTCGGATGGCGCCCGATTTATCACCGGGCAGGTGCTCGGAGCCGACGGCGGCAAGTCCCTGCACTGAGGCTGAGTCCCTGAACGGCGATGCGGAAGCGATGGTGGTGCCCGTGTCGCTAGCGGCGTGGCAAGAACGTCCCGGTCTTTCTGCCCGTTTTGCAGACGGCGCCCAGTCCAGTCATGGCGCGGGGATTGGATCGACCGGATCTTGACCACTGACTCGACGGCTCGTGATGACCTCGTACACGTATTCACGCACGACGCGTCCGCCGTACTCGCCCTCGATCAGGGCGCGCATGTCCCGAAGAAATCCCTGGCGGCTCGACTCGTCCTCCATCCCCAGGATGAGGGAATCGGTTCTTAAGAGTCCAATGTACTCGTCGGCCGTGTAGGACCGGAGGAGGGGAAAGCATTGGCGACGTGTATCCGTGAAGGAGGGATGGCGCTCGATTTCCGGGTACACCGCATTAAGCTCAGCCCCGCTCGGCGGCATAAAGTCCGGATCATCACTGAGACCCCAGGACTGATAAAGGCGTTGCGTGCTCCGCACGAATCCCGGAGTCCCACCCCGCACATGGTGGGGATGGATGATGGCCAACGCGCCGCCCGGCACTAGTGCGTCCTGGCACCGATCCAGGCGGACAGCGGGGTCCAGCCAGTGAAAGGCATTACACACAAAAACCGCATCGAAAGGCGCCGATGGTGTCCATGACTCGAACGCTCCCACCGCGATGCGGACCTTCGGAAACGCGCGGAGCTTTTCTTGGGCGACGGCGGCGAGATGGGCCCCGAGTTCCACTACCGTCAGATCGAGGCCCAGCCGGGCCAAGGGAAGGCTTAGCTGTCCCGTACCGCCGCCAATCTCCAGCACTCGACTATACGGCCTCAGGGCTGCCTCCGCCACGACATGGCGGAACACAACCGCTGGAGGTGCTGCCCGGTAGCGGTCATAGAGGGCAGCCACCTGGTCGAACGAAGTCCGCTTTCGGCGCGAATCGGCCGGGCTCGTCTCCCTCAACCGCTCCTCCTCCTTTTGACCTTCAGGCGGTCAGATCCACAATCCGCCCACGAGCTCCTGTTCCCAACCCGGCCCCTTTCCTGCCGCCGGCCGGGACGGTTAAGGGCGGTGAGCCTGGCACCGCTCCACTGGCATGCTCTGGGATGCGCCCTCTGGCACACAGACGCTGCGCCCGGACACGGCCCGAGCCACCGATGAGGTACAGGATACGCGGCGCCGCATCCCGCGGGGAGATCCGGAATGTAGGAGGGCCGGACCGGGACGATCGCGGAGCCCGAACCCTAATCGTAGCGGATGCGGGGGTCCACAACGGCGTAGAGGATGTCCGCAATCAGATTGCCCGCGACGACTAGGACGCCGGTGACGAGAACGCCGGCCATGATGACAGGATAGTCACGCTTGATGGCGGAGTTATACAGGAGGAGGCCCATGCCGGGATAGTTGAAGACCACTTCAATGAAGAGCGCGCCCGAAAAGAGAGCCGGAATGTTGTACCCGAAGAGCGTGACGAGGGGCAGGAGGGCGTTTCGGAGCGCATGCTTGAACACGACCATAAACTCGGACAGTCCCTTGGCGCGGGCCGTCCGAACATAGTCCTGAACCAGGGTGTCTACCATGGTGGTACGCATGAAGCGCGTCCAACCCGCCATCGTGGCGATGACCAAGGTGAAGACCGGAAGCGTGACATGGGCGGCCCAGTCCCAAAAATTCTGCAGCCCGGTCGGATCCGTAATGCCCCCCGGAGGAAACAGATTCAGATCCAACGAGAAAATGATAAGCACGACGATGGCGAGCCAGAACGTCGGCATGGAGTAGAAGAAATATAGGACCGAGGTGGTCACGTGGTCAAACCAGCTGTCGCGCCAATAAGCCTGGATGCAGCCGAGCAGGATGGCCCCCACGTGCGAAAACACAATCGACGTGGCCACAATGGCCAGGGTGCGCGGAAGCGTGATGAGAAATAGTTGGGTGACGGTCAGGTTGTAGAAGTAGGACACGCCGAGGTTGCCGTGGATGAGCTGCACGACCCATTCGTAGTACTGCACGTACAGCGGGCGATTAAGGCCGAACTCCCGATCAATGGCGGCCACCCTGAGCGGTGTGGCCTTCGGCCCCAGCATCGCCTGTGCGGGACCTCCGGGTACGATGTGCACGAGGAGAAAGCTGACCACGGTCAGGCCCAACAGGGTCGGAACGGCCTGCAAAAAGCGCCGGGAAACAAAAATCGCCAATGCTGTCACTCCTGTCGGCACACGCCATGCCTGTTTCCATGCTATACGCCCGGCTCGATTCTGTCCTCCCCGAAGTTTGTCGGCGGCCATCCCCACGATGGCGCGCGGCATTCGCCGCCCCTTCAACGCTGAGTCTTGTGAAGAAAGACGGATGCGGAGGCGGTTCCGTTACCGGCGTCGCACAATAAGTTGGAGGACGGCCAGGCATCATTGTTCAAGAAAGAGGGGGAACATCCGGGCGCGATATGCGTCAGCGCTCCGGCAGGGGCGCTCCCGGTCGATTCCGAAAAGGGTTTACGGTGCAAGGAATACCAAGAGAGTGAGGTGGGCCCATGTGGCATCTGGCGATTCCGGGCATAGAGATTGCCGCACGCTCGGCGATTATTTACCTGGCACTATGGACCGGCCTTCGTTTCTTTGGCAAGCGCGAGGTGGGACAGTTCACGCTGTTTGACCTGGTGCTGGTGCTGTTGGTCGCCAACGCCGTGCAGCCAGCCATGACAGGTCCCGACAGCTCCGTCACCGGCGGTCTCATCATCATCGCCACCCTATTCCTCCTGAACCGCGCCGTGGCCGTCTTGAGGCCCCGCAGCCCCTTTTTCCGGCGACTGGTAGAGGGCCGCGCGACCATCATCGCTCGGGACGGACACTGGCTTCAGGACGCGCTGCGCCGAGAAGAATTGGACGACGATGACTGTCTCATGGCACTGCGCGAGCACGGATTCGACAATGTGTCAGAGGTATCGCTGGCCGTGCTGGAAACCGACGGCACCATCTCCGTCGTCCCGGCGCGGGCGTCAATGCAGAAGGGGCAGCGTCGGGTCCGGACGCGGAAACTTTAGAGACGACCCGTGAAACACCCGCGCGCACCCGGCGCTCGCGGTGTCGTGGAGCGCGCGCCCGTTCAGTCCGAGCGCGCCAGAAAGTGCGCCGCATATTCGCGCGGCCCACTCGGCCGACTCGTGCCAGGCGCTGGCTCTCGCGTGATGCCAACCGCGTCCACCGCCGCAAAGTGGTCCGGCGACCGCATCCAGAGAGAAACCGAACCGGTCCCCGACGGCACGAAAGTACCGGCCGGCAGATGCCGCGAGCCCCGGATCCACCACACCT
>JAKATP010000187.1 GCA_021818685.1 Bacillota bacterium | reverse complement strand
TGTCGGAACCGGAGCTCCTCATTTTGGACGAGCCGACGGCCGGTCTGGACCCGGAAAACATCGTGCATGTGCGCGAGCTCCTGCGAGAGCTCGCGGATGAGGGTGGCCGGACGATATTTCTTTGCACCCACCTGTTGGACGAGGCCGAGCGGCTCTGCAGTGAAATTGCCATCATTCAAGGGGGTCGCCTGCGAGCCCACGGTGCGCCCCGCGAGCTCGAAGGCGGACGCGAGCCCACCGTGCGGCTAAGGCTCCGGGGGCCGACGGCGGTGTCCGAGCTTCCGCCTTTGCCGGAAGGTGTGGGGTTAACGTCGCTCGGGGGTGACGAATGGCAGGCGACCCTGTCAGCGCCGGATGACGTGGAGGCGCTCGTGGCGACTCTGGTGCGGGCGGGAGTCGGGATCCGCGCGGTGACACCGGTGCAGGAGTCGTTGGAGGATGTGTACCTGCGCGTGGTGGGAGGTGGGCGTCGTGAGTGATCTCCGGACCATGCTCTGGAAGGAAGTGCGCGAGCTCCTGGCCGTGCGCCGCTCGCTCGTTCTCTTCCTGGTGGCGGTGCTCGTGTTTGGGATCCTGCCGGCCGTGGCGCTTCACGGCCATCATGCGGCGAGTGGCAGGGTTCTCGCTCCCATCATCAACTGGTTCCGGCTCGGCTATGGCCTCTTTGCCACCCTGTTTCTCGGTCTGCAGACGGCGCCGGATTTGGTCCTCCACGAGCGCATTGGGCGGAGCCTCGACTATCTTTTAGCCACGCGTCTGCCTGACTGGGCCATTTACGGGGGAAAGGTGCTGACCAGTGCCCTGTTTGCATATCTGGCCGGCCTTCTGGCGCTCGCCGTTCAGCTGGTCGTCTCGGCGCTTATGGATAATGGCCGGGGATGGCAGTGGCTCTACTTCGGGCAGGCGGACACCCGGACGGTGGCGTTGCGGGTGATGGCCGGGCTTGCCCTGTACGTCTCTGTACTGGGCACGTTCGTGGCCTTTCGGGTGGGGGACCAGCGCACCGCCTATATGGTTTCGCTGGTGGGCGTGGTGGTGCTGATCCTGCCCCTGGCCTTGAACTGGATCCCGGTGCACTTCACCGCGGAGTGGATGGGCCGGGCTGCGCTGGTGTTCGATCTATTTTCGGTCGCGGTCGCCTTCGCGGGCCTGCTCTTCTTCCGGCGGCAGATGCTGGTGTTGTACCTGCAAGAGTAGCCGTGTGCAGATGGAGCCGGGCTTTCTTTCGGGAAAGCTGAGGCGGGGGGCTCCTATCTACGGATAATCCGCATGTCTACCGGCTCAGCACCTACGTGCAGGTCGTTAAAGCGGCTCTCGCCTCGGCCGTGTCCTGGTACGTCGCAGTCCTGCTGTTTCCCGGCGCGCGGCCGTATTTTGCCCCCCTGGCGGCCGTGCTCACCGTGCAGGTGTCGGTCGCGCAATCGCTCGCTCGCGGCGGCCAGCGCATCCTGGGAGTGGTGGGCGGCATCGCGGTGAGCCTGCTCCTCGCGCACGCGCTCGGCGTCAGCGGGTGGTCGGTGGGCGTCTTGCTGTTTGTGGGAATGGCCGGGGCCACCCTCTTGGGCTTCGGGCCCCAGGCCGTGACCCAGGTGGCCATCAGCGCGCTTCTTATTCTGGCGCTGAAGGCCACGCCGGCCTATGCCGCCGCCCGCCTTATCGACACCATCATCGGTGCCCTCACCGCCATCGCCGTGAATGCGATTGTGATTCCCCCCGACTCCACCCCGCTCGCGGTGCAGGAAAGCCAACGGCTGGCGCGCGAGCTCGGCCAGGAGCTCCATGACCTCGCCCGCGCCTGTGAAGGGGACGGCGCCTTTGCGACCGTGCTGGCGCACATGCGGCAGATGGGTGAGGAGGTGGACCGGGCCAAGGAGCGTGTGCGGGCGGCCCGGGAGGGGCTTCGCTACAGTCCGCTTCTCCACCGGCGGCAGGGCCGCTTGCGGCGCGTGGAGGAGGTAATGACCCGCCTGGAGCGGACCGCCATTGAGATGCGGGGGATGTCGCGGAGCTTTAAAACGTTGAACGACGCGGGGGAGGTGGGGCTCCTTCACCTCTTACGGGAGCCGCTCTCGTCCCTTGGGGTGGCGTTCTCGCACTACGAGACCCTGGTCCGCGGCGACCCGGTCGAAGCCCCGGACCCCGTGGGACAGGCTGTGGCCGCCGCCCGTGCGGCCTCGCTGCAGGCCTTCCGGCGCCTCCCCCCGGAACCTAGCCCGCTCGCGTTTCGGGAGGCCGGCTCCATTCTGGCGGACCTCGACAAGATGGCCGCCGATCTCGAGGAATCGGCGGCCATCTTGAGCGAGCTGACCCGCCAGGGCAGACGCCCTGTCCGTCCCGGCGTGGCTAGAACGTAAGGGCCACGTATTTCCAGTAGAGATATTCGTCGAGCCCCTGATGTCCGCCCTCGCGCCCGACCCCCGACTCCTTCACGCCGCCGAACGGGGCCTGGACCAGGGTGGGGACCGGTTCGTTAGCGCCCACGATGCCGTACTCGAGTCCGTCGGACACGCGGATGACGCGGCCAACGTCACGCGCAAAGAAGTAGGATGCAAGCCCGTAGGGCGTGTTGTTGGCCAGTGCGATGGCCTCGTCCTCGTCGTCAAACGTCCACATGGGCATGAGGGGCCCGAAGGTCTCCTCGACGGCGGAGAGGGTATTGCGCGGCGGGTCCAGCACCAGGGTGGGCGAGAAGAACTGCCGGGAGAGCCCGCTCGGGAAGATCCGCTCTCCGCCGGCCAAAAGACGGCCGCCTCCGGTGAGGGCATCGCGGACGTGCCGGTCCACCTTCTCGACGGCCCGCTCGTCAATCAGGGGCCCCACCTCGACGCCCGGCTCCAGGCCGTCACCCACCCGCAGGGCCCGCACTTTCTCCGTCAGGATTTCCGAGAACGGCTCGACGACCCCGCGCTGCACATAAAGCCGGTTCGCACAGATGCAGGTCTGGCCCGCGTTTCGAAACTTGGAGGCGATGACGCCCGAGGCGGCCAATTCCAGGTCCGCGTCGTCAAAGACCAGGAAGGGAGCGTGGCCGCCAAGCTCCAGCGAAACCTTCTTCATGGTGGCGGCGGCGCCCGCCATGAGGGTCTTGCCGACGTCCGTGGATCCAGTGAACGAGATCTTGCGGACGCGGGGGTCGGCGAGGAACACATCCGCCACGTGGGCCGACGGGCCTAAAACCAGATTGACGACCCCGTCCGGGAAGCCGGCCTCGGCAAAGATCTTCATGAGCGCAATGGCGGACAGGGGTGTTGCCGAGGCGGGCTTCACGATAACCGTGCAGCCCGCGGCCAGCGCCGGCCCGATCTTGCGCGTGATCATCGACGAGGGGAAGTTCCAGGGCGTGATGGCCACGGCGACGCCCACCGGCTGCCGGAGTGCGTACAGGCGCTGATTGGGCTTGGCCGACGGAATCGTATCCCCGTAGGCCCGGCGTCCCTCCTCCGCATTCCATTCCAGGTACTCGGCACTGATGGCAATCTCCCCGCGCGACTCGGCGAGCGGCTTTCCCTGCTCGCGGGTCAGGAGGCGGGCGAGCTCTTCCTGCCGTTCACGCATGAGCCCGGCGGCCTTCCAGAGCAGGCCGGCCCGCTCCTTGGCGGGTGTGCGGGCCCATGCCGGAAAGGCGCGCTCGGCGGCGGCGATAGCCTCCTGCAGGAGATCGTCGGAGGCGGCCGGCACGGTGGCGATCGGCACCCCGTGGGCCGGATCCTCCACCGTGATAGGCTCGCCTTCTGTCTCCGTGATGAAGGCGCCGTTGACGTAGAGCGGCCAGCGTTCCACCTTGTCCATCTCATGTCCCCCTTTTGGTCTTGTCGCCTAAAACCAACCCGACCCGGTGCCGCCACGTAGAAAGGCAGGTCCTGCTGCCTGTATTCTAATCGAGAGGGGACGTCGTACCGGGCACGGTCAGTGGGGGAGGGAGGAGTCCGTGGCCCACACATTCGGCATCGTAAGCCGCTACCGGGCCCACCTGGCCCGCTTTCAGACGGCCTTCTATGAGGTGAAGGACGTGGGCGGAACCTGGCACGACCCGATCCCGGGCGCCATCCCGATGGTGAGCTTATTTGGCGACAACCGGGTGGCGAAGGCGCATCCAGACTGGGTCCAGGTGGGCCCGGACGGAGTCTTGGCCCTCCGGACCGCACGCTATTTCGACTGGGACGCGCTCTGCCCGACCCGACCGGAGGTGCAGGATCTGGCGCGCGGCTGGGTCCGGCGTGCCCTGACGGCCCAGGCCGGGGTCCGGCTCGACGATGTCACCTATGCGCGCGAGGGCTTCTGCGCGTGCACTGTCTGCGCGGAGGAGGCGGCGCGTCGCGGCCTCTCGCTTCCCGCCCTGCACCGCCGGGTGCTGGGCGATTTCGTAGACAGTATCCGGGGTGAGCTCGGACGGCCCGTGTACTTCACCCTCTATCCCGATCCCTACCCGGGCCATCTGGAGTCCCGCTATGGGCTCTCGGTGGAAACCTTGACCCCTTCGGTCGACGCCTTCGTGGTGCCCCTCTATGACCTCGCCTACAGCACCACCTACTGGCTTGAGATCCTGGCCAGCGCCTGGCAGGAACGGGTGGGCGAGAAGCTCTGGATTGAACTTTACGCACTCAAGATCCCGGAGGAGGCGCTCCGCCAGGCGGTGCGGGTCGCCGCCCACTCCAAGGCCGGGGTTCTCGTGGG
>JAKATP010000031.1 GCA_021818685.1 Bacillota bacterium | reverse complement strand
CCGTAAAGAACGACAGCAAGTCCGACGGGTCGGCGACGGTGCGCATGAGGAGCGCCCCCATCCCCGCGAACAGCAAGCTTGAAAGGGGGCCTGCGAGGGCCACCAGCACCTGTACCGCCGGATCGCACCCATCAAGCCCCGGAAGCTCGGCCCGGCCGCCAAACGGCCACAATTCTATGGACACGGCGTGCAGATCCCACGCTTCGGCCACGACCACGTGCGCCAGCTCGTGACCGAGGATGGATAGAAAGGCCAGAACCATGGCCCAGCCGTGACCGGCCACCAAAAAAAGCCCGAGGACCAGGAGGAGCGCCGGGTGAAGCCGTACCGGCACCCCCAAAAGGCGCCCGACCGTCACACGCCGTTCCCGAGGGCATAGAGCCCGCGGCTGGCCGGATTGACCGGCAGGCCCCGCCGGGTGGCGTCCACGCGAAGGAGACGTCCGGCTGCCCGGCCGACCACCGTGCCGCGCTTGACAGCGTTCGGCGCACGGGCCAGTAACCGCACGGGATACAGGACCAGACGGATGCCGTCTTCGAGCGCCATCACCACGGTGCGGTGCTCGTAGCGCGCGAGGCGGCCCCGTGCCGGCGCGTACAAGACGGCGCCCGCCGTCACCTCCAGCACGTCGCCTTGGTGAAACTGGTAGCCGCCGCCATGTCGCGTCCACCCGAACGGCGTGTCCACGCGCACCGGACCCGCGGCCACGGGCACCCCTCCTGAACGCGCGCGCGCCCCGAATAGATGCACGAACGCCCCCCAGCTCCGCGCACTCACAAAGCGGGTGAGGTTGGCCTCTGCACGCCGAACGCCAGCACTATCCTGCCAGCGCGTCGACACCGCCCAAGACACGGCGCGTCTCACCGGCGCGGACCAGGGTCCGCGCGTCTTCAGGCTCGTCACCAGCAAGAGCCCAAGGAGGCAGGCGACGCCCGCCTGCACAAATACGCGCGCCATCACCCGGCCGCCCGGCGGCGCCACGCCTTTTTCCACGGTTGTCCCCCCGGTCCAGCTCTACGCCGGATGGGGCCCGGGCATGACACATGACGCCAGCAGACGGCGGTCAGGATAGGTGGCGGCCGAAAGGCGCGTAATACATGGAGAGCGTCCGCGGCAGGATACCTAAGTCCACCAGCCAGCGGCTGTCGCGCACGCGGGGCTCGGTCTCGAAATAATCCCATTCGCCCGGTGTCCATGGCCAGCGCACGAAGCGGGCAAAGCGCCAGTCGGGGGCCACGGACAGGACGCGCCGCTGCCACCACACCCCGTCAGCCGCCATCTGTCGGATGAGGTCGCGCAGGGTCACCAAATGCGGGCCCGGCAGGTCGAACGTCCGCCCCACCGTGGCCGGGTGGCCGATAATGCGCAGGATGGCTTCTGACACGTCGCCCACGAACACGGGCTGTACCACCGCGGGGGAGACCGGCACCAGGGAGACGGGCAGCGAGGCCCATGACTCGAGACGATCAAACAGGTCGGCCCC
Source organism: Bacillota bacterium (assembly GCA_021818685.1). Classification (GTDB taxonomy): domain Bacteria; phylum Bacillota; class Sulfobacillia; order Sulfobacillales; family JAIMBI01; genus JAKATP01. The sequence goes on along the minus strand of JAKATP010000031.1, from coordinate 22,900 downwards.
GCGCCCGAACAGGAGACTCGGACGCACGATCGTCCAGGCCAGGCCCGCTCGCTCTACAATAGCCTCTGCCTGCGCCTTGACCCGTTGAAGCGGGTGCGGGCCCTCGGTCGACGCCCCCAGCACGCTCACGAACACCACCCGCTGCACCCCGTAGTGGCGGGCCCACGCGATCGCGTTGCGCACGGCCAGTAGATGACGCATCGTGTCCGCTTCTTCCACCAGACCCGGGCGGGGGCCAGCCGCGATCACGAGCGCATGCAGATCTTCCGGTGGCGCGCCCCAGTCTCCCGGCTCCCGGCCCGGCCACATGGGCACATAGGGCGGTTCAGGCGATGGGCGCGATGCGGTACCGTACACCTTCATCCCAGCGTTCCAGAAACGGGTCACGAGATCCCGGCCCAGAAATCCCCCGGCCCCATAGACCAACACGGCCCGGTCGTTCATGAACGCACCGACGGACGCCGACGGCGGGCGTTCCGCCGTCGGGCCAGCACGTCGAGGCGGTCGTTGAGCCGCCTCAGCTGGGCCAGTACCGCAATCATGAGCCCCACGTTCAACGCGACGAGGGCCACCGTGGCAAATTTCACTCCGGCGCTCCTTCACTGGTCGCGACGGGCGACCAGAGGGTCTCCAGCGAGCTCGGTTCGACACGTCGGTATAAAGTCCCTTCCGGCTCCGCCCAGACGATCGGACCCTCGCGACAGTACCCGAGACAGCCGCACGGCGTCACCCGGACCCCGTTGGCAAGACGCAGGCGGCGCTCCCGCCGCATCGCCTCATAGAGCGGCAGTGCCCCGGCCCCTTTACAGGGGCCGTCCACACACACGAGAAGATGCTGCCGGTACGCCTTTACCCGCGCACCCCGCCGTCCGAAGGTCCCGCGGCCGCCTCCCCGCCGTGCGATCCCCCATGCCGCCGCCACACCTGCGGCCGTTCCCACGAGGCTCACGGCTCCCCCGCTGTAGACCGCCAAGGCGAGGAGCGTGCCCAGGGCGGCCATCCACAAGAACGGGCCGAGAAATTCGGCGGGCGGTACAACCACCAGCCCTTCGGTGAGCGAAGCCGCACTGACGAGGAGGGCGCCGCACACGATAGCGGATAGGGGGCGGGGGATCAGCATTCCGGCCGCCGCGCCCGCGACTACGAGGACGAGAAGCCAGAGCGCCTCCGACCGCGACAGGATCTGCCGGCGCGCCCGGACACCGATCCCGGCCATAGCGGCCAGGGCTTCGACTGCGACGAGGGTGCCCAGCATGGCGAAGCCGTCAGGAACCGCCGGAGCCCGCCACCACCGGGTGCGTTTCGCCCACCCGGAAGACCAGCCCTTCGCGGCGCGCCCATACGTTCAAGAGGATTCCAATGGCCCCCGCGTCGGCCATGAGCGCCGACCCGCCGTAGCTCATGAACGGCAAGGGCACTCCCGCCACCGGCATGATGCCGGTCGCCATGCCGGCACTTTCCAGAACGTGAAACCCGAGCATCGCCACGACTCCCGTGGCCATGAGGGCGCCGAGGCGGTCCTTGGCGTTGGCGGCAATGAAGAGACCGCGCGCCACCAGCAGGAAGTAGAGGAACAGCACCGCCACCGCCCCCACGAACCCCATCTGGTTGGCCAGCACCGCGAAGATGAAGTCGGTATAGGATTCTGGCAGAAAGGCCAGCTGGCTGTTGGCTGTCACGTGGTGCAGCCCGTACAATCCGCCCGTTCCCACTGCCACCCGCGACTGGATCACGTTGTATCCCGTACCGAGGGGGTCCGCGTTCGGGTTCACGAAGCTAATCAGGCGATCAAGTTGGTAGGTGTGCATCGGCAGCGGGATATGATGCCCCGCGATCATGAGGTGCAGGTGAGCGTAAATCCAGAACACGGTCAACCCGAGCCCCCCGCCGAACAAGAGCAGGAGCCGCGGACCCGGTGCGCCCGCCATGTACAGCATGCCGGCCAGGATGGCGATAAAGACGAGGGCGGTACCGAGATCCGGCTGCTTGATGATGAGCACGACGGGCAGGGCCACATGTAAGATCGGGGAGACCAGATCCCGCCACCGCTTCATGGACTGCTTCTTGCTGAGAAGATTAGCCAGGGTCACGATAATCATGACCTTCGCAATCTCGGAGGGCTGGATCTGCAGGGTCTGGGTCCCGATCCAACGCGACGCGCCGAGGGCCGTGTGGCCCTTCACCAGCACAAATGCCAGCATGCCGAACATGAACCAGTAAATGTACCGGGACCATTTGGCGAGCGTCGTGTAGGGAATGGCGAATAAGACGGAGGCGACGATGCCGCCCACCACAAACCAGATCACCTGGCGGTCTACGAAATACATTTTGTCCTGCAGGAAGGTAAGGCCCACGCTGGCGGCGCGGATGACATAAAGCCCCACCACGCCCAGCACGGCCACCAGCCCGAGGGTCAGATAGTCAATCCGCCGTACAACGCCGCCCTCAGTCACCCCAAAACCATCCTTCCGCCATATCCCGGCCACCAAATCCCGGCCGCGTCTCCGCCCCTGATTATATCGAGATTAACGTGTGCGGGCAGGAAGTGGTTAACGGGCAGGTCGCCGGGAAAGGGCAGATGGCATCAGGTCGTGAGTCCGTGCCGCTTGATGGCCCGAATTGGAATGTTGGCCACAAGCGCCATGGCGTCTTCGTGCCGTTCGAAATCCACCTTGAATCCTTCGGAATCGATGTCCATGTACTCCGAGATGACCCGGAGCATGTCGTTCTTCAACGCTTCCAGCATCTCCGGGGCCATGTCCGCCCGGTCGTGAATCAAGACGAGGCGCAGGCGGTCTTTGGCAACCACCCGACTCCCTTCGTCCCGTGCGAACACCCGTGAGATGAAGTCGCCGAGAGACCACCCACCGCGGCTCATCGGCTTCTCCCTATCATGCGACGCAACCGGTTCAACAAGCCAGCCTCCTCCAGGTTCATGAGCGGAACCTGCTCGCCCAAGAGACGCCGCGCAATGTTGCGGTAGGCCTCTCCCGCCCGGGAGTTCTGGTTGATGCTGGCCGGCTCGCCCCGGTTGGTGGACACGACGATGGCGTCGTCGTCGGGCACCACGCCCAGGAGCTCGATGGCCAGGATCTCGATGATGTCGTCGATGTCCATCATGTCACCGCGCCGCACCATCGCGGGGCGGATGCGGTTGATGACCAAAAGCGGCTGCCGAAGCTCGTGAGCCTCCAAGAGTCCGACGATGCGGTCGGCGTCGCGCACGGACGAAACCTCCGGCGTGCAGATCACCATCGCCTTATCGGCTCCCGCCACCGCATTGCGGAAACCCTGCTCGATGCCGGCCGGACAGTCAATCAAGATGAGGTCGAACTCTTGCTTCAAGTCCGACACCAGCTGGCGCATTTGATCAGGCGAGACGGCGTTCTTGTCCTTCGTCTGGGCTGCGGGCAACAGATAGAGATTCTCGAATCGTTTGTCCTTGATGAGGGACGTCTTGAGCTTCGCGAAGCCTTCCACAACGTCCACCAGGTCATAGACGATCCGATTTTCGAGACCCAACACCACATCCAGGTTTCTAAGCCCGATATCCGCGTCCACCAACGCAACCCGTTGCCCCATCGTGGCCAATGCCGCCCCCAGGTTGGCGGTGGTGGTGGTTTTCCCCACGCCGCCCTTACCGGAGGTAATGACGATGGCCTCGCCCATATGCTTCTCCTCCAAAACGCCGTCAGTCTCCCGTCCGCTCAGCCACGTACTTGGCATAACTGTCAATCAACACCTGTCCGTTTCGGACCTGGGCGACCTCGGGCACTGCGGGCGGCAGTTCGCCCTCGGGCGCCCGCGCGATGTACTGCGCAATGCGAAGTTGCGTCGCCACGATTCGAAACGCGGCAATCACCCGTTCCGCATCGCCCTCCGACCCTGCGTGGGCGAGGCCGCGCAGGGTTCCCATCACCACGATGTCGCCCTCGGCCTCGATCTCCGCTCCGGGGTTCACATCACCCAATACCACGACATTGCCGGGGTAGCGGATCTTATGCCCGGAGCGGAGATGGCGGCGAACGAGCAGTGTGCGTTCGCGTTCCGACGCCGCCATCACACCCTCGATGCCGAGGTCCGGAGCTCTAACGGCTGGGGCCGCCGCCTGGCGTCTTTGCCGAGGCATAGCACTCCTCCGAACGACTCCCTACTCTCTTCTTGGTGCGCTTGCCAAGTCCTGCTTCCCAACGCAGTTCAGGACCGGCAGGGACTGGGAAAGATATCCAAACACCGGCATCGTATCATGTCCCGGGTCATTTGCGCCCGACCATCACCGTTTCTAATGACGGCGCGCGATGGCGCGGACCGCATCAACCGCCCGCGCAATGTCCTCCTCGTTGGTGAAGAATGCCGTCGAAAACCGGACGGCCGACATCCAGGGACGCCGGACTGGACGGGTCACCACCTGGGCGTCCGCCAGGAGCCGTTCGAAGACCTCCGGCCCCGACACACCCTCCACCTCCGCGCAAGTGATCCCGGTCTCGGGTTCGCGCGGCGACCAGATTCTCACGCCTGGAATCTCGGCGAGCCGGGCCGCCAGCAGACTGGCCAGCTTGCGCTGACGCTCCATGAGCGCGGATACGCCCCGAGCCTCCCAATACTGCATCACGTCATCCCAAGCCACCAGCGCGGGCCAGGGGCGGGTCGCAAATTCGAAGCGCTTGGCATCCGCCGTCCAGGTGGCATGCATGCGCTCCGGATAGTCGCTCACATAGCCTGAGCCGTCGCCCACAAAGGTCATGTGCAGTCGATCGTTGATGCTCGGAGCCACGTAGAGCGCGCCTGTGCCGACCGGGCCCAGCATCCACTTGTGACCGTTCAACGCGTAGAGGTCCACGTCAGATGCCGGAAGGTCGAGGGGCACCTGCCCCCCCGCCTGCGCACCGTCCAGCATCAAAAGGGCGCCCGCTTCGTGCACGACCGCGGCCAGCCGCCCGGGATCGACGAGGGCGCCCGTTTCGCACGACACGTGACTCAGGACGACGAGCCGCGCCGGCCGGTCCTGCAGCAGGGCCTGAATGCGGCCGATGAGGGCGTCTCCGCCCTCTCCGTAGTGGAGAATCTCCACCTGCACGCCCCGGTCGGCCAGGACCGAGAGCGGGGCGACCAGCGCGCCGTGCTCTTCATCCGTCGTGATGATGCGGTCGCCGGGATGCCAGTCGAGGCCGAAAAGACCAATGTTAATCGCATCAGTGACATTGCCGGCAAAGGAGAGGGAGCTTGGCGCACAGTGGAGCCACTCGGCCAGGTGCGTGCGGGTCGCCTCGGTGCGCTGATGCCACCCGCCGTAGATTTTGGGATTGCCCGGCCCCGCCTGGTTCCACTCGGCCTGATAGCCGAGGTAGCGCTCCAGGACCGGCGCCGGGACCGGTCCCAGGGTGCCGGTGTTCAAAAAGGCCCCGGTGCGCGTGCACGGGAAATCTTCACGGATACGGTTCCAGTCAATACTGGCCAACTGCGGTCGCCTCCCAAGTCATGAGGATCCGAGAGCTCTTCCCCATTCCGAGGACCGGATCCTGCTCGCGACCCCACCCCCGTCAGAACTTCAGATGGATATCCACCTCGTGCCGCGGACGCAAATGCAGGAGGCCCATGATTCCAGGGGTGGCAAAGAGCCCGAACAGGACGAACACCGGCAACGGCTGGAAAAATACGGAGGGCGGCAAGGGGAAGCCAAACAGCGCCACCAGGACCCACTCGACGATCCGGACGACGGCCTCCATGCCCGCCCCAATGAGGCCCGGCACGAACACGGGGTCGCGCACCACCTTGCTCTGAATACTGGCGACGAAGAAGCCGACCCCCGCGTACACGGTCATGTTGAGCCCGATGAGCCGTCCCGCCGTCAGGTCGAGGATGAGACCGCCGAGGGCGCCTATCATGGCGCCGCGGGGCGGCGTTTCAAAGAACGCCAGCGCGACGACAAGCGGCAGCACCAGGTCAGGCACATAGCCTCCGGGAAACACGTCCGCCAGCAGGGACACATCCAGCAGCGCCGCAGCCACAAAGAGCAGCACCCACACCCACCAGCGATACTGCCACATCAGGGCACGCCTCCTCGTAGAGGGGGGGCCGCTTCGCCGGCCGGGTGTCCTTCAACCACCATCACGGTCTCGATTTGGTTGAAATTTACCTGCGGGATGACGGTCGCGATTTGCGTAAGGCCGGACGGGCCGGTCGTGACCCGCGACACCTCACCCAACAGGAGACCCTTCGGAAAATAGTGGCTGAATCCGGACGTGATAATCGCGTCGCCGGGCTGGACGTCTCCGGGTTGGTTAGAGAAGAGCTGGAATTTGAGCTTGCCGGTCACGGGGTCTTGGCCCACCACCACCCCGGCCGCCCGGGAACGCACATCCATGGCCCCCACACCACTCGCCGGATCAAGCAGCAACAGCACCTGACTCGTGGTAGGAGCCACCGACACGATCCGCCCCACCACGCCCTGGGGGACGATGACCGGCATGCCCGTCCGGATGCCGGATCGGCTGCCCTCGTTGAGGGTAAGGGTATCAAACCAGGTTTCAGGATTGCGGCCAATCACAGTCGCCGCTGAAAGCTTCCACGATCCAAGCTTCTGCTTGACAAACAGGAGGGAGCGGAGCTGATTGTTGTCGGCTTCCACCTCTTGCAACTCGAGCCGCATGGTGTGGAGCAGCAGCACTTCACTCTTCAGGCGCAGCACTTCCTGCCGCAGCACAAAGAGCTGCCCCACGGTGCCGACCGCGAGGCCCACGCGGTTACCGGCTACCGTCAATCCGTCGGCGACGGGAGCCGTCACGGTTGTCAGTAGGGAGGAGAGCGTCAGCACCTGGTGACGGAGCCTCGCCGTGTACGACAAAAGCGCGCTTAAGACCGCCACTAATAGCACCGTGATGATGGGGCGCCGGTAACGGTACAGGAAATCCATGGCGCCCCCTTTGAACGCAACTCCGCTAGATCGATCGAACGGGCCTCGCTAGTGTCTGTGGCGGTCTAGCGGCGATTGCGCCGCCGGAGCGCCTCGATATGCTTCGGGTCGTCCAACACCAGGCCGGTGCCCCGCACCACGGTCAGCAGCGGCTCTTCCGCCATGTGAACGGGCATGCCGGTTTCGGAGCTCACAAGCTTGTCGAAATCCCGCAACAGGCTTCCGCCGCCTGTAATCACGATCCCACGATCCATGATGTCGGCGGCCAGCTCCGGCGGCGTCCGCTCGAGCGTGGTCTTGATGGCTTCGATGATGCTGTTCACAGGGTCCGATACGGCGCGCTGGATCTCGGAGGCCGTAATCCGAAGGGTCTTCGGAAGCCCGGTTACGAGATCGCGTCCCCGTACCTCCATCGCGGTATCCTGTTCGGGCGGATACGCCGAGCCGATGGTCATCTTGACCTCTTCGGCCGTGCGCTCTCCAATCATCATGTTGTACGTCCGCTTGATGTGGCTCACGATGGCGTCGTCCATCTCGTCAGACGCAATGCGGATGGAAGCCGAGGTCACGATGCCGTCAAGCGAAATAATGGCCACCTCGGTGGTGCCGCCGCCAATATCGACAATCATGTTGCCGGTAGGCTCGTCCACCGGCAGGCCAGCACCGATGGCCGCCGCCATGGGTTCCTCCACCACCAGGCACTCGCGAGCGCCTGCCTGGATGGCGGCATCTTTGACGGCCCGCTCCTCCACCCCCGTCACGCCCGAGGGAACCCCGATCACCACCATGGGGTGGAATACGCGAAAGTTGGGAACCGCTTTTTGAATGAAATGCTTCAACATGGCCTGGGTGTGATCAAAGTCGGCGATCACGCCATCCTTCAGCGGTCGCACGGCCCGGATATTGCCCGGCGTGCGTCCCACCATCTGCTTGGCCTCCTGGCCGACGGCGATGATCTCGCCGGTATGCTGGTCGATGGCCACGACCGACGGCTCCTGCAGCACGATGCCCTTGCCCTTCACGAACACCACCGTATTAGCGGTTCCAAGGTCGATGCCCATGTCTCTCGAAAACGCGCCGTAAATGTACCGAAGCATGTGCCTGGGGCCCCTTTCCTAGCCGGTTGCTGTCATGAATCCCGATTCGCGAAAACTGACATATCGACCCTGGCCTATAATCACGTGGTCGAGAAGGGGGATTCCGAGCACCTGCCCCGCGTCTTCCAACCTGTGTGTGAGCCGTCGATCCTCCATACTGGGCGTCGGGTCCCCGCTCGGATGATTATGCACGGCGACGATGCCTGCCGCACCGGCCTCCACCGCCCGCCGGAACACCTCGCGCGGGTGTACCTCCACCGAACTCTGTCCGCCCACAAACGGCGTCTCCACCCGCAGCACCCGATGCCGCGCATTCAGCATCAGAACCCGAAACTGCTCCTGCGGCAGAAGCGCCATATCCTCCAAGAGCCGCGCCACATCCTCGCCTGAATGGACGGTGGCGAGATCCTCCGGTCCGATTCTGACGCGCCGGCCCGCCTCCAACGCAGCCAGGAGCTGCGCGGCCCGCGCCGGCCCAATTCCGGGACGGCGGCAGAGCTCCTCCGGTGTCAGGCGCGACAGAGCCTGCCACCCTACCTCCGCGAGCGCCCTTCCCACGTCGAGGGCATTCTGTCCCCGCGTCCCCGAACCCACCAACAGAGCCAGGAGCTCGCCATCCGTAAGTGCGCGGGCACCGTACCGCCAGAGCCGCTCCCGGGGCCGCTCCCCAACGGGCCACTCTTTCACGGCTCGCGCGCGCTTGCCCGCCGGTTCCCCCGAAACCGCCATCCCGACCGTTCCTTTCATATAAGTCCCCATAAACATTTCGTGACGATGCCTCATTACATCATCATGGCGGGTCAGACCCTCTTCGGCGGTCTGCCACCCGCCAACCCGCGCCCCTCGGGTACCGCCCATAAAACGCCGGCGGCACCGTCCAGGTTCGTACGCCTCTTCCGTCGGCCGCCGTCTTGTCCACCGGAACGGCGGTTCGCGAAAGGGGTAACGCCCCTGTCCGCCCGCAGAGACACCCGACGTGCGCCGTCTCCCGGTGCAGCCGACCCCTTCCACTCGGTTCCTGCGGCCCTCGCGCAGAAAACGCCGCTTCCACGGCCAGGGACCCCCCGCAGAAGAACCCGTGGAACCGATGTGCAGGCCAATAGGATGAACGCGGCATCCCCCGTCCGAGGTAAGTTCCCGTTCAGGATAGCATCTGCCTCTTGGCCCCACAATGAGCAGCGCAATCCGCGTCGGACCCTGGGAGTGCCCGTCGCCCTGAGGGTATTCGACCCGAAATCCGGGAAGCCTCCCGCGCGCCCCTGCCTTTACTTGACAGCCGCGGCCCAATAGAACATCAGGACAAACGCGCTCTCCTCGTCGCATGCACCTGGATAACATCGGGGCAGGAAGGCATGCCGACGCGGCGACGGCGCCCGGCCATAGCTGTGAGGGGGATAACCCGGAGCGGACGCACGCGGCGAAACGGGAAACGAAAGCCCTGTCCGTCGTCCGGCCTTCCCTTCGTACCAGCCGGGGGGTCGCACGCGTCTGCAACAGACTGCGACCGGGAGACGCCCGCCGGCCGGCCCGCAGGCGTTCGGCCCATCGAAGCCGACAGCGCCCTCCTCTAGACGATCCCATCGGGTTCGATACCGTCGCCATCGCGTCTCGTGTGCTATGATGCGCGGGATCTTTTTATGTTTAGCCGGGAGGACAATGTCCATGGTGCGATGGGCCGTTCCTAGCGCGTCTTATCACGTGGCGGCCAATCTCCTGCGCCTCCGCCTGAACCGGGGTTGGTCGATGGATCACCTGGCAGACCATGCCGGCATCCCGGTTGAAATGCTGGAGCAGGCTGAACGGCATGAATTGACCTTGACGGAAGACGTCTTGGAGTCCTTGGCGGCCGCCTTTGCGGTCACCCCCCTAGAGCTTTCCACGCCATCCGTCGTTCTCGCTGAGCGCTGCATGAGTGCGCTCGACGGCGACTCCTCCCGTCCGGAGTTTCTTCAGGCGGTGACCAGGTCCCGGCGGGACGCCGAGCGGCTCGGCTTCGCGGCCGTGGCTGCGCGTGCCGCAAACGTGGAGGCCGAGCTTCTCTATCAAGAAGGAGAGACGGCATCCGCCATCCACCGGGCGCTTTCGACCTTGACCCGGTTTCGCATTCAGAGTGATGAGGACCGCGCCGGTCTTTTGTGGACGCTCGGGCAAGGCTGGCTCGTCGCCGACCGCCCTGACGTCGCCGGACTGGTGTTTGCCGCACTGGTGCAGGAACTGCCGGATGACAGCATGCACCGGCTCGGGGCGCTCATGAATTTGAGCGCCGCGTATCTGGCCCGCGGCTGGTACCGGGAGGCGTCACACGTCTACCGGCAGGTGCTGGGCTCGGGTGCCGTGGGTCCGACGGTGCAAGCGCGGGCCGCGATCGGTCTGGCGAGGTGCCTCCTCTACCTCGATGCCCATGAGCAGGCCGCCGCGCTCTTGGCGTCCGCGGCCGAGATGACCGCGGCACAGGGGGAGGAGGAGGCGCTGTCTCAGGGGAAGCTGGCCCGCCTCGAAATCGAGGTGCGCCGCCTCACGCCCGCCGACTATCGAAGGCGTCTGGCGGATCACCTGCTACAGATCCAGCTTCCCCACCTTCGAGCGCACGTTTATGAGGTCTGGGCCGGCCTTGAGGCCCGCAACGGACAGTGGATACCGTGCCTGGAGGCAGCTAAAAGCGGCCTCCGCTCGGGCGCTCTCGCAGAAGGCAAGCCCTTTCATCTCCTGAAGGCGCGGCTCTTATGGTGGCGCTCGCTCGCGCGCGAGCGCCTCGGTCTCGACGGGGCCCAGGATGATCAGGAGTGGGCGCGCGATCTCCTGGAGTCCAAAGGGGCTCCACCCGACTACATCGAGCGCTACCTCTCGGTCGCCGATGGCGCCTCTGTCTGAATGAGTCCCCGGCGCACCGGCCCCACCACATCGAACGACCCCATCACCACCACCATCGCCTCGCCCCCATCGGCCTTCGCGCGGGCGACGGCCATCTGGTAGGCGCGGGCGACGGATCCGGCGTGTTCGACCGGCACCTCGACGCGCAGGCCGGCCGTCCATGTGTCCGGGTCACCGGCGCGCGAGCTTTCCGGACGAACCAGCACCGCGCTCTTCACCTGCGGCAGCACGGCGCGCAGCATGGCCCGGCCGGGCTTGTCCGCCAGGACCCCGAAGACCAGGTGCCGCGGTCGAGGGTAGACCGGCCCGGCCAACGCCGAGGCCAGCGCCCGCGCACCGTGAAGATTGTGGGCGGCGTCGAGAAGGACCGGAGGCTCGGGTGCGCCCGGCTCCATCCATTCGAGCCGTGCGGGCCACTCCACCCCGGCAAATCCGGCGCGGGCCGCCTCCGTGTCGATCCCGAGACGCGGTCCGACCAGGTCCAGCACGGTGGCTGCGAGCGCCAGGTTGCGCGCCTGATGGGCCCCTGCGAGGCCCGCCTGCAGGACGCGGCCCCGAATCCGCGCCTGTACATAGTCGCGTCCCACGGCCACGATCTGGCCCCGCGCCCAGCGGATGTCCACGCCCGCCCGGCGCGCCGCCTCCACCAGGGCTTGCCGGGCCGGCGGCGACTGCCACACACTCGCGACCGGGACCCCGGGTTTCATGATGCCGGCCTTGTCGACGGCGATGTGCGCCACCGTCGGCCCGAGGACGGCCGTATGATCGAGGGCAATGGGGCCGAACGCGACCGCGAGCGGTCGCTCCAGGACGTTCGTGGCATCGTAGCGGCCGCCCAGCCCCACCTCGATAACCGCCGCGTCGAGGCCCGCGTTCGCAAAGGCCAGAAACGCGAGCGCCGTCAACGCCTCAAACCGCGTGGGAGGTTCGGAAAGACCGTGAGCAGCGTCCTCCACCTGGTCCATAAGCCTCTTGAAGCGGTGAGGGGGGATGAGGCTCCGGCCGTCCCCGACGGTCATGCGTTCGCGGACGTCGCCCAGATCGGGCGACGTGTAGCGCCCGATCTTAAGGCCGGCCGCCTGCAGACCCGCCGCGATGAGGGCGACGGTCGACCCCTTGCCATTGGTGCCGCCCACATGGACCGTGGGATAATGGCGCTCCGGACGCCCGAGGGCCTCAAGCAGCGCCGCCGTGCGCTCCAGGCCCGGCCGCATCCCAAACCGCCGGAGACCCTGCCACCACGGTGACTCGTCCATCATGCGAGGTCGGCGATCCGCGCTCGCAGGCGGTCGGCACGCCCCACAAGCTCGGACAGCCGCATTTGCGTGTCGGCCACCACGTTCGCCGGAGCCCGTTCGATGAAGCGGGCGTCAGCCAGCCGGGCGGAAAGCCGCCCGCGTTCCCGTTCGACCTCCTCGAGTCCACGGCCCAGGCGTTCGCGCTCGCGCTCCAGATCCACGATCCCCGTGAGCGGGACATAAACGGTCGATCCCACCGCCACGCCCGCGATGGCGGGATGGGGTTTCTCCCCTGCGCCCACGGCCAGCGTGGACACGCGGGCCAGAACCCGGATCTCCGGTTCATTGGCCCGGAGCGCTTCCTCCACGGCCGGATCCTCCGTTCGGACGATCACCGGCACCCGATCCTGCGGCGCGACGCCAATCTCACTTCTCAGCGCGCGGATGACCCGGACCGCTTCCTGCATGAGGCGGTGACCGCGTGTCTCCTCCGTGGCGTCGGTAGGACCGGCCGTCGGCCATGGGGCCACCATGATGCTCGGCCCTTCATGCGGGAGAGCCTGCCAGAGCTCCTCGGTCAAGAAGGGCATGAAGGGATGCAGGAGTCTCAAGCCTGTTTCCGCCACGCTCCACAATGTATAGCGGGCGGCCTGGCCATCAAGTCCCGGATCGCCCACCCGATCCTTTACCATCTCGATGTACCAGTCGCAGTACTGACCCCAGATGAATTCGATGACGGCCCGCGCGGCCTCCCCGAACTCGAACTGATCGAGCAACCCGGTGACCGTCCCAATGGTCCGGTCCCGCTCCTCCAAGATCCAAGCGTCGGCGGGACGCACCGGGGGGGACGGCTTGGGGGCCTCGTCGCCGAGATGCATGGTCACGAACCGAATGGCATTCCATACTTTGTTGCCGAGATGCTGCGCGCTCTGCACGCGCTCGGCGCTGTAACGCGAGTCGTTACCGGGGGTATTCCCCTGAATGAGGGCCATACGCAGCGCGTCCGCCCCATACTCGTCAATCACACCCAGGGGGTCGATGCCGTTTCCCCGCGACTTGGACATCTTGCGACCCTGATCGTCCCGGATGAGCCCGTGCAGCAGCACCACGGAAAACGGCGGCTCCCCCGTGAAGTGCACACCCTGCATGATCATGCGGGCCACCCAGAAAAAGAGGATGTCGTAGCCGGTGGACACCACCGATGTCGGGTAGAAGCGTTCGAGGTCCGCCGTGTTTTCCGGCCATCCGAGGGTGGAGAACGGCCACAAGGCGGAGGAGAACCAGGTGTCGAGCACGTCCTCATCCTGCCGGAGTGCGGTGCTGCCGCAGGCGCATGCCGTCGGCGGCTCTCGCCGCACCAGGGTCGCCCCGCACCCCTCGCAGTACCACGCCGGGATACGATGACCCCACCACTGCTGGCGCGAGATGCACCAGTCATGGATGTTCTGCAGCCAGTGTTCATATACGCGGCCGAAGCGCTCGGGAACGAAGCGCACCTCGTCCCGGCCCGCAGCCTCCAGCGCCGGGCGGGCCAGGGGCTCCATCTTGACGAACCACTGGGTCGTCACCAGCGGTTCAATCACGGTGCCGCAGCGTCCGCAGTGCCCGACGCGATGCGTGATGGGCTCGTCACCCTCGATCCGGCCCTCTGCCTCGAGATCCTGGATTACACGCGTGCGGGCATCTTCCACGCTGAGACCGCGGTAGGGCCCGGCCGCCTCCGTCATCCGGCGCGCCGTATCAACCACCGCTACCTGCGGCAGTCCATGCCGCTCCCCCATCGCAAAGTCATTGGGGTCGTGGGCGGGCGTCACCTTCACGACACCGGTTCCGTATGCGGGATCCACGTAACTATCGGCGATGACCGGCACGACCCGTCCGATGAGCGGCACCCGCGCGCTCTGCCCCACCAGGTGCTGGTAACGCGTGTCGTCCGGGTGCACGGCGAGCGCGGTATCGCCGAGCAGGGTCTCCGGCCGGGTGGTCGCCACCCGCACCGATCCGCCTCCTGCCACGTCGTAACGCACGGTCCACAGGTGGCCCGATTCATCGTCGTAGTCCACCTCGATGTCGGAGATAGCCGTGGCACAGGACGGACACCAGTTCGTAATATAGTCGCCCCGGTAGATGAGGCCCTCATCGTAGAGCCGCACAAACACCTCGGTGACGGCCCGTGCCAGGCCCTCGTCCAGCGTAAAGCGCAGCCGACTCCAATCGAGCGAACAGCCGAGGCGCCGCAACTGATCCAAAATGATATGTCCATGCCGCTCGCGAAACGCCCACACCTCATTCAGAAATGCCTCGCGTCCGAGCTCGCCGCGGCTCGTGCCGCGCTCAGCCAGTTCTCGCTCCACCAGCGCCTGGGTGGCGATCCCGGCATGGTCGGTGCCGGGAAGCCACAGGGTGACGTCCCCGCGCATGCGGTGGTAGCGGGCCAGGATGTCCTGCCAGGTGTTGTTGAGGGCATGTCCGAGGTGCAGCACGCCGGTCACGTTCGGAGGCGGGATGGCCATGCTGAAGGTCGCGCCTACCCGGCTCACGTCCGGGGTGAAGAACCCTTCCTGTTCCCAAAATCCATACCAGCGCGCCTCCACCGCCGCAGGCTGGTAACGCGATGCCATTTGGCTGGCCATGGCCTCTCCTCTCGTGACTCCATAAGAAATGCCCTCCGCCCTCAAAGGGCGAAAGGGCAACTTTCGCGGTACCACCTTTGTTCCACCCGACCGCAGCCGAGTGCTCGCCGTGCGTTAACGGGCACCCCCGCCGGAACTACCCCTGCACTGCAGGCTCACCCCGGTGCCTCCCGGCTGACACAGGACCCCCGGTACCCGCCGGCTTTCACCGTCCCGGCTCGCTTATGGGGTGGAAGGTCGCTACAGGCCGTTCACCGGCACCTTATCCATCATTCAGGTTCAAACGCATCCGACCGCTGCTAGTCCTCCACGACCGCCAGGACATCCTCCATCGCCAGCAGGAGGTGCTCTTCGGCGCCGATCTTGACTTCGGTGCCGGCAAACTTCGCAAACAGCACCTTCTGCCCCACCGAGACCTTGACCTCTTCGCCCTCGCCCACGGCGATGACCTCACCAGTCTGCGGCTTGTCCTTGGCGGTGTCCGGTATGTAGATGCCACCCTGACTCCGCTCTGTCTGCTCCACCAACTTGACCAGAATGCGGTCGCCCAACGGCTTTACCGTCATCCTCTACATCCCCCTATCGCCGACTCATTACAATGGGTTGGCGTCCGAAGACCGTCACCTGACGCCTTTGTGATTATACCAAAGGTGCCAAGGCCCCCGCCAGGCTTCGGATGAAGTCGTCCGCCCGGGCATATGAGGGAAACCGGGGGTGTCACCATCAAGCGAGGGCCGGGGGCTGGTTCTATGGTGCTTGGCCTCGTCTTGGTCCTCTGGCTGGGCGCCTCCGGCTGCGGACCTGTCAGCCGCCCGAAGCCGCCGCGTCCCGCGCTTCCGCGCACCCGTCTCACGGTGACGCTGGCTGGAAGTCCCCTGCTGGCCCTGCCCCTTTTCGTGGCCGAGCACGCGCACCTCCTCCGCGAGTACGGCCTTTCGATCCGACTCGCCGCGGACGGCCCCATTTACATCGGACCCCCGGCGGCATTTCCCCTCGACGGTCTCGTCGCCTGGCGCCCCGACGCGGTGGTCCTCACACCGGGCCCGGACGCTCCCTTTCGCTGGACCGATCTGAAGGCGTGGCCGAAACTCCCGGTGGCCGCCCTCGACCAGAGTGAAAGCGCTTGGCTGGCGGCCGTGCTGGCCGATCATGGGCTCGCCGGCATCCCCCTCGAACGGTTCTCCCTACCTGACGCCCTGCGGCTCTTGGCACACCACCACCTGCCCTGGCTGGTGCTGCCATTGGTGAAAGCTCAGGGACTTCTGGCCCGCGGCGCGTATGCCGCCGGGTTTGTGGGGGCGTCGACCGGGCCCGTTCCCGCCCTCGTGGTCGAAGGCCACGGGGCGGGTCTGGAGCGGCTCTTAGCCGCCTTGAACCAGGCAGACAGCCTCATCGCCAGCACGCCGGCCGCCACGCTCGCGAAGATGACGGCCCGCGCCTATCCCGGCCTCGCGCGCGCCGCCCTGACCACGCTCATCGCGACAGGGCAGGGTCTCGGACTCTGGCCCCCCGCCAGCTTCCTCGGCCGCGACGTCTACGAGCGCGGCCGGCATCTACGGATCCTGGCCGGGATTGCCTGGCCCGATTATTCGGCGGGGGTAAAGAGTGCACCGGAACTGCAGGCCCTCATCGATCCGCGGCCGTGACGGACCAGGCGGTTACATCCATCAATATGAGGTCAGGCTGCCCGGAGAGCCGCCCCGTCGCCCGAAGGCGTGCCCGCTTCTTAAAACCGAGATGGGCGTAGCAGCGGATCGCACGATGGTTGTCGCGGGTCACCCGCAGGTACACCCGGGTAAGACCGAGGTCGCTGAACGCGAGCCGCATCAGCCGGTCGAGTGCGACGGTACCGTAGCCGTGATTCCACGCCGCCTTCTCGCCGATGCAGATACGCACCTCGGCCTCCTGTCCGGCACGGGAGATATGCAGGAGCTCCATATCCCCGATGAGCCGGCCATCCAGGAGAATGGCGAAGCCCAGACGATCGCCGCCGCGGTTCAAGGTACCCCACCATTCGCGCACATCAGCATCGGTCTGAAACCGGCGGCCCATCAGGTGCGCGATCTCGGGATCCCGCTCCCAGGCCGCCATCACCGGCAGATCCTCAGCTTGGAGCCAGCGGACGCGGAGCCGTGCCGGCGCCGAAAGCGGTGTGCGGGCGTCCGCCGGGCCGGGGGCTTTTTGCAAGAGTCGCTGCGCCAACGTCGAGCACCTCGTGTCCAGAGTCGTCCGCCGTTAGGGCCCTCGGCGTCGTACAGGCGGACGCGTTTAGACACTGTTCGATCCCGTCGTGGCGACATCCTGTCCGGCCGTTCCGGTACCTTCTTCCACGACCGCCTGCCAAAACGCCCTCATCCCTGCTTCCCATGATAGGAACCAGGGCGCCAGGCGTGTTTGACCAGGGTTCACAGTCCGTGGAGGCCGAGCCCCAAGAGCGTATCGCGGATGGCGGTGATGCCGCTTTTGGTGCGCGCCGACACCAGCACCACCGGCACCCGGTACTGGGCTCCAAGCGCGTCCAAGCGCTCGCCGGCGGCCGTCTTCGAGAGCTTGTCCACCTTATTGGCCGCCACCAGCAAGGGAACCCCGCGGCCCTGCGCCCAGTCGCGGAGCATCAGTTCCTCGGCGCCGGGATCACGACGGATATCCTGGATGAGGATCCCGCCGACGATCGCCTGCCGGGTCATGAGGTAATGGTCGACGGCGCGGCTGAAGCGTTCCTTGTCCCGAAGATCGCCCACGGCGTAGCCAAACCCCGGCAGGTCGACCAGATACCAGCGTACGACCTCGTAAAAGTGCATGCGCCGGGTATGGCCGGGATGGGCCGACACTCGGGCCGTCTTGCGATTCAGCAGGGCATTCAGCAACGAGGACTTCCCGGAATTCGACCGGCCCATCATCACCACTTCAGGCCAGCCGTCGGTCGGCAGCTCACGCTCTTCGAGGGCTGAGTAGGCCAGATCCCCCTTATTCACGCATCGCCACCTCCACGACGTCGTCAAGGTCCCGCGCCAGAACCAGGTGGAGCCCGCGACGGACGTTGGCGGGAATCTCATCGAGATCCTGCCGATTCTCTTCCGGCAGGATGACGGTCTTGATGCCGACACGATGGGCCGCCAGGATCTTGTCCCGCACCCCGCCGACGGGCAGAATCCTACCCCGGAGCGTGATCTCGCCGGTCATGGCCACATCGGCCCGCACGGGCCGCCGGGTCAGGGCGGACACCAGGGCCGTGGCCATGGTGACGCCGGCCGAGGGCCCGTCTTTCGGAATGGCGCCGGCGGGCACATGCAGATGCACGTCAACCTGCTCGGGAAAGGTGTCGGGGATGCCGAGATGCGCCGCCGCTGCGCGCACGTAAGAATAGCCGGCCCGGGCGGACTCCTGCATCACGTCGCCCAGCTGCCCCGTCAACAATAGCTGCCCCTTGCCGGGCATGACCGTCGCCTCCACCGGCATGACATCGCCACCGACCTCGGTGACTGCGAGACCCGTGGCCACGCCCACCTGATCTTCTTCCTCGGCGCCGGCGTGGCGCACCCGAATTGGTCCCAGGAACTGAGGCAGCTGGCGCGCACCCACCCGCAGCTGGCGGTCTGGCTCGGCCACCACCTGACGGGCCGCCTTACGGAGCACCTGCCCGAGGTTGCGCTCCAGCTCGCGCACCCCCGCTTCACGCGTGTAGTCGCGCACGAGGAGGCGGAGCGCGGCCGGAGAGAGCTCCACCTGTTGGTCGTTGAGCCCATGGGCCAAGAGTGCCTTCGGCCAGAGATGCCGGCGGGCGATGTGAATCTTCTCTTCCTCCGTGTACCCCGGCAGCTGGATGACTTCCATCCGGTCGAGCAGCGGGCGCGGGATCTGGTGCAGAACGTTGGCGGTCGTGATAAAGAGTACGCGCGATAGGTCAAAGGCCAGCTCGACATAGTGGTCGGAGAAGTTCTGGTTCTGTTCCGGATCCAACACTTCCAAGAGGGCGGCCGAGGGGTCGCCGCGAAAGTCCACCGCCATCTTGTCAATCTCATCCAGCAAAAACACCGGATTCATGGACCCGGCCTGCCGCATTCCCTGCAGGATGCGACCGGGCATGGCACCGACGTATGTGCGGCGGTGTCCGCGAATCTCGGCCTCATCACGGATGCCGCCCAGCGACACCCGTACAAAATTCCGGGCGGTGGCGCGGGCAATGGATTTGGCGAGCGACGTCTTGCCCACCCCGGGCGGGCCCAGCAAGCACAGGATCGGGCTTCTCAATCCCGGCGCCAGGGCGCGCACGGCCAGGTACTCGAGGATGCGCTCCTTCACCTTGCCGAGCCCGTAGTGGTCTTCATCGAGGATGGTCTCAGCGGTTTCGACGTCAATCCGGTCCTCGGTCGCCTCCAGCCACGGCAGCTCCAGGAGCCAGTCCACGTACGTGCGCACCACAACGGCCTCGGCGGCCATCGGCGGCATCTTCTCGAGACGGTCCACTTCCCGGGTGGCCCTTTCGCTGACAACCTCCGGCAGCGTTTTGGCCGCAAGCCGCCGACGGAGTTCCTCCACCTCGGAGGCCTCATCGCCGGCCTCCCCGAGCTCGCGCTGGATGGCCTTCAGCTGCTCACGCAGATAGTACTCGCGCTGGCTTTTCTGCATCTGCCGGCGGACGCGCACGTTGATGCGGCGGTCTAAATCGAGGACGCCCATCTGATGGTCCAGCATGCCTTGCACCCTCCGCAGCCGCTCGCGCGGATCGAGGGTTTCTAGGACATCCTGCTTGCGCGACGGTTCCACATCCAGGGAGGCCGCAATCGTATCGGCGAGCCGTCCCGGATCTTCGGCCGACACCACCACCGTCGCGTCTGAGGCCAGGTGGCGGGCATTCTTGACGTAGGCTTCAAACAGGTGGCTGACATTTTCCAACAGCTCCTGGTCCGACTCCCCAAGCTGTTCCAGCGGCGGCGTGTCCTCGATGAGTCGAGCCTCGGCCACGTAATGCGGCGTCGACTGCACGATGGCCTCCACTCTGGCGCGGGCCACGCCCTCCACCACCACCTTGGCGCTTCCGCCCGGGGTCCGCACGACCTGCTTGATACGCCCCACCACACCAATCTGATAGAGGGCATCGGGCTCGGGGTCATTGTCGCGAGCATCACGCTGGGAGACGAAGATGAGGCGCCGATCCGCCTGCATGGCGGCGTCGAGCGCCGACAGCGAGCGCTCGCGTCCCACCTCCAGCGGCACGACCATGTCGGGAAACAGGATGACCCCCCGAAGCGGGAGAAGCGGGAGCGTGCGGCGATCGTCCATTCGTTCTCCCTCCTGCCCCAATCTTATCAATTCGGTCCGCCGTCCTAATCCTCGCCGTCACCCCTGCGGACTCGCCGAGAGAATCGACGCGGGCTCGCCCCCTCGGGCCGGCGTCAATGCGACGGACTCCTTACAGGCTATCGCAATGAGCTCCGAGATGGTGTCGACCGACAAAACTTCGAGACCGCCGACCTCGCCGGGCAGGCTCTCTTCATTTTCGCACGGGATGACGACCGTCCGGAGGCCGGCCCGTCCGGCGGCCCGGACTTTGGCGGCGATGCCGCCCACGGGGCGGATGCCGCCCCGGATAGACACCTCTCCCGTCACCGCCAGCGTGTGGCGGACCGCGTGGCCGGTCACAGCCGAGTAAACGGCGACCGCCATCGCAGCGCCTGCGGAGGGACCGTCGACTGGCGTCCCCCCCGGAAAATTGATATGAATGTCAAAGTCCTGAGGATCCGGGCCCGAAATACCCCGGAGTGCCGTGAGGACATTCTCGGCCGCATTGCGCGCCATCGAGCGGCGGCGAAGCTTCCGGTCGCGTGCACCGAGCTCCTCCTCCTCGATGACCCCGGTGACGGTGATCCGGCCGCGGCCGGGCGGTGCCGGGACGGCCACAGCCTCGACCTCCATCACCGCACCGAGATTGGGCCCGTAGACAGCTAGTCCGTAGACGCTGCCTACCTCCGGGTTCTTGCGGCGGCGCACCTCCGGCCGCGGCACATATTGGCCGGCGTCAGCCACCCATTGGGCGTCGGCCGCACGGATGCGTGCCGCACCGTCGGCCTGCGCCAGGCCAGCCGCGATCTGAATGAGGTTGACGGCGTCCCGCCCATTTTGGCAATAGCGGCGCACGACCCGTATGGCGCCTTCGTCTACCTCGATCGGAATGTGGGCTGCCGCTCGGCGTGCAATTTGATCCACCTGGGCGTCCGTGAGAGGGGCAAAGAAGATCTCGAGGCAGCGCGAGCGGATGGCGCTCGGAATCTCCTCCGGCTGGCGCGTGGTCGCGCCGATGAGGCGGAAATCAGCCGGCAGCCCGTGCTCGAAAATATCGTGAATGTGTGGGGGCACGTTCTCATCATCCCGGCTGTAGTAGGCCGACTCGAACTGCACGCGGCGGTCCTCCAGCACCTTCAAGAGACGATTCAACTGCGAGGGGTGGAGTTCGCCTATTTCGTCGATGAAGAGGACCCCGCCGTGGGCCTTCGTGACGGCACCCGCTTTCGGCTGGGGAATCCCGGCGAGTCCCAGCGGTCCCGCCCCTTGGTAGATGGGGTCGTGGACACTACCGATAAGCGGGTCGGCGATCGGGGGGTGATCTGCATAAACCGCGTGAGGGTCAGGCCCGACGACGACGAACAGGCGTTAGGCGTGCAAGGCTACCCGGTCGCGCCAGGCCACCGTGGGTGCCGTTTGGGTTCCTTCCTTCAGCAGCAGGCCCAAATCGAGCCGCCAATACAGATCAAGACCCTCCTGGCTCACGACGACCTTTTCCAGTAATGCCCGCAGCATCCGCTTCTGGGTCTGGCGGTCCCAGCGTAGGAAGTCCCGCCAGAACGAGGGAGCGACCGCCTTGAAGCGTTCGAGGGCGGCGAGACGCTGCTCTAAAGCAGACCCCGCCCGCTGGGCTCGTTCCAGCTGCGCTCGGGCCGCCTTCAAGCCCGCCTGCGACTCGCCCACCCGTTCCGCCAAAAAGTCCTCCGAATACCGGCTGCGCGCCGGATCCAGCAGGTAGTCGTTCAAGCGGTCGGTCCATTCACGCAATAAACGCTCGGCCCGGTCTAGTTGGCGTTGGGCCAACCGTTGCTGCTCCTGTGTCTGAAAGCCGTCCTGCACCACGCGCTCCTGCACCCGCTGATAGATACGCTGCTGGTCCAAGCCTTCCAGCACGGCCCGTACCGCCTGCAGGACGGCGCCGTCAAGCCGGCGCACGGAGTAGGTCCGCTGGGCGGTGCACGGCTGTCCGCCGTAGTGGTTCCGGTCCAGATAGCGTGGATAACGGTATCGCACTCGGGTGCCGTCTTTCAGGGTCTTTACGGGAGCAGCGTACCCGCCTGTAATCGGCCCGCCGCAGGCTCCGCAACGCAAGAGCCCCGTAAGCAAGAGGGGCCCCGAGTCGGCCCGCGTTCGGGTCCGATCTTCAACACCCTCATACTGGGTGGGTCGCCACGCACCCATACGGGCCTGGGCGGCCTGCCACCGTTCCCACGGCACGATCTCCCACTCCGGGATCGTGTGCGGTGCCACGATAATGTCAGGAGAATCTGATGGCCGCTGACGCCACTTGCCCGTGGCTTTGTCGCGGTAGTGCCGACCATACGCAGGGCGGCCGGCCACTGTCGGATTCTTGAGGAGTTCGCGTACCGCGGTGTCGCTCCAGAGCTTGCCGTTGCGCGACCGATGTCCCGCCTCGTTGAGACGGCGGGCAATGGTCGTGGAGCCGGACTCTTCATCTAAATACATCCGAAACACGTCACGTACCACGATCGCCTCGGCGTCGTCAATTTCCAACGAGAGGGCCTCGCCGCTTCGGGCTTTACCCCCTCCCTTGAGTCGGAAGCCATAGGGCGGACGACCGCCCGTCCAGATTCCCGCTTCCGCCATTTGCCGCATCTTGGCGCTGACCCGGATGGAGGTATTGGTACTCTCCATCTCGGCCTGCCACCCTTCGACAAACCGCAAGAGCTTATCCATGGGGCTGTCGATGGCGAGCTCTCGCCCGGACCCGTCGTCCGCGACTGTCCATGTGGGGATACCCAACCGCCGAAGATAATGGAGCAGCACGGGGTACTCGAGGGACAAACGCGACAGGCGGTCGTACTTGAAGACCACGAGGACGTCAAACGCACCGCTCTTCGCGGC
>JAKATP010000186.1 GCA_021818685.1 Bacillota bacterium | reverse complement strand
CGTCAGGGAGCCCGGGTGTGCTCCGCTGGCAAACGCCGGCGCTCCAAAAGCCAGAACCGCCAAGCTTGCGCCCCACGCCAGCAAAGTCTTACGTCCGATGCCCATCGCGCGACTTGTCTCCTCTCTCCCACTCACGGTACCCGAACAGGCCCGCGCTTCCTTAATAGTTACACCGTAACCTATGGTACTAGGCGTCACGAACTGACACAGTCCGACTTTACCTATCAGTTGGCGTCTCAGGTTTGTCTCAAGTTCAACCCGGGACGATCCGCCTGGACTCCTTCTAGCCGAGCCCGCTCATATCGAATGGTGGATTCGAGCAATGAAGCCGTTCCCCGGGGCGCAAATGCCTTCGGTGCTAAGTTCAGCGCCGAACGCGGGCCACAGGGCAGATGGGCTTAACCGGCCGGCACGAGCAGCCTCCATGCTATGCAGCGTAGTTGGGCGGGCCTCGAGGAACGACAGATGAGGCGTATCCGTGTTCGGGGTTCGCGCCAAGCCTCCGTTCATGGTCCTAAAGGGATCGGCCGGTCCTGGGGGCCGTTTCATTAATAAGACCCGGGCGGAAGGTGGTTTCCGAGTCCGGTCTCCGCTCTTCGTTCTTCATCCGCGACCATCTGAGCCTTTGAGATTTCCACAAATGAGATTTGCCACCGGGTTTTTGGGACAGGCGTCGAACGACGGCCAGGAGCAGGGAGGTGAGTCATGGGCCGCGCACTGCCGCCCGGCACTCTGTATAAGACGGAACGATTGTGCGCCAGGTCTCCTATGGAGAGCGGTTAGTCAAGCCGGGTTATGGCGCCATTCAAAGCGGATCGTGGGAGGGACTTGCCGTCTACGGGTTCGACCCCGGTCCTTCGGCCGCGCATGGACCGGTTCCTACGGAAGCCGCGTTGAGGCCTATCCCACACGCGGGGCGTCGTGGAGACGGCCAGCCCGATGACGAACGGCGAGGGGCGGGAAGTCAGGTTTGTTCAATTCTCTCAGACAATGATTGAACCCACCCGGGTACCGCATCCATGGGCATGATGTCTGTAGTTATGTCGGTCATCGTGATTTGATAGGAGGCTCGGAGGACCTGCTTTCCGACAGATTAGCTGTCTCAGACCCCGTCTCAACCTTTATCTTTGGAGCAATTTTTCGTCAACATAGGCTGGATTTGCGGGCCAGACCCACGTACGATTGGAGCCGCGGTCGAAACGGGCCGATGATGAATCATCGATGTTCCTAAAGAGGGATTTCCCTCAAGGTGTCGAACAAGCCGGACGGAAGCTCATCCAATGTTTTCCGGCTGGTAGGGTGCACGTCAGATTCCATCCAGGACTTTAGGAGGCTACTAACGAATGATGAGCGCGGTTTCTCAATGGGTTGAGTTGGCTCGTCGGTGGGTACTAGACCATGTGAGCGAGCGAGAGGGACAGGCTCTCGTCGAGTACGCCCTCATTATTGCTCTCGTCGCCATCGCGGCCATCGTTGGGCTGCATTTCCTCGGTGGTGCCGCTCAGAACACCCTGAACAATGTCGCCTCGACCGTGAACTCGGCCGGCTAACGATCCTGAACCAGTCCCTTCGGGATGCAATCGGTTGATTCGATTCAATAGGAGGCTGAATGATGTTCGAGACAGTGACCGAGTTGGCGATGCGTATCCAGCGGTGGGTGATGGAGCGTGTGGAGGAGCGGGATGGCCAGGCTCTGGTCGAATACGCCCTCATTATTGCCCTCGTCGCCATCGCGGCGATCGTTGGTTTGCACTTCCTCGGTGGCGCAGCACAGAACACCCTGAACAATGTCGCGGCGACCGTTAACTCGGCGGGATAGGGATGGGCGGGAGGGGCAGGCTCTGGTGGAATTCGCCTTAGTCGTGCCCCTCTTGCTTCTTCTCCTTTTGGCCATCGTCGGGTATGGCCTAGCCCTGTTTCGTACCCTGAACGTGGCGAACGCCGCGCGCTCGGCGGTTCGGTATGGCGTTATCGGCGCGTCGCCGTGCCAGATGTTTGGCGACGTTGTGTATCTGATGCCCGGCACGACTCCCACCATGACCGTTACCTTTCCTGGCGGCAGTCAGTGTACCATTGCGACAAACGGGTCCACGGTCAGCCAATCACCATCTGGTTGTGACACGTCTTCCAGCAATCAGTATACGGCGGGCGGTTATATGACGGTGCAGGTGGCCAACCCGGTGTCGTCACCGATATATCTTCCTGGTCTCGGGACGAGTTACACCATTACCCAAGCGACGACCATGATGGTGGAAGACGCGAGTACGGTGCCGTCGGTTCCCGGGTCGGGGTGCACGGTCCCGTAAAACTCGTTATGGGCAACGTAATGGCCTTCGGTGGTACGTATTCAAGAGGAGGTGCGTGATTGGTCCTCCAATCATGGTGGAAGATCAATCGCTGGCTCGTGATCGGGGTGCTGGCGCTGGCTATCGCGGTATATGCCACCCTGCAGGTGCTGGCCCTTCGGCCCCAGCAGGCCGTCCCAAACGCTCAGACCGTTCCGGTGATGGTCGTGGCGAAGCCTATAGCACCGGACACTCAGATATTGCCGGCTGACTTGGTCCAAAAAGCCTACCCCGTTTCACTCGTGCCCCCTGGAGCCTACACGGGCAGCCTGGCGGGCGAGTGGTCAACGGAGGCGCTGTCCCCTGGCGAAGTGCTCGTGGCCAGTGACGTATTTGCTCCGGCCAGTTCCGATCAAATAAAAGCCCGCCTGCCTAAAGGCGATGTGGCGTACGACTTGTCGCTTTCCGCGCAGGCGGAAGTGGACGGTGTCATCGCACCTGGCGATCGCATCACGCTCTTCACCAGTCTGGCCGGCGGCACTGCGGGGACCGGGGGGACCGGCGCCACCCAGGTGTTCCTGGAACATGTCAATGTGCTGGCGGTCAATGGCTCTTTGGCTTCCCCCAACACGCCGGGAGCCGCCGAGCAGCTAATTCTCGCCGTCACGCCCCCGCAGGCTGAAGCGTTGATATACGCGGCGGCCCATTCGACGCTAACCGCGGTGTTGGAGCGTCCGAACGAAAACTTGGGCACGATTCCCGCCTACGGACCCAAGTTCCCGGCTGCACCCAAGTAAGATAAGGGGGGAGGTGACTGAGTGTTTTCAGTCTACATTGTGGCGCGAGCCGAGCTCCGCGATGAAATCGTCAGCATTGCCAACAATGTGGACGGCGCGTTCATGCTCGGTAACCAGACCAATCTGCGGCAGGCCTTGGTGGACTGTTCAGCGGACACACCCGGCCTGATGATCCTGGACGACGAGATTCTCCAGGAGAATCTGTCGCTGTTGCAGCAGATGGGTCAGGTTTCGTATCCCATCATTTTGATTGGCCGCGGGGACAACTTTGAAACGGCCCGCCGGGCTCTCGCCGTGCACGCCCGTGATCTGGTGGATGTCGATCAGATCTCAAAACTTCTTCGTGGGGCGATGACGCGCCATGCTGTGCGCATCACCCAGGAATATAAGACGGGCCGCCTCTTGACGGTCTTTTCATCGAAGGGCGGAGTCGGCAAGACAACCTTGGCCGTGAATCTGGCGATTGCCCTCGCTCAGATTATTCGGGGGCCCGTGGCGCTTGTGGACCTGGACCTTCAATTTGGGGATGTGACGGCGCTCTTAGGGGAGCAGTCGGCGAGCAGCATTCACGATCTGGCCCACGTGCCTATTATTGATGAAGTCACGGTGGACAGGGCCATGACCCCGCTGTCGTCAAGCACGGTGAGGGTTCTCGCAGCACCCGACGGCCCGCAGTACGCCGAGGACATCCAGCCGAACGTGGTGCTGAACATCTTGAGCATCCTGAAAGACAACTACCCATTCGTGGTGGTGGACACGGCGCCCGGGTTCAGCGAAGTCAACGTGGCGGCGCTCGATCTGGCGGACCAGGTACTGACGGTGGCCACGCCCGAAGTGGTGACCGTGCGGTCTGTAAAACAGGCCCTCGACCTGTTTGCCGGTGGGCTCAACTATTCTCGCGAAAAGATTCGCCTCATCATGAACCGCGCCGGTACCCAGTCCACCCTGGCCAGTTCCGATGTCGCGTCGGTTCTCGGCGTGACGTTGTACGGGGAGCTTCCCAGTGACTGGACGTGGGCGGTCCGGGCCGCCAACCAGGGGCAGCCCTTGATGCTGTTTCAGCCCGCGGCGCCGTTGGCCCAGGGCATCCGCACCATAGCGCGGCAGTTGGTGGAGGAAGTCGAGGGGC
Source organism: Bacillota bacterium (assembly GCA_021818685.1). Taxonomy (GTDB): domain Bacteria; phylum Bacillota; class Sulfobacillia; order Sulfobacillales; family JAIMBI01; genus JAKATP01. The sequence continues at coordinate 542 of JAKATP010000186.1, read as the reverse complement.
CCCGGCGGTCCGCGAAGGACAAGACGGGGGTCCCGCGCCGGTCGCTGCTGGATAAGATAGTGTCTCGCTCTAAGGGAGGCCCTCCGCGTGTCGCTAAGAGCTAGACTGGCCCGGCCAATCGAGGCCACCGACGACGAGCCGACCCAAGTTCGTGGGGGAGAAAGAGGGCAGGCCGCCCACCGGGCCTCCTATTTCTCCGAGGAGTTCTTGGAGCTTAAGGCTCGTGTGCAACGATCGCTGCTCGAGCGAGACAGCAACTTGGAAAACCTTGACCGCGATCAGCTGAAGGCTCAACTAGTGAGCCTGATGGCTGAAGAGCGCGGCATATCACTCATCGAACGCGACAACCTGGTCAATGTCCTCACCGATGAAATCAAGGGATTCGGGCCCATTCAACCGCTCCTCGATGACCCGGAGATCACCGAGGTGATGGTGAATGGACCGGACAAGGTGTTTGTGGAGCGGTTCGGCAAGGTGGAGCTCACGCCCATCACGTTCCGTGACGAGCAGCATCTCCGCAATGTCGTGGAGAAGATGCTGGC
>JAKATP010000030.1 GCA_021818685.1 Bacillota bacterium | reverse complement strand
AGGGATAGACGGACAGCCCCTGCGGGATGAATGGGAGCTTCAGTGGGAACGTGACTCGGATGTTGCGGGATGGGCCCGGCCGTGAACGAGGGCCCCCGCATCCTGCTGGTCAGTATCGGACGACGGGCCGATGAGCACACGGTTCGGGCCGTGCAGGCGTATCGCCGCCGATTGCCGCCAGCTTGGCAGTGGGACTGGGTCCAACTGCCTGACGCATCAACGGGCTCGTTGCCTGTCCGCGAGGTGCTGGCGCGCGAAGGCCGGCGGATCCTGGAGCGCGTGGACGGGCGGCTCATCGTGGCGCTGGCGGAACAGGGGCTCGAAGATGACTCCGTCACCTGGGCCGCACGCTTTCAGCGCTTTTTAGAACAGGGTCGGCCGCTTGCGTTGGTAGTGGGCGGGGCGAACGGTTTATCGCCCGAGGTCCTGATGAGGGCGGACCACGTCTGGTCATTGTCGCGCCTCACGTTTCCCCATGAGCTTGTCCCGCTTCTGGTTGCCGAGCAGCTATATCGGGCGCACAGCATCCTCCACGCTCACCCGTATCACAAAGCGTAAAGCCGGAAAGGCGAGGGATTGCCGTTATGACCGTTACCGAGGCGCAAGAGCGCGTGGACGCCTACATCAATCAATTCGAAGAGGGCTACTTCCCCCCTCTGGCCATGCTGGCGCGCCTGACCGAGGAGCTTGGAGAACTCGCGCGCGAAGTGAGCCATAGTTACGGACCCAAGCCGAAGAAACCGAGCGAAGCTCCCGGCAGCGTCTCGGAAGAATTGGGAGATCTTTTCTTCGTGCTCCTCTGCTTTGCGAATGCCCTGGACGTCGATCTGACAAAGGCCCTGACCCATGTGCTGGAGAAGTACGCGGTTCGCGATGCGGGACGCTGGACCCCGCGCCTACCGGGCGCCCTTAACCCGGAAGATCAGCACCGACCCTAAAAGGAAGTAGATAAAGGACAGGAGATAAAGCCCGCGGTAGGAGCCGGACAGCCCGAGACGGTGGGCCAGGGCTACCAGAAGGATCCCGCCCAGGACCGTCGCGATGGTCTGGGACAAGGTCTGCGAGATGGACCACAGTCCCATGTCCTTGGCCGCGTTGTCGGTCGGGGGGAGGACGTCGACGGCCAGTGCCCAATCGCAGGAGATGTACGTGCCGTACCCGAGGCCGAAGACCGCCGCCAGCGCCAGGATGTCACCCATGCGGTGCGTGAACACGAAGCCGATGGCCGTAAGCCCCATTAAAAGGCCCCCGATCGTGACCAGAAACCGGCGGCGGTGAAGCTTATCCGACAACCAGCCAGCCGCCAGGACCGACAAAACCGAACCGCCTGTCACCAGCAACAGGATCTGGTCGAGGTAGCCGTTCGGGTTGGCCAGATGCTGAACATAGACCAAGTAGTAGTAAAGATAATATTCGAGCGTGGCGAAGCCGAGCAGGACCAGGAGCCGGGTGCCAAATACCCACCACCAGTCGGGATAAGCGCGCGGCGACAGCCAGAAGCTTTTGAAGAACGTGCGCAGAGAAAATGGGGGCCGGTCGACCAGCGGCCGCTCCTTCACCCCATAGAGGGTGACCAGGAGCCCCGCGATCTGAAGGGCGGCCAGCACCTCGAAGGCCAACCGTATCGATAGATAGGATGGCAGCAGGACACCGAAGATGATGGCGGCTTCATTCATGAGCCCCATGTAGCCGCTGGCGGTTCCTCGCTGCTCAGGTACGACCAGATCGGGGATTAGACCGGCATAGGGTGCTGTCGCGAGGTTGGTGACTATCTCCAGGACAAAGAACGCACCGGCAAACAGCCACAACGAACGGGCAAATCCCATCAAGATGAGGGTCGCGGCGGTCAGCACCACCCCCGCCAGCATAAAAGGCCGCCGGCGTCCCCAGCGGTGGAGCGACCGGTCTGAGACGGCGCCAAACAGGGGTTGACTCACACTGGCGATGAGGGCGCCGACCGCACTGACCAACGACAGCATCTCCCCGGAGCGGGCGTTACCCACGAAGCCCCGGATGACGGCCGGCATCACGATAATGATGAGTGCGGTCCACTGCACGTTGTTCGTGAACCAGAAGAAGGACAGAGCAAGGTTTTCCGAAATGGACAGGCGCCGGGGAGGGTAAGTGGCGACTTGCATAAAGCGTTCCCTTCGGGCTTCGATGAGCTCTGTCGGAGGCTCCGTTCGACTCGCGGGCGCGGATTCCTGCGTGGTGGGTGGACAGGCAAGAGGTCGTGTCATGGTGAATGGGTGAGTGAATGGGGACACGAGGCAAGGAGGCAGTTTAGGTGGCGGCAAAAGATCTGGTACCGGTTCCGGACATTCTGTCGATGAGGCGGGTCATCGCGTTCTCCCCGCACCCCGACGACAACGAGATCGGGGCGGCAGGAACGCTCGCGCGCCTCATCGAGATGGGAGCGCAGGTGACGTGGGTGGTCGCGAGCGACGGGGCCATGGGGTCGTTCGACGCCGACGCCGGGCCAAGCATTGTTGACATCCGCAAGAAGGAGCAGGAAGCCGCCATGGCCGCGGTGGGTGGGACAGCGCTTGAATGGCTGGGCTTTCACGACATGACCCTGTCCCGGCATGAAGAGGAGCTAGCCGGTCGCGTCTACCAGGTGATCCGCCGGTTGAAGCCTGATCTCGTCATGGCACCGGATCCCTGGTGTCCGTATGAAGCGCATCCGGACCACCGGACCCTGGGGAGCGTGGTGGCGACGGCCGCCATCATGGCCTCGTTTCCGCTTGTCCATCCGGAGGCGGGGCCAGGCGTCGATGCGCCTTCGGTGGCGTTCTACGGCACTGCCTGGCCCAACACCTTCGTGGACGTCACGGCCCTGTTTGATCGGAAGGTCGCGGCGATCCGGGCCCATGAGAGCCAGTTCCCCGGGATGCAGGCCGATCTCATCACCTTTTATCTCCGCGCCCAGGCTTCCGAGATGGGGCCGAAGGCCGGGAGCGAGCTCGCGGAGGCGTTCAAGGTGCTGTCCCCGTTTCACCTGCACTTCTATCCCGATGCCTGGCAGAGCTGACTTGCTTGTCACGGATCCGGCAAAAGGAGTAACGTGGCCCTAGTTAAATCTTGCTCGGGACCGCGCCGGACCGTCCGGGTCGGATCCTGAGATTCTGGTGTGCGCCCGTGCGCGAGAAGATAAGACTTTCCGTGGCCGGACGCGCGTACCGCGCGACCAGCCGGCCTCTTCTCGGGCTTGACCGGGGAGGCGAGACCGAGAGGAGATGGAGGCTTCAAGGATGAGTGAGGAACAGTTTGATCTAGTAGTGCTGGGCGGAGGCATGGGCGGGTACGTCGGAGCCATCCGGGCCTCCCAGCTGGGACTGAAGACGGCCCTGGTGGAGAAGGCCAAAGTGGGGGGCACGTGTCTCCATCAAGGCTGCATCCCCACCAAGGCACTCTTGCATACGGCCGACCTGCTCGATAGCTTCCGCCGCCACGATGAGTTCGGCATCAGCTTGAAGGGCGAGGCGAGCCTTGACTACCCGAAGGCTCAGGACGCTAAGAACAAGGTGGTCAACCAGCTCTGGCGCGGCGTCCAGTTCCTGATGAAAAAGAACAAGATTACGGTCTACGAGGGCACGGGTCGGATTTCGGCCCCGGGGACTGTCACGGTGACGACTGCCAAGGGCGAGGAGGTCCTCCGCGGCAAAGACATCCTGGTTGCTACCGGCTCTGTGCCGCGGGCACTTCCGGGACTGCCCTTTGACGGCCAGCGAGTCTTGAGCTCTGACCACGTCCTGGAGAAGAGCGACGTGCCCCGGCGCATCCTCATCATCGGCGGCGGCGCCATCGGGGTGGAGTTTGCGTCGATGTACGCCGACTTCGGTTCCAAGGTCACCCTGGTCGAGATGTTGCCGCACATTCTGCCTCAAGATGAGGCAGAGGTGGCGGCCGAGCTCACGAAGATCTTCACCAAGCGGGGGATCGCCGTCCACGCGGGAGCCCAGATCGACGTAGCCAACATTGCCGTGTCCGACAAGGGCGTTTCGGCCAAGGTCACCAAGAGCGACGGTAAGACCGAGGACCTGGCCGCGGACGTCCTGTTGGTCGCCATCGGGCGTCAGCCCCTGACGGCCGACATCGGCCTCGAGGCGGTTGGTGTGACGATGAATCGCGGGTTCATCGAGACAGACGCTCAGTACCGTACCCACGCACCACACGTTTACGCCGTGGGCGATTGCATTGGCGGGTACCTGCTTGCCCATGTGGCCGCGCACGAGGGAATGCTGGCGGTCGAGGGCCTGGCGGGACAGAATCCCGAGCCGCTCGATCCGAACCGGGTGCCGAGGGTCACCTACTGCCGGCCCGAAGTTGCCAGTTTGGGCCTGACCGAGGAGCAGGCCCAAGCCGGTGGGCACGAGGTGAAGACCGGCGTCTTCCCGTTTCGCGCCAACGGTAAATCCCTCATTCTCGGGGAGAGCGAGGGTTTTGTGAAGCTTATCGCCGATGCGCGGACGAACGATTTGTTGGGTGCCCACATCATCGGGCCCCACGCTTCCGACCTCATCAACGAGGTGGCGCTCGCCAAGTTCCTCGAAGCTACCGCCTGGGAGGTGGCCGAAAGTGTCCACGCCCACCCGACGGTCTCCGAGGTCCTGCACGAGGCGGCACTGGTGGTGGAGGGACGCGGGATTCATATGTAGAATGGCCGAATGTGGCGGCTTCAGGCTGTAGAGGGGCAGCAGTGGTGGGAAGTCCGGCGGAAAGGAAGCGCAGGGCGTGCCGAGAACGCGCGTGAAGAATGCTCCCGACCCCGAGTTGATGCACCGGATGTACTACTACATGGTGCTCGCCCGGATGCTCGATGAGCGGACTTGGATCTTGAACCGTCAGGGAAGGGCTCCGTTTGTCATTTCCGGGCAAGGCCATGAGGCGGCACAGGTTGGGGCGGCCTTGGCCTTTGATCCCGAAGTCGACATCGTGTGTCCGTACTACCGCGATCTCGGGGTGGTGCTGGTCTTTGGAATGACGCCGGGTGAGGTGGTGAGCGGGCACCTCGGGCGGTCGACCGATCCGAGCTCGGGCGGGCGACAGATGCCGTCCCACTGGGGCCATCGTGCCCGCCACATCATTACCGGCTCGTCACCGGTGGCCACCCAGATCCTGCACGCCACGGGCACGGCGCTGGCCTCCAAAGCGCGCGGGGAGAAGGCGGTTTCGGCGGCGTTCTTCGGGGAGGGCTCCACCAATCAAGGAGACTTCCACGAGGGCTTAAACTTCGCCTCGGTGCACAAGCTGCCCGTGATCTTTATCTGTGAGAACAACGGATATGCCATCTCCGTGCCCCAGCGCAAGCAGATGGCGATCGCGAATGTGGCGGCGCGGGCGCAAGGTTATGGAATGCCGGGCGTGACGGTAGACGGGCTCGATCCGGTGGCGGTGTATGAGGCCACGAAGGCCGCCGTGGACCGCGCGCGTGCGGGAGACGGTCCGAGCCTCTTGGAGTTCAAGGTGGTGCGCCTCACCGCGCACTCCAGCGATGACGACGACAAGAGCTACCGTTCCCCAGAGGAGCTGGCCGCGATGCGCCGGGAGGATCCTGTGCCCCGGTTCAAGTCCCGGATGGAGGAGCTGGGCATTTGGGATGATGCCAAAGAGCAGGACTTGCGAAAGAGAGTGCGAGAAGAGGTCGACCAGGCGACGCGGGTGGCGGAGGCTGCGTCCCTCCCAGATCCGGATACCCTGCTGCTTCACGTATATGGCTAACCGCCAGGCAGCGGACAGGAGAGGAGCACAAGGCGGTGGCTAGAGCAGCGGTTAAGACGAAGATGCCCAAGACGATTGCGCCGGACGTGCTGGAGGACATGTTCTACCACATCGTGCTGGCGCGCGCGCTTGATGATCGAATGTGGATCCTAAACCGGCAAGGGCGTGCCCCGGTCGTATACTCGTCCAATGGTCACGAGGCGGCGCAGGTTGCGAGCGCCTTCGCGCTCGATCGGGGCCGCGACTGGGTCGTACCGTACTATCGCGACCTCGCCTTGGTGGTCGCGATGGGGATGACGCCGCGGGAAATCTTCCTTCACCTATTGGCCCGGCGGGACGACCCGAATTCCGGTGGGCGGCAGATGCCCGCCCACTGGGGCTTAAAGCGCCTGAACATCCTGACCAGCGGGTCAGTGGTGACCACCCAGATGCTGCACGCGGCGGGTCTGGCTCTCGCTGCCAAGCGCCGTGAAGAAGACACGGTGGCCGTCGCCTATTTTGGCGAAGGATCCACCTCGCAAGGGGAGTTCCATGAGGCGATGAACATCGCGGCCGTCTGGAAGCTGCCGGTGATCTATTTCAATGAGAACAACGGCTATGCCATTTCGGTGCCCCAGCGCAAGCAGATGGCAGTGGCTGATGTGGCCGCCCGTGCTGAGGGGTACGGGATGCCGGGCGTCGTCGTGGATGGCAACGATCCCGTAAAGGTCTACGAGGTCATGGCGGCCGCGGTGGCGCGAGCCCGGCGGGGCGAGGGCCCGACCCTGGTTGAGGCCAAGACCTACCGGTTTGTGCCCCATTCGAGCGACGACGATGACACCGCCTACCGTTCGCGGGAAGAAGTGGCGGAACACAAGAAGTCCGACCCCGTCATCACCTTCGAGACGACCCTGAGGGAACTCGGGCTCCTTGACGATGCCAAGGTGGCGGACATCCGGGCCAGGGTCAAGGCGCAGGTGGACGACGCGACCCGGTTTGCGGAAAAGGCACCGGATCCTGATCCCGAGACCCTGTTGAAGCATGTGTACTACGGAGACTGACAGTTTGCGACAAGTATGCGGCGAGGCCCGAGCCAGTCGCCCAGGAGGCAGGATAAAGGCATGGCGGTGATGACTTACCTCGAGTCCGTGCGGGAGACGCTCCGGCAGGAGATGCGCCGGGACCCCCGCATCATCATTTACGGCGAGGACGTCGGTGTGCGCGGAGGCGTGTTTCGCGTGACCGAAGGACTCCAGGCCGAATTCGGCGAGGAGCGGGTGATGGACTCTCCGCTGGCCGAGGCCGCCATCGTGGGGACGGCCATTGGTGCGGCCATAAACGGCCTGCGCCCGATTCCCGAGATCCAGTTCGCTGATTTTATCTTCCCGGCGTTCAACCAGATTGTGGAAGAAGCGGCGCGTATTCGGTATCGATCGAACGGTGACTTCGGAGTGCCGATGGTGGTGCGGGCACCGTATGGGGGCGGAATTCACGGGGCCCTCTACCATTCCCAGAGCGTGGAGGCCTTCTTCGCACACGTACCGGGTCTCAAGGTGGTGATGCCGGCCACGCCTTATGACGTAAAGGGCTTGCTCGCGTCGTCGATCGAGGACGAAGATCCCGTTATCTTCCTCGAGCACAAGGGCGCCTATCGGTCGATCCGGGGCGAGGTGCCTGATGAGCGTTACTTAATTCCGCTCGGGTCCGCGGACGTCAAGCGGCAGGGCACCGACATCAGCATTATTTCCTGGGGTATGACCGTGAACTTTTCCCTGACCGCGGCCCAGAAGCTGGAGCAAGAAGACGGGGTGTCTGCGGAGGTGCTCGACCTGAGGACCGTGCGGCCCTTGGATGTCGACGCCATTCTGGCTACCACCAAAAAAACCGGCAAGGTGTTGATCGTGTATGAGGACAACCTGACCGGCGGGTTTGGCGGCGAGGTGAGCGCCATTATTGCGGAACATGCCCTTTTTGACCTCGATGCGCCGATCAGGCGTCTCGCCGGTCCCGACGTTCCGGCCATGCCGTACGCGCCGACCCTGGAGCATGCGTTCATGGTGACGCCGGACAAGATTCACGACGCGGCCCTCAACCTGGCCAGGTTTTAGGAACGCGCCGGTGCTGCGCGCTATTTACCCTGAGCTTTGAAAGATGTGAGCGGAGGCAAGAGATGGCGGTCAAAACAGTGCAGATGCCCCAGCTGGGGGAGAGCGTCACCGAGGGGACCATCGGCCAGTGGCTGAAGAAGCCGGGCGACGCCATCGAAGAATATGAATCACTGGTGGAGGTCACCACCGACAAGGTCAACGCCGAGGTCCCTTCACCAGCCGGAGGAGTCGTAAAGCGCATCCTGGTCCAGGAAGGCGAGACGGTGCCCGTGGGCGCGGCGATTGCGGAGCTTGAAGTGGAAGGCGAAGACGAGGGAGAAGACGACCAGCAGCCGGTCGCGCCCGCGTCTGACGTTCCATCGTCGGTGGCTGCCCCGACGCCGGCCGCGCCTACGGTCGCGGAGCCCGCGCCACGGCCCCGCCGCGAGGGTGTCCGTTACAGTCCGGCCGTCCGCAAGCTGGCCGAGGAGGTGGGCATCAATCCGGATGACGTCACGGGCACCGGCGCCGGTGGGCGCGTCACCCGCAACGACGTCCGGCAGTATGCCGAGTCGGGGGCGGCCAGATCTGCCGCGGGCGCGCCGTCGGCGGCCCCGGCGGCGGCTCCGCCGGCCCCGGCTCCCGCGGCTATCTTAGCGGGCGCTCCCGCCCGCGTGGAGGATGCCGACACCCTGGTGCCCCTGACATCAGTCCGCCGCGTAATTGCCGAACGGATGGTGCGCTCCAAGCAGACGGTACCGCACGCGTGGCTCATGGTGGAGGCTGACGTCACCGGACTGGTAGCGCTGCGGGAACGGCACAAGGAAGCCTTTCGCGCTCGTGAAGGGGTCGCCCTTACCTACCTACCGTTTATGCTGCGAGCCGTGGCAGAAGCATTGCGGGCTGTTCCGGTGATGAACGCCCAATGGAACGGCGACTCCATCGTGATGAAGAAGCGGGTGAACGTCGGCATTGCGGCCGCCACCGACCGGGGACTCGTGGTGCCGGTCGTCAAGGACGCCGATCAGCTGAACGTTGTCGGCCTCGCCCACCGCGCGCAGGAGCTCACGCAGCGCGCGCGGCAGGGGAAGCTGACGGTGGAGGACATGTCGGGCGGCACCTTCACGGTGGACAATACCGGTGCTGTCGGCACCGTGCTCACCTACCCGATCATCAATGCGCCCGAAGTGGGTATCGTCACGATGGAGTCGATCGTGAAGCGGCCGGTGGTCGTGGGTGACGCTATTGCCGTGCGCTCCATGGTGAACCTGTGCCTGTCCTTCGACCACCGGGTCGTGGACGGGGCGGAAGCCGCCCTCTTCGTCAATACGGTCAAGAAGGCGTTGGAAGCCCTCGATAAAGAGAGCCCGCTTTCGTAACGAGACCCGCTTGAGAGAGCCGGACCGCGGGTTCGGGGAACGGGGGGCGCTGTGAAAGATCCGGTCTCCCCCGACTGGGCCCGCGATCCTTGGATGCACCAGCTGTTTTTGGCCCTCGCCGCCGATGACAGGGAGCCGGAATATGGTCCCGGCCTCTGGTTTTGGTGGCTCGTTGCGGGTTGCCCTCCAGATTCGCGCCCCGTTTGGGTGGATAACGAACGGGAGCCGCCCGGCGTTCATCCCTGAGAACGTGAGAAGGTAAAAAGTTAAGAAGGTGAGAAGGAGGGTCAGACGTGACCGTCCCGCTGATGCAGGTGGATGTGTTCACGGCGGAACTGTTGGGCGGGAATCCGCTGGCCGTGTTTGTGAATCCGCCGGAGGGGGTCGCGACCGCGCGCCTCCAGGCCTGGGCGCGGGAAATGAATCTCAGCGAAACAACTTTTGTGTGGGTAGATGATGCCCACCACTATCGATCGCGCATCTTTACCCCGGCCCATGAGCTGCCGTTTGCCGGCCATCCCACCTTGGGCGCCGTGGCGGCGCTGGCCGCGAAGGGCCTGGTGGAGAGTCCGGTCACGCAGACGACGGCCGCCGGCGCAGTGGAGTGTACACGGGATGCGGACGGGATGTGGTGGATGACGCCGCCGCCCGGCCGTCTCGGCGCCTCGGTCGGGGTCCCGACCGCCGCGGACGCCCTCGGGATAGCCCCTGACTCGGTGCGCGATGCGCACCCGCCCCGTGTCGTGGCTGCCGGCCTTGGCCACCTCCTGGTGAACGTCGAGCCATCGGCCGTCAGCCGGCTCCTCCCGTCGTTTGCGCAGATGCAGACGGTGTTGGCGGGACTCGAAGGGTCCGTGGGCGGTCTTTACGCCTGGGCATTTTCCGGTGCGGGGACCATCCACGCGCGCATGTTTGCGCCGGGTCATGGCGTGAATGAGGACGCGGCCACCGGCAGCGCTGCCGCCGATCTCGGCTGGTATCTTGTCTACGGGGCGGGGGTAACGGACCCGAGCCGCTTTCTTATCCGTCAGGGCCTTGAGATGGGGCGTCCTTCCGAACTTCATCTGCGCCTCAACGTAGACGGCGTCCCCGTGGCGGTCGGGGGACGGGTCGTGCCCGTGTTCGAGGCGCGCGTGTCCCATTTCGCTTCCTGACGGGAGCCCGCTCCTGTTGCTCGAAGCGTCGTGGGCATCGCTGATGGTCGTGCAGGCAGCTCGAGAAAACCGCGTGCGATCGAGGGGGTGCGGTGCTCCCGCACCGTTTCGGGTCTCTTCCGCCGGCCACCATGCTTCGTGAAGGATGTTATTCTGCTGGTGCCTCGGATCTTCGGTCGCAAAACGCGATGCTCTCAGGCCTCCGACGGGCAGGGGACGCATGATGAGCCGGGGTTGGGGGAAGGGTGGAGGCTTTTTATGTGCGGAATCTGCGGGGTGGTGGAGCCGCGGGAGCGCTCTGTCGATCCGGGCGCTCTGACCCGGATGATGGACGCCATGGCCCATCGGGGACCCGATGATGCCGGGGTCTTTACCCGGGGCCCGGTCGGAGTGGGATTTCGCCGGCTCTCCATCTTAGATCTGGCTGGCGGGCACCAGCCCATGCGCGGCGAAGACGGCCAGGTGGTGAGTGTCGTCAACGGGGAGATTTACAACTACCGCGAGCTTCGAGAGGAGCTGGCGGCTCGCGGACACCGCTTTGTCTCCGAGAACGACGCGGAGGTGGTGCCGCACCTCTACGAGGAATGGGGCATCGACGGGGTGTCTCGGCTGCGCGGCATGTTTGCCCTGGCCATCCGGGACGAGCGGCAGGACCGCCTCTACTTGGCCCGCGATCATTTTGGCATCAAACCGCTTTATTACGCCCGGGTGGGCGAGACCCTCCTTTTTGCCTCTGAGATCCGAAGTCTCCTGGCGTCGGGGCATCTCCGGCCGTCGCTTGACGCTCAGGCCGTCTGGCACTACTTCACGTTTCAGTACGTACCGGATCCGCTGACCATGTTCAGTGGGATTTACCGACTGCCGCCGGCGCACTATCTCCTGTTTCAGAACGGCGCGCTGTCGCTCCACCGTTACTGGCAGCTCGCCTTTCATCCCGAGGCGTCGCGATCCTTCGCATCCCTGGCCCAAACGGCCGAGACGATTCAAGAGACGCTGCGGGACTCTGTCCGGCGGCACATGGTGAGTGATGTGCCGCGCGGCGCGTACCTGTCGAGCGGGATCGACTCGAGCCTCGTGGTGGCGCTCATGCGGGAACGGGAAGACGTTCGGACCTTCAGCATCGGCTTTTCGGGAAATCATCGGGAAGTCAACGAACTGGCTGCGGCGCGCCGCATCGCGCAGGCTCTCGGCACGGAGCACCATGAGGTGGAGGTTGCGCCCCGAGAGTATCAGGACTTATTTCCTCGCATCGTCGCGGCCCAGGAAGAGCCGATTGCGGATCCGAGCGCTCCCGCGCTCTATTTCCTGGCACGCGAGGCTCGCCGTCATGTCACGGTGATCCTGTCCGGAGAGGGCTCGGACGAGCTATTTGGGGGCTATCCGATTTACCGTGAACCGGGTGCGCTCCGTCCCTTTGAGTGGATGCCGGCGGGCCTTCGCGGCATGGTGGGGCGGGTGGCGGAAGCCCTTCCGCCAGGCATGAAAGGACGCGGCTACCTAGAGCGCGGGGCGCGACCGCTGGAGCGCCGCTTCATCGGCAACGCCCGTATGTTCACGGACGACGAGAAGCGAGGCTTTCTACGGATCGCGGACGTCGACGGAATCCAGGACCCTTACAGCGTGACCGATCCGCATTATGCGGCCTCGGCCCGCCTTGATGCGGTCGCGCGCATGCAGACGGTGGACTGTCACACGTGGCTGCCGGGTGATATCTTGATGAAGGCCGACAAGATGTCGATGGCGCATTCGCTCGAGCTTCGGGTGCCGTTCTTGGATGTGGCGGTCTTTGAGGTGGCGGCCCGCCTCCCGGTCGAATTCCGGGTCGGGCGCGGGACCACCAAGCTCGCCTTGCGGGAGGCGGCCAGGGGCCTTTTGCCCGATGAGGTCGTGACCCGACCCAAGCTCGGGTTCCCCATTCCCGTTCGTGAATGGATTGCCGCAGACCTCCATGACTTTATCCGCGATGTCTTTCACACGGTGCGGCCAGCGGTCCTGGATACGACGTACTTCGAGGGTCTCCTGAACGATACCGACACCTTTGTGTGGAATCGGCACCGGAAGATCTGGACAGCGCTCACGTTCCTTGTCTGGTACCAGGCTTACTTGGGGTCTGGTGCACCCGGGCAGGAGGGATCGACGGAGCCGATCGCGAGGGTCACGGTTTCAGAAGCGAGGTGATGGGGATGGGTTCAAGCGTAAGGCGGCATGGTCGCCGGCCCGTGCGCCGTCACTGGGCCTGGCGGCGGACGCTTCTGACCGGCATCGTGCTGGTGGGGCTAGGAGCTTTCAGCATGGGGGCGTTTCATTGGGGGCTCGGTCGGCGCATGGCCTCCGAGACCCACCCTCGCATCGCCTCGCCACCGTCGCGTGCCCCCCGATCCTCACCGAACCCGGCCTCGTCGAAGACGTCCACCGCGTCGTCGGCGCCGTCCAGCACGTCCCTGCCACCGTCAGCCTTGATCTCGGTGCCAGCCCAGTCCCAATTCCCGCAGCTGCCCAATGGGTGCGAGGTAACGAGCCTCTCCATGCTCTTGACGGCGGTGGGGCACCCGGTGAGCAAGATGACGCTGGCAGCCGAGATGCCGAAGGACCCGACGCCCTTGCAGATGACTTCGTACACCACAGCCAGCGGTGAGGTGGAGCACCGCGTCAGCTATTGGGGTAATCCCAATGTCGGGTTTGTGGGCAGTGTGTACGAGGCCAATTATGGCTACGGGATTTATAACGGGCCGATGACCAAACTTCTCAACCAGGTGCTGCCTGGACGGGCCGAGAACCTGACGGGCAAGCCGTTCTCCGACATCCTCGCGCAGGTGGCCCGCGGCATTCCGGTCGAGGTGTGGACCACACTCACCTTTGAGCCCACACAGGATTGGGTGACCTGGAACAGTCCCGAGGGTCCCGTCCACGCCACCCCGTTGGAGCACGCCGTGCTGTTGGTGGGCTACAAGGGCAATACCTTGTACCTGAACAATCCCTGGACCGGTCAGGCTGCGGAAGCCGTGCCGGAAGCCCCCTTTATCTCGGCATGGCAGCAGCTGGGGGAGCAGGCCATCACGGTGACGCCTGGCTCGTGAGACGAAAATCCTTCCGGACCGGCACCATGGCTTGGTGACTCTGGTCCCGGACGACCGAGTCCTCGTTGATGGATGGCCACCCCGAAGGCACTTAAGGCGACGGGGCGCAGTTTTTCTTGCCAGCAGCAAGCCGCGTATAATATGGCTCAACACGGTCAGCGTTTTTGATGGACGGAGGGAGGCTTTTATGGCGGAACGGGAAGAAGACAGGAATGCCGTTCTCTTGGAGAAGATCCGGCACGGCGAGCTCGTGGAGGATCCCGCGGACATGACCGATGAGTACCGGGAGAATCTGATTCACCTGATGATGATGGAGGCGGACTCGGAGATTGCCGGCGCCTTCGGTTACGTGCCCTGGATCATGAAAGCGCCCAACCCGGCCGAGATGCTGGCGGTCGCGTCCATTGCCCGCGACGAGGTTCGCCACGGCCGCGTGGTGTACAAACTCCTGGAGAATCTCGGGGTCGACGTTGAGAATCGGGTCAAGCAGTTTGACTTCACCCTCAGGGTGGGAGAACAGGACTACCTCGGCCAGAAGCGGGCGGGGCAGGACCAGCGGGTCAACATCTTCTACTATCCGATTGATACCTGGTCGGACTTCATCATGTTCAACGTCCTCATGGACCGTGCGGCCGGGCATCAACTGGACGACGTGGTGCACTGCAGCTACGGGCCCTGGCGGCGCGTGATGGATGGGATCATGAAGGAAGAGACCATGCACATCGCCCACGGCGATACCTGGCTGAAGCGGCTCGGCCGGGACCCGGCCACGCACGATGAGCTGCAGGAGACCTTGAACCTGTGGTGGCCCCGGGTCATGAATGTCTTTGGACGCCCCAAAACCCGCCGGAACGCCATTTACCAGAAGTGGCAGCTTAAGGTGCGTGACAACGACGAAGTGCGGCAGGCTTTTGTCGATGACGTGACTAAGGCTATCGAAGAGGCGACCCTGACCGTTCCCACATGGATCCCGGACTGGGAGCAGGTACCCGAAGAGGGGCAGGCTGCGGGGTGAGCGACGTAGCCCAAGCGCGCGTCGTCGATCTGGTGGTGGCGGATCCGCACGTGGCCGAGGTGCTGGCCCGCTGGGGCATCGTCTTCTGTCCGGGATGCTACGTGGCGCTCACGTCCACGGTGGAGCAAAACGGCCATTATAATGCCGTCAGCAACCTGTCTCAGTTCTTCCGCGAGGTGGCTGACGCCCTCGACACCGAAAGCGCGCGCGCCTGAGCCCAAACAGGCGCCCCCGGGTGAGTGGGGCGCCTGTTTGGGGTGAGCTCCGAGCCCGTCAGGATCCGTGGCTCCAGAGGGGCTGCCCGCTGCCCTCCACCCGATAGCCGGGAAGCTCGGCCAAAGAGGCCCGCACGAGCGGGTGGGTGAGCGTCTGCAAGAGACGCTCCACCCCCTCTTGAGGGGAGCGGTCAATCACCCAGTCAAAGGGCTCTTCCGCCCAACGTTCAAACTCGAGGCCGAAGAGGGCGGCCACCGCACGCGTGGAGACGGCGACCCGGGCCGTGCCCTCTGACACCCAAAGCCCCGCTTCCAGGTGAGAGCCCGCGGGACGCCCCGACCAGGCGGCTTGGTCCAGGCCCTGTCGTGCCGCCATCCGGTCGGCCAATGCCCGGGCCTCCGAGCCCGGCTGCCGTACGGCCATGCGTCCCTCCCGCCAGTGTCGGGGCCATACCGCGAGGTCATGGGAGTCGCGCGCGACGAGGCCCGCCTCCCAGGTCACCGAGTGCACGCCGGCCGATCCGGGCAGGTCGCGCGTCCAGGGCTCGTTGTAGCCCATGCCATGATAGAGGTGGATCCCGGCCACATGGACGAGGCCGTCCCGGTAGAGCTCGAGGGCTTCCATGCTGGGACACGGCCAGACCTCGCACCACCACCCGGGGTGAAGGCGCTGCATCCAGTCGGCCATCATTGGCAGTGCTGGGTCGCACCCCGCGATCACGACGACCCGCTCGGGTGGCCGCGCTTCGGGCAGCGGCGTTACAACTGTGCCCTGGACGCTCACATCAGCGGCCAGCGACTGGGCTCGAAATAGCGTGAGCTGACGCACGAGGGCCCACCGGGCGCGGATGCTCGGCTGGCCCACCCATCGGTACGGACGTTCAGGCGCCCAGAGCGCTTCCACCGTCGTATGGAGGGTCCGGGCGATCTTGAGGGCCGTGTCGGCACGCGGGACCCGGCCCTGCTCGATGGCCAGCAGTGCCTGCCGGCTTATCCCTATCTGGCGGGCGGCCTCAGAAAGACTGAGACCGAGACCCAGGCGCCGCCGGCGGATTTCGAGGGCCATTCATCACCTCCACCTCGGGAGCATGAAAACCGATCTCCACGCGGGAGTCCATCATGGGACGGGTGGTACCGCGCGGCACCGAGGCCCGGACGGTCGTCCCGTCGTCGCATGTGAGGGTCACACGATGGCCGGCACCGTGCGGGCTCACGTCGCTCACGACGCCGATCAGTACGACCGGACACCGGTGGGGGGCCGCCCATTCCGCCAGGTCCGGATGAAGGACGCGAGGTCCGATCTGGCGCTCAAACCCCATCAGGCGTGCGGCCGGCCAGTTGGGCGGCGACGAGAACAGGGTACCCGGATCGCCCTGGGCCACCGTTTGCCCCTCGTCCAGGAGAATGACCTCATCTGCCCAGGATTCGACGTCGCTCCAGTCGTGACTGGCCATCACCATCGAACGCCCCTCGGAGCGCAGGAGTTCGCGGAGCCACGTCCCGACCATCCCGCGCGTAGGAGCGTCGAGGGCCGAGAACGGCTCGTCGAGAAGCAGGACGTCCGGATCACGGGCCAGCGCTCGCGCAAGCTCACCGCGCTGCTGCTGCCCGCCGGAGAGGCCGCGTCCGGGACGCTCCAGCAATTCTTGCAGCCCGAGGGTCGTCACCAGGGCATCCAGGCGGGCGTCGGCCGTGCGGGCGGGACGGGCCTCCACCAGCTGGCGGCGGAGGGTCCAGTGCGGAAACAGGCTGGGGGCCTGAGGCATCCAGGCGAACGGGCGGGCTTCCACCGGTTCCGAGAGGATATCCCGTCCATCCCATGAGAGCGTACCCCGGGCGGGGTGAAACCCGGCCAACGCTCTCAGGAGCGTGGTCTTGCCGCCCCCCGAGGGACCAAAGAGGGCCAGGATCCTGCCACGCGGCACGTCCGCCCGCATCCGCCGTGGGCCATGAGCGTGGATGGAAATTTCGAGGTCAACGTGCAGCATGGCGCGACCAGACCAAGGCGCCGATAGGAAGCGGCAGCGCCACGATGACCAGCAAGAGCGCCAGCGGTAGGGCCTGCGGCAGACCAAACTCCTCCAACACCACCCAGAGGCCCACCGGCAGGCCCTGGGGATGGTAGCTGACGACCAGAGGTGCACCGAAGGCGCCGATGGCGCGGCTCCAGGCCATAGCTGCGCCGACGGCCAGATTCGGCGAGGCGAGGGGTAGGACCACCCGGGAGAAGACGCGCCAGGGCCGCCAGCCGAGGGACCGGGCCACCTCGCGGTACAGGAGGGGAACTCCCCCGAATCCCGCCCAGGCCACAAAGACAAAGTAGGGCGCGGCCTCGTACACTTCGGCCGTCACGAGTCCCCAGAAGGTGTTGGTCCAGGCCAGGTGGGTCAGGCTTTCCGGACCGAGCAGGAAGGCGAGCGTGAGACCCACCACCAGCGGCGGCAGCAAGAGGGGCACGGCCAGGAGACCCTCCGCCAAAAACCGCAGGCGGCGCGGCAGGGTTGAGAGGTACCAGGCCAGCGGGAGGCCAAAGGCTGCCGTGATGAGGAGCGCCAGGGCGGATGCCCCGATCGACGTGATTCCGAGCGGCCGCAGAGTACCCGGGGGGATGAGGCCCCAGTCATGGATGCCGTATACCAACAGCACCAGGGCCGGCGCCAGCAGCAAGATCCCAAAGACCACGATGAGGAGCGCTGGCGCGACCCGGCTAGCGGATGTTCCGGAGCGCATTCGGGATGCTCGCGACATGGCCCGCGTAGAGGGGGGTGATGACGGTGTAGCCGTCCTCTCGCCAATAGTGGGGGTGGGTGAGAACGTAGTGCGCAAACCGGATGCCGGCGGGACTGCCGTTCACCACCGTGAGGTCAATCGTAATCGGTGCGCCGCGGATCACCTGGCCTCCCGTAATGCGGACCGAGGCCTGGTCGTAGAAGGCTGCGTCGGCGGGATCGGCAAAGTTCAGCGAGGGCGGAAGGACGATATAGGGCAGGTGATGCTCTTTGGCCTCGGGCAAAAACGCGCTCGTCGCGTCGAGGTTTCCGGCTTGAAGTTCCGTCAGAATACCGGTCTCCGAGTACACCTCCCGCGGGTTGTCGAGCGGGCCCAAGATTTTCCGGGTGCTGCCGACGGGCAGCCCGTATAGCTTTTGGGCCAGTTCCACCATCATGTAGAAGGCCTGTCCCTGGGGGTCCGTGTTGGGGTTTGTGCGTCCAAGCTTGAAGCCCGGCTGTGCGAGAATCGGGAACAGATCGCGAAAAGGCCGCTCGCCGCGTGCGATGGCTTGAAGCTCGGCGGCATAGGGGCTCTTCGGGTTATACGCCAGCACCAGCGGCGCCGATGCGAATCCGATGGCCCACGGTGCCTTCCGACCCAAATCTTTGATAGGGCCGGCCCCGATGCTCAAAAAGACGTCCGCGGGAATGCTGTTCGCATCAATCAGATGGACGAGGGACAAAGATGTGCCGGCCCGGCCCTCGTAGGTGACGTGGGATGCTTTCTGATACGCCGGCCCTACCTGCTGATCCATGATGTAGGCCAGGGAGGCGGCGTACGGCACATTGACGACCGACGCCGAGCTTTTGGGCCCCGATCCACACCCGGTCAGAAGAAGCGCAGCCGCCACCATCGTAGCGCCCGCGCCGGCAGTGAGTTTCATTTATCGGCTCCTCGCGGGCACTGTACCGAACAGATGGCGATCTGTCAATTTGAGTTGTCAGGCAAGTGGACTACGGCAGGAGCGCCTTTAAGATGTCGTGCAGCGTGGCCCCGGGCGTGGCCGCACTGTGGGGGGACGTGCCGCCAGAAGCCCCGGAACTCACTCCGCCGCATGAGCCGGGAGGACTCCTCTTCGGGAGATGGCCCCAAATGAACACCTCGCGGTAGGACGAGCAGCATCCGTTGGCCAGGAGTCCCGTACGGGTGCAGACGTAGCGCCAGCTCACACCCGGAGGCTCGGTGAAGTGTGCTACCGGATCACCCGCGAGGGCGGAGTTCATGAATGCGGCCCAGACAGGGCCGGCGCCGGCGTCGCCTGTCAAATGGATCGAGGTATCGTTGTCGTTTCCGACCCAGACGACGCCCACCAGCTGCGGTGTGAAGCCTGCGAGCCAGGCATCGCGCTGGGCGGAGGAGGTGCCGGTCTTGGCGGCCGCTGGCCGCCAGAAGACGGAGGTGAGATTGTTGGCCGTGCCGGACGGATTGGTCAGGGGAGCCGTAAAGAGCTCACTCACGACGTAGGCCACCTGGGGCGAGATGACCCGGGTGCGCGAGACGGGCGCCTGGTACAGCGTGCGGCCCGCAGCGTCCGTGACCGACAATACGGCGCGCGGGGTGACGCGGTAGCCGCCGTTGGCCAGGGTGGCGATGCCGTCGGCCACCTCGAGGGGAGTGACGGAGCTTGATCCGAGCGCCGTCGTGAGGTTGTCCGCGAGGGGGCTCGTGATGCCCATCTTGTGCGCCATCGCGATCACCGCCGGTGGTCCGAGGGTGTTCATCCACTTCAGGGCGACGATGTCGTCCGACATGGCGATGGCGCGGCGCATGACGAGCGGACCGTTGTACACCTGGCCGTAGTTGTGCGGGACATAAAAGCCACCGTGGCCGTTCGGAAAGCGCACGGGCGCGGAGTCCTTGACACTCGAAGTGGGGTAGCCCTCCGCAATGGCCGTGGTGTAGAGAAAGTACTTGAATACGGATCCGGGTTGGCGTGCGGCGTCGACGGCCCGGTTGAAGGTGGTAACGGCATAGTTCCGACCCCCCACCATGGCGGTGATGTTGCCGTTGTTGGGGTTGAGACCAACGAGGGCGCCTTCCGGCTCGGGCACACCGTTCACTAAGACGGCCGGCGGCATGTTGGCCGCAAACGAGGCGTTGGCAGCCGCCTGGTCCTTCGGGTTTAGAGACACGGTGATCCGATACCCGCCCGTGTAGAGATGGGAGGCGAGGCTCGGGTCTGCCTGGGCCAGCTGCTGGCTTACGAACTGGAAGTAGTAGGGGGCTCGCTGAGCCCAGTTGGGGGCACGGCTCCCGGCCAGATGCAGCGGTACCGCCTCGGCTCTAGCCGCCGCGGCGCGGGTAATGTAGTGAAGGCTCGCCATCCGGGCCAGTACCGTATTCCGGCGCAGGACAGCCCCCCGGGGATTGTTGAACGGATCGTAATAGCTCGGCGCGGTTACGAGACCGGCCAGGAGGGCGGCCTCAGGCAAGGTCAGGGACCGGACGCCGTGGCCGAAGTACACTTCGGAGGCAGCACCGATGCCGTAGGCTCCCTGGCCAAAGTACACATCATTCAAATATTCGGTCAGGATCTGGCTCTTCGTGTAGGTGCTGCCGATCTTGAGCGTCAACAAAAGTTCCGCCGCCTTGCGCTGGAAGGTCCGCTGATCCGTCAGGTACAGGTTCTTGGCCAGTTGCTGGGTGAGGGTGGACCCACCCTGAAGGATCCGGCGGTGGGTAATGTCGACAACCGCCGCTCGTGCGATCCCGATGGGGTCAATGTTGGGCTCGATCCAAAACGTGTCGTCCTCGATGGCTACGAGCGCATTCTTCATGACCGGCGGGATGGCGGACGCCGGGACGGGCATGCGGTTTTGGGTGGTGTACAGCTCTGCCAGCAGCTGACCATGCGGGTCGTAGACCAGTGTGTCGCTCGGGAGAGTCGGGAGCGGGAGCGCCAAAAACGTTCCCGGCCCGGCTACGGCGACGGCTGCTACGATAAGGAGCGGGAGGGTGATGCTCGCGCCCGTACGCGTGGCGCGGGTCACCAGACCGTGCCAGAGCCGCCCAAGCCCGGAGGCGCGGCGCCGCCTGCGGCTTCTCACAGCCATCCCTCCTCGGACAGTATGGCCAGACTAGCGTCGCGCTACCGCAGGACGCCGCCATTGCGGCGCCATCCGGTGGTCCGTATAATGATGCGGATCTGACCGCGGGCTTCCCACGGTCGACAAGACAAGACAAGGGAGGCCCGGATTGGCGTTGGAAATCTTGCGGAAGTTTTGCCTCGTGGCCGGTGCGGCGGAAGCCGATACTCGCCTGACCGCTTTTGACCGGGCCCTGCTCCATGCGGGCATCGGTAACGTAAACCTGTTGAAAGTCAGTTCCATCCTGCCGCCGCACGCCAAGGAGGAGAATCACCCGCACATCACGCCGGGGTTGCTGGTCCCGACGGCGTACGGGGCCATCACCTCGGAGCATCCGGGCGAGCTTATCGCGGCGGCGGTCGCGGTGGGCATTGGGGACCCGGGCGAATACGGGGTCATCATGGAGTTCTCGGGGCGGGTGAGCCGTGAAAAGGCTGAGGACGCCGTCCGGGGCATGGTCGAGGAGGCCTTCTCCTACCGCGAGCGTCATCTTGCACGCGTGCTGGTGAGGGGAGTCGAATATCGGGTCGAACGCATCGGCTGCGCGCTGGCCGCGTGTGTTCTCTGGAGCTAAAACCGCGGGAGTGCCGTGAGACACAACCGCAATCGGACATCCGGGGAGGTTTTGATGGCGGATCACGTATGGTTCACGGAGTTTCAGACCGATGATGTCACGCTGGGACTGCGGGTGAAGGCGGTGCTGCGCCGGGAGACCACCCCCTTCCAGGAGCTTCTGGTCCTGGACACGGAAGCGTACGGACGGGTGCTGGTGCTGGATGGCGCCATCCAGACCACCGATCGGGACGAGTTTGTCTATCACGAGATGATGGCACACGTCCCCCTCACTCTGCATCCCTGTCCGCGGCGGGTCGGGATCATCGGCGGTGGCGATGGGGGGGTGCTGCGCGAGGTGCTGAAGCATCCGCAGGTGCAGGAGGCGCACCTCGTCGAGATTGACGAACGGGTGATGGCGGCGTCACGCGACTTCTTTCCGGCGCTGTCCGTCGCGTTTGACCATCCCCGGGCGCACCTGCATGTCACCGACGGCATTCGCTTTATCCGGGAGGAGGCGCGTGACTTCGACGTCATCATCGTCGATTCGACCGACCCCGTAGGTCCGGCGGAGGGTCTGTTCGGTCCGGCCTTCTACCAATCCGTCTATGCCGCTTTGGGTGAGGAGGGGATCGCGGTCGCGCAGTCGGAATCCCCGCTTTTGGAGCCGGAATTGGTGAAGAAGGTGCAGTCGGGGCTTCGGAGCGCGTTTCCCCACGTCACCTTGTATCTCGGGGCGGTCGCCACCTATCCCACAGGTCTGTGGACATTTGGGCTCGGGAGCAAGAAACCGCTCGGGACGCCGCGCCCGGTCGACGGTCTGCACACCCGCTACTGGACGGCCGAGGTCCAGGCGGCCTCGTTTGTGCTGCCACCGATGGTGCGGGAGCTCATAGAATGACGACATCCCGCTTCCAGCGCACAGACCGTTTTCTCGGCTTTGATGCCGACATCACCCAGGCACGCTGGGTGCTGGGCGGGGTGCCGATGGACTATACTGCCTCGTTTCAGGCGGGGTCTCGCTTTGGCCCACCGCGGATCCGCGAGGCGTCTTACGGGCTCGAAACCTATTCGCCCCTGCAGGATGCGGACCTTGTGGAGCGGCCGCTCCACGACGCGGGCGATCTCGACCTGCCCATCGGCAACGTGCAAAAAAGCCTGGCCCTGATTGAGGAGGCGGCGGTCGACCTGCTGGCCTTCGGAAAGCGGCTTCTGGCCGTGGGCGGCGAGCACCTCATCACCCTGCCGCTCGTCACGGCGGCCCTTCGTGTGTGGCCAGACCTTATGGTCGTGCACTGGGACGCGCATGCGGATCTTCGCGACACCTATCTGGGTGAACGGCTCTCCCACGCCACCGTGCTGCGACGCGTCGCGGAGTTGGTCGGAGACGGCCGGATCTACCAGTTCGGCGTTCGATCGGGCACGGCGGAGGAGCTGGCGTGGGGACGGCAGCACACCCATCTATTTCCGGACGACGTCCTGCAGCCGCTTTTGGCCACACGGGCTCAGTGGACCGGCCGCCCCATCTACCTCACGATTGACGTCGATGTGTTCGACCCCGCATTCATGCCCGGCACCGGGACGCCGGAGCCGGGGGGCATCACGCCGCGCGAGGGATTTTCGGCGCTCGCCGCCATGCGTGGTCAGCACATCATCGGGGCCGACATTGTGGAGACCATGCCCATGGCCGACCCGTCCCTGCGTTCTGCGATCCTGGCGGCCAAACTGGTTCGGGAAACAGCGCTCCTGGTGAGCGGGGAGCCTTCCGATGGCTGAGCGGACCCGGCTCGCCCGGGTCCGGGAGGAGCTGCAGGCCGCGCTGGAGGCCATTATCCAAGATCTTGGAGGACCGGCCGGGACCCGGGTGGTGCTCGCGGAGCCGACGGAAGCAGGCCGGGCGGATCTGGCCACCAGCGTGGCATTCGGCCTAGCCCGCACCCTTCGAAAGAGCCCCCGCGATATCGCAGCCGAGCTGTGCGCACGATTTCCCGGTCATCCAGACGTCGAAGCCCTGGGGGCCGAAGGGCCGGGCTACGTGAACGTGTGGCTCCGGACCGAGTTTCTGTCCGGGGTCGTCGACGACGTGCTGAGCGACCCGCAAGCGTTTGGCCGCAGTGACGAGGGACGCAATGCCCGCGTGCTTTTGGAGTTTGTGTCGGCCAATCCCACGGGACCGTTGAACGTGGTGAGCGGCCGGGCGGCGGCTCTGGGCGACAGTCTGGCCCGACTGCTTAATTTCACCGGGTGGCGGGCAGACAAGGAGTTTTACCTGAACAACGCCGGGGTCCAGATTCTAAAGCTGGGTCAGGCAGTGGATCTGCGCATCCGGGAGCTTCTCGGCGAGGAGGTGGAGAGCACCTGGCCAGAGGGCGTGTACCCGGGCGCTTATGTCCGGGATGCGGCTCGCGCTTACCTGGACGAGCGAGGGGCCAATGCGCCGAGGAGTCACGAGATCCTGGGCGCATTTGCCGCGGACTTCTTTACCGACCGGCAGCGGGAGGTGCTGGAGCGCTTCCGGGTCCACTTTGATTCCTGGGCCGAGGAGCGGCGATTCCGCGAGAGCGGGGCCGCCGAAGCGGTCGTCCGGGCGCTTCGGCAGAGCGGGCATCTTGACGAGCGGGACGGGGCCGTGTGGTTTCGCTCAACCGCGTTCGGCGATGATAAGGATCGGGTGGTGGTGAAGAGCGACGGGTCCCTCACCTATATCGTGCCGGACGCCGCCTATCACTGGGACAAGGTGAGGCGGGGCTACGATCGCCTGATCGATCTGCTGGGGCCGGACCACCACGGGTACGTGAGCCGCATCACCGCCATCCTGGAGGCCCTGTCGGGGCAGGGATCGCGGCTTTATGTCCTGATTGTCCAGCTGGTGCGCCTCATGCGCGACGGAGAGGCCGTGCGCATGTCCAAGCGTGGAGGGGAGTTTGTCGAGTTGGCCGAGCTGTTGGACGAGGCCGGCGTCGACGCCGCCCGTTTCTTTTTTCTCGAACGGGCGCCGGAGACCCCGCTCGACTTCGATCTCGGACTGGCCCTCCTCAGTACGCAGGCCAACCCGGTTTTCTACGTCCAGTATGCCGGTGCGCGCATCCGCTCGATCCTGCGGCAGGCGGCGCATGAGACCGTGGCCGACGGGCCCAGGTCGCTCCTGGCAGCGCCCGAGGAACGTGCGCTGCTTTGGGACCTCGCGTCCTTTCCGGACGTCGTCGCCCGGGCTGCCCGGGAACTTTCGCCGCATTGGCTCACCCGCTATCTGGTGGAGCTCGCGGGACACTTCCACGGTTTTTACCGTCAGCACCGCGTGTTGGGCGGGGACCCGGACACGGTCCGGGCGCGGATTGACTTAGTCCGGGCCGTGCTGGCGGTATTGGAGACCGCCACCGATCTCATCGGTGTGGAGATTCCACAAACCATGTAGCGCCGGCACTGGGGCGCTGTCCCGCGCGGCGTGAGGACACCGCCTTCAAACCCGGCCCTTCGTGCACTTACGAAGAAGACCATCCCCCGGGGGCTCCCGGTGGGGGCCAGACTGATCCGGGCCGCACCGCCCGAGGCGCATGCCCA
>JAKATP010000185.1 GCA_021818685.1 Bacillota bacterium | reverse complement strand
GAATGCGGACCCGGCTGATATGCCGGCTGTCCGCCAGTCCCCGGTGACTCCAGCTGCGGCCGCCGTCGTCCGACCGATAGACGCCGTCGCCGAAGGAGACGTTGCCGCGGATGCAGGCCTCACCCATGCCGATGTAGAGCACGTTCGGATCCGCGGGGGCGATGGCGATGGCGCCGACCGAGGCCGCATTCACATAACCGTCCGAAATATTGGCCCAGCTGATCCCGCCATCGGTGGTCTTGTAGACGCCTCCGCCCGAGGCCCCGAAATAGAAGGTTTCCGTTTCCACAGGATGTCCCGTGACCGCGACCGAGCGACCCCCGCGATGCGGGCCAATCCCGCGCCAGCGCATGGTCGCAATCTGCTGGATGCGTGTATCCATCTGAAACCTCCATCTCAATGTCCCTAAAGTCCTCATACCTCAATGTCCTCACGCCCGGACTTTCCTGACGCCGTTACCCTCGTCGAACGGTTTGGCCCACTCGGTCCACTTCGTCGACGCCGCCTCCGCGGTCTCGATCCGCGATACCCCGTGACACGATGGTTTCTTAACTAGGTTAACGGACTTGGCCCCTTCTGTACGCGCTGGCACTGCCAAAGGATTCTTTTCATCCGAGGTGTCTCGCCTGACTCCACCATCCTGGGGTTTTGACTCCGGAAGAGCCGTAAGGCTGGAGGAATGTGGTGGATGCCAACGAAGTACCCCGGCGAGGTGGTAATGTGAAAGGCTTTCCCCCCGGCCTTGACCGGCGGATGCGGCGGTGGCAGGAGCAGCGCTGGATTCTCGACGCCGTCATCCGGACGGTGGGCGTCGAGTGGGACCAGGCCCGGATCGCCTATACGCTCGGACCCTGTGGCCCCTCTGCAACCGCAGACTTCATGGGTGTGCGCCAGCGTGTCCAGAAATTTTCCGACATTTCGCGGGAGTTCGAGCGAGCTGCCACCCGGCGCCGTTTGCACGCGGAGCAAGCGATGCGGGACGATCGCCCCGTCGCCGCCCGCGAGTCCTACTTCATTGCCGCCCTCCTTTACGGAAGCGCCCAGTGGCCGCTCTTTTCCCACTCCGAAGAGAATACCCGGCTCGACGATGCCAAAATTGCGTGTTATCAGGCGTATGCCCGGCTCGCCGACCACCCTGTGGAACGGGTCGAAATACCTTTTGGTGCGGCGCATCTGCCGGGTTGGCTCCATCTCCCCTCCGAAGGATCGGGACCCTATCCGGTCGTGCTCGCCATCGACGGGATGGATGGGTTCAAGGAGATGATGGTGGCCCTATATGGCGACGCGCTGCTGACGCGCGGTGTGGCGGTGCTGGCCATCGACGGGCCCGGTCAGGGGGAGGCCCTTACCCACGGTATTTATGTCACGCCGGACAACTTCCGGGAGGCGGGACGGCAGGCCGTCCGCTACCTGCGCCAGCATCCGAAGCTAGATCCGGCCCGTATCGCCGTCTCGGGCGTCAGCTTCGGTTCGTACTTCGCGACCCTGGTGGGCGCCGCCGTGCCGGATCTGAAGGGTGTGGCGGTCGCCTATGTGTGCCACGAACCGGCTGGCGAGACCATTTTTCAAAGTGCCTCCCCCACCTTCAAACTTCGGTTCATGTACATGGCCGGGATGGAGGACGAGGAGGCCTTCGACGCGTTCCGCATGGGTTTCACCCTCAAGGACGTGGGGCGGGAGGTTAACGCCCCTTACCTATGCATCGCGGGCGAGGATGACGACTTGAGCCCCATCGACCACACCTATGCGCTCCTGGACGAGATCCCGGGCCCGAAGGAACTCCTCTTGTACGAGGGGGAGCGGCACGGCCTCCACACCACCACCTCGAGCGCCCTCGGACCCTCGGATAGGGAGTGGATGGCGGAGTGGCTTACGGACCGCCTCGTCACCGGCCGGCCCGCTCCTTCGCGCCTCGCGTATGTCGACCTGGCCGGCCGTGTGACCGACAAGCCCTGGTCTTAGGCCCAGGGGCCGCATCCTTGGTTTCCTCTGACCCACTGACCGACTGAACGACGGTGGCATCCGGATTCGGCTCACCGCGAAACGCCCCGATTCGGAGAGGCAGACCCGAAACGCTGAACATGCGAGACGCCGGCCGGGGTTGCCCGAGCCCCGGACCCGGTCGAAGCCCGTTGCCGTCGGATCGACTGAATACGTCACCCCCACGGCCACAAGACCGGTCAGTCCCGCCGGGCTCCCTCGCGAGGCACCCTTCTCCGACCACGGACCCGGGGGACCATGCTCCCGAGTCTCCCGCGCGCCTCGTCTCAGACACCCTCCAGCATGCGGCGAACCGTATCTGCCTCCGCCGCGGGGGCCACATACACCAAAAGCCTATCGCCTGTCTCCAGGCGCGTTTGACCATGGGGAATAAGGGTGGCATTCCTTCGCGCAAGCGACACCACCAGGGCAGCGGCTGGCAGACGCAGCGTCTGCAGCGTTTGGCCCACGATGGGCGAACGGGCCGAGAGGATGACCTCCAGAAACCGTCCAGGGTCATTCTGCGCCCGGGAAAGAGACTGCATCTGCTGCGCTGTCCCCATCGTCCGCAGGGTGGACGCATTGTACGCGCGAATCACATCGTCGCGCGTGACAAAACCGACCAGGCGGCCTCGGGATCCGCGGCGCACCGGCAGGGCCACCACGTCCTCTAAGGCAAACCGGCGAAGAGCCGTGTCAAGGCTGTCGGTGGCCCAAAGCGGTGGCGGCAAGGGCAGCATCACGTCCCTCAGCGGCCGTTCCCCGTGATGCGCCGAAAGCCCGGCGAGTGTGGCCAGCCCCACCACCTGACCGCTCGCATCGACCACGGGAAGAAACGAACGGTTGAGTTCCATGAGTCGGTTGTAAGCTTGTTCGCGCGTATCCTCCACCCCTAGATGCACATCGTCCAACGCTGAGAGCGCGCCTTCCACGGCGATTTGCTCAATGGGGCGGACATCGTTGCCACGCAGGATGGAAATACCCCGACGCCGCAGCTTGACCGTGTACATGGAATCCCGCGTAAAGTACCCATACGCAAAGTAGCTGACGGCCGCCGCCGCCATCACTGGTGCGGTGAGATGGTAGTCACCCGTGATCTCGAGCAGGATCGTGATGGCCACGAACGGCGCCTGGGCCGCAGCCGAAAACATCGCCGCCATCCCGGCCACCGCATAAATGGCCGGGTGCGGCGCCCACCCGGGTGAAATTCGGTGGAGAACCCCGCCGTAAAAACCGCCGAACATACCGCCGATGAAGAGCGAGGGGGCGAACACGCCGCCGGATCCACCAGCTCCGATGGTGATTAGGGTAGCCACATACTTGGCCACAAACAAGAGCGCCAGCACCCCAAACACCAGATCACCATCGAGGGCGCGGTGCATCGTGGCGTAGCCGACCCCCAGCACGCCTGGGAGGAACAGCCCGATAAGACCCACGGCCAAGCCGCCCACGACCGCCTTGGCCCAAAACGGCAGTCGGAGCCGATCAAACGCATCTTCGCTGAATGTTAGACCGGCGGTGTAGAGATAACCAACGCCTGCCACCAAAGCGCCGAGACCAATCATGAACAAGATGGCCCAGTGATCAATCACATGGTAGGGTGGCGTGGGCAGCACAGCACCGCCCCCCATGATGGTGGTGAACACGGTGACGCCGGTGACCGAGGCCAGGAACACTGGCACCAGGGCACCCAGAGCATACGTGCCCAAGACCACTTCCAACCCGAAAAACCCACCGGCGATAGGAGCGTTGAACGTGGCGCCGATGCCAGCCGCGGCTCCACAGCCCACGAGTAGGCTGATATCCTGATCCGTCAGATGCAACGCTTGCCCCAGCGTCGACCCGAACGCCGCTCCAATGAGAGCTATCGGTCCTTCCCGCCCCACGGAGCCGCCCGAACCAATCGTGAGCGCAGGGGCCAAAATCCCGAACAGGCCAACCCGCGGACGAATGCGGCCGCCGCGCAAGGCGAGCGATTCCAATATCTGCGGTACCCCGTGGCCCTTGACTTCGCGCGCTACGTAGCGCGTGATGAGGCTCACCGCCAAGAGCCCGGCCGCCGGCGCCAACAGCACGGTCCACGCCCACACGGGCCGATGCGTGAGAGGCAGAACCAGGTGGACACCATCCGCAACCCAGGAAATCATCAAACGAAACAAAATAGCGCCAAGTCCGCCTACCACGCCGGTAACCATCGCCAATGCCATCCGCGCAACCGGCGCCCAGAGAGATCCGCCGACCTTATTCCAGGCGAGGTCCACACCGTCACACCCTTCAGTCATGCGCCGGATCCTTGCGCCGTGATTAGCCCTCTCAAGCCTTATTCCACGCGCGCTGTGTCCATTTTAGCTAAAGTCGTTTGTCCCCACGGGACTCCGGGCCAGAGTGGGGGCCGATGGTCGCTGCCAACCAGTTCCTGACAAGACGCGCGCGGCATCCCCGGCGATTCCTACGCCCGCGGACGTCCTCGGCGAAAGGTGATTCCCAGGCAGCAAGGCTCGGCCCGCCATGGTCTGGGCGACCCACCCACTGACCCACTCCTTCGGACACTGGCTCTGCAAGAGCCGGAGGAACCGATTCCCGTCGTCGGCGTCTAGGTACACCAAGCCGAAGATGGCCGCCTCGGCATGCCGCCTTCCTCCACCAGCCGCGAGCGCGCCACGGCCCCGTCAGCACGCGAGCGGCCTATGCGGCATTCTTCCGGTCTCGCGCCCGCAAGACGCTGGCCGATTGCGTTTCGCGCGTCGCCGCTGCCGCTTCCCCCCAGCGAGGCCCTTCCTGGCCCGATTACCCACGATGTTCCGCATCAAGCCCG